>NZ_LZKU01000215.1 GCF_001672975.1 Mycobacterium sp. 1465703.0
CACTGGTAATGATTTTCGGTGATCTACTCGGCCGGGAAAACGTCGGAGTCGACGATGACTTCTTCGCGCTCGGCGGCGATTCGGTGCTGGCCACCCAGGCGGTGGGGCGGATTCGGGCGTGGCTGGATGCACCGGACATCATGGTCGCCGACATCTTCGCCAACCGAACCGTGTCGGCGCTGGCCACGGTGCTCAGTGCCGCCGAGCGCGACCCGGGCCGCCTCGACCAGGTCGCCGAGCTGTATCTGGAGGTTATCGGCATGGATGCCGAGTCGGTTTTGGCGTCCTCTCAGCAACCCACGAAATCGTAAACAGCACAATGACATTGAATAATCTTATCGCCGTGTCTGCCACGTTCCCATCCTGGATCAAACTGACCCCGGGCCGCCACAACGGGTCATCCACCGGCGCCATCGTGATCTTTCCGCATGCCGGCGCGGCCGCGACAAGCTACCGGATACTGGCAGCCGCGCTGGCCGCCGGCGCCGATACCTACATCGTGCAATACCCGCAGCGGGCCGACCGCCTCAGCGAACCCGCTCACGACAGCGTGCACGACCTTGCCGTCAGCCTGTTTCGGTCCGCACCATGGCCCAGCGTCGCGCCACTGCAGTTGTTCGGGCACAGCATGGGCGCGGTGGTCGCCTTCGAATTCGCCCGGGTCGCCGAAATGCACGGTGCTGCCGTGCACAAGCTCTGGGTATCGGCGGGCCCGCCGCCATGCGTCGTCGCCGACATGCCCGAACTGCCGACCAGTGACGACGGCTTGCTGGCCGATATCGCCGACTTGGGTGGTACCGACCCCGAACTGCTGGCCGACGAAGAGTTCTCCGAATTGCTGACCACCGCGGTGCGCGCCGACTACCAGGCCTTCAACGGGTATGAGCCCAGCCCGGATGTTCGGATCGGTGCCGACATTCACGTGCTGGGTGGCCGTGATGACCACCGCATCGCGACCGGTGTGCTCCGGCAGTGGCAAAAGCACACCGCCGGGTCCTTTGCCATGTCGTTGTATGACGGCGGGCACTTCTACGTCTATGACCATGTCGAAGCGATCGCCGCGCAGGTGAATGCCGGGTGATATCAATGCCTGACGACCGGGTCGACGCCGAGCGTGCCGACCCGGTGGTGATCGTGGGGATGGGTGTGGAGGCACCCGGTGGGATCGAAACCGCCGAGGATTACTGGGATCTGTTGGCGCACGGCCGTGAGGCGCTGGGTCCGTTTCCCACCGACCGCGGCTGGGCAGTGCGCGAACTGCTCGCCGGATCGCGCCGTAACGGCTTCAAAGAGATTCATGACCGTGGTGGTTTCCTCACCGGGGCAACCACATTCGACCCGGAATTCTTCGGCATCTCACCCCGTGAGGCCGTCGTGATGGATCCCCAGCAGCGGGTCGCGCTTCGCGTGGCGTGGCGCGCGTGTGAGAACAGTGGCATCAACCCCGACGACCTGGCCGGCCACGATGTGGGCTGCTTTGTCGGCGCCTCTGCCACCGGCTATGGCCCGGAGATGGCCCAATTCTCGGAACACAGCGGTCATCTGCTGGCCGGCACCGCACTCAGCGTGATTTCGGGCCGGATCGCTTACACGCTCGGGCTGACGGGTCCGGCGCTGACCCTGGATTCCTCGTGCGCGTCCGCGTTGGTGGCGTTCCACGTCGCGGTGCGCTCCCTGCAAAACGATGACTGTGATCTGGCCATAGCGGGTGGGGTCAACGTGCTGGGCTCACCGGGCTTCTTCGTCGAGTTCTCCAAACAACACGCGCTCTCCGATGACGGCTACTGTCGTCCCTACAGCGCGCAGGCCAGCGGAACCGTCTGGGCGGAGGGAGCGGCAATGTTTGTGCTGCAACGCAAATCGTCCGCGCTGCGCGCCGGCCGGCAGATCGTGGCCGAGGTGCGGGCCACCGCGATGAATCAGGACGGGCGCAGCGCCGGTCTGAGCGCGCCCAGCGGCGATGCCCAGATCCGGCTGTTCCAACGGGCCATCAACCAAGCCGGGATCAAGCCCGCCGAGGTAGGAATGATCGAGGGGCACGGTACCGGTACCCGACTCGGTGACCGAACCGAATTACGCTCGCTGGCCCAGACTTACGGCGAGACCGAGCCCGATGCCGGAGCGCTGCTGGGTTCGGTGAAATCCAACGTGGGCCACTCTTTGGCTGCCGCCGGAGCCCTGGGGCTGGCCAAGGTGCTGGTCTCCGCCGAACACGGCGCCGTCCCGCCGACCCTGCACGCCAGTGAAGCCAGTCCCGAAATCGAATGGGACAGACAAGGGTTGCGGCTAGCGCAGACCTTGACGCCGTGGCCGGCCATCGACGGGCATCGCACTGCCGCAGCCTCGGCGTTCGGGATCGCCGGCACCAACGCACATCTGATCGTCTCGGTGCCCGAGGTCGCGTGATGCTTACCCATCGGCTGCCAGACGGGCGCATCCCGGTACTGCTCAGTGCGCACGACCCGGAGCTGATCCGCCGCGATGCCGCGGCGATCACCGATTACCTGGGCCGCGTCGATGATTCGGCGGACATGACCGCCGCGGTCGCCGCCACCCTGCTGCGGTTGCGCAGGGTGCGACGGCACCGGGCGGTGGTACGAGCGGCATGCAGCGCGGAACTCGTCGCGGGATTGTCCGCGATCGCACGTGGCGAGGAGCACGAGCTGGTCACGTACTCCGCGGCGACAACGCCGCCGCGCATCGCATTCGTGTTTGCGGGCCAGGGCAGTCAATGGCAGGCGATGGGAACCGATGCCTACCGGACGTTGCCGGCCTACCGCGAAGCGGCCGACCGGTGCGCGCAGGCGTTCGCCGCCGCCGGATTCCCTTCTCCACTGCCATATCTGGTGGGGGAGGAAGAGCAGAGCTGGTCACGCCCCGAGATACAGGGAGCGCAGTTCACCCACGCGGTGAGTCTGGCCGAAGCATGGCGCTGCTATGGGGTGCGGCCCGATATCACTATTGGCCACAGCCTCGGCGAGGTGGCGGCGGCCTATGTGGCGGCGACGATTTCATTGCCGGATGCGGTCGCTTTGGTGGTTGCGCGCGCCACCGTTGTCGACCAGCTTTCCGGCCGCTATGCGATGGCGGTGCTCGGAACCGGCCTCGACGTCGCGGAGTCGCTGCTGGCCGAGACACCCGGCTGGCTGGAAGTTTCGGCCGTCAACGGGCCGTTGTCCACCGTGGTCGCCGGCGATCACGAAGCAGTAGCCGCCGCGGTCGTGCTGGCCCAACAGCGCGGCATCTTCAGCCAGCAGTTGGCCGTCGACTATCCCGGCCACACCAGTGCACTCCGACCGTTGCGTGCGCGCCTGGCTGAGCTGACGCCGAAATCGGCTTTCCGGGACGGCCCGGTGAGGTTCATCGGCTCCACGCTGGGCACCGAGTTGGGCGATGCAACCGACTTCTCTCAGTACTGGTATGAAAACCTCTGTGGCACAGTGAGGTTTGATCTCGCCGTGCAGTATGCCCGCGGCTGCGGGGCTGACACTTTCGTCGAGCTCTCGGCGCACCCGTCCTTGCTCTACCCGCTGGGCGGCGTCGTCGACGACGACTCGACCGTCATCGTCGGCTCGGGGCACCGTGACCGATCCATCGCCGATTCGCTGTCGGCGGGCATCACCGCCATCGCGACCGCCGACCCCGGATGCAAGTGGACCAACGCCGTCCCGCCGGCCAATCGCCCCGTGCTGCGGGGATTCCCGAACGCGCCGATGCGGGCGGTGCACCTGTGGGCGGCACCGGAACGAATGATCGAAGCGGGGCCGACGCCCACCGTGGCCGTCGAGGGTTGGCAGCCCACCACGTCTCCGGTCGCAGCGAACACAACGACGCGCGACATCGGTTTCTTCGGTGCGGACGCAATGACCAGCCGACTGGTTGACGCGGTTGCGGCACACGGCGGCTGCCGAGCGGTGCCGCCGCGCGAGGCGGAAATCCTGGTCATCGCCGCCCCAGCACTCGACCAGCTCGACGCCATCGCCGCGATCGAGCAGATCGCCGGCCGGCCCGATGCGGGGCTGCCCGACTACCCCGCCCTCATCGGCCCACGATGCCGGTCCGTGTGGTTGCTCACCGCCGGTGCCGAACACGTGGCGCGGGATACCTGCAGTGTCTCGCCGGCGCAGGCTGCGCTGGCGGCAATGCATCGCAGCGTCGGCTTCGAATTCGCGGAACAGGCGTTCGGACACCTAGACCTGAGCGACCGAGATGTCGATGCCGCCACGGCACAAGCCGCGGTCGACGTGCTGCTCGGTCAGGCGGCCGAGGTCGCATTGCGCGGCGGTGGATCGCCGCGACGCCACATCCGGACGTTCAGGGCGTGCCGCGAATCGGCCACCCCGCGCCCCCTCGATGCCACCACGCTGGACGATGTGGTGATCACCGGCGGTAACGGAGCCATCGGATTGCAGTACGCGCGGTACTGCCTGCAACGCGGGGCCCGGATCGTCACCCTGTTGAGCCGCAACGGTGTTGATCCGGCCGTACTGCATGAGCTCGCCGGGAGATATGACGCCCAGCTGCGTGCCCCGCAGTGCGATATCACCGATCACGTCGCGCTGTCCGCGGTCGCCGCCGAATATGGCGGCAGCGGCGCGTCCTTGCTGATTCACACCGCGGGCATCGCGCAGGCGCGCTCGCGTTCGGATCTCACCGGTGCGGATGTGGCGGCGGTCTGCGCTGCCAAGGTCCGCGGGTTGGCATCGATGGCCGATGTATGGCCGCTGCGGCCGGACTGCCGAATCCTGGCCTGCTCCTCGGTATTCGGGGTGTGGGGCGGGTATAGCCACGCGGCATACGCAGCATCCAACCGGATGCTGGACGTGCTGGCCGCCCAGCTGCGTGCCAAAGGCCGTGACTGCACGGCGATCCGGTGGGGGCTGTGGCAAGGCGCCGGGGTAGTAGTGGGCAACGAGATCACCCGCACCGAACGCTCGGGTTTGATGGCGATGGATCCGGGTCAGGCGATCGAAGCCAGTCTGTACCGCTACGACGGCGATCCGCTGATTTTCGACGCGGACTTCGAGCGGCTCCAGGTGTTCTTCGAAAGTCAGGGCATGACAATGCCGTTCAGTGTTTCGCACGCCGGCGGTGCCGGTGGCGGGGCGGAAACCGATGAGTCCGTTGCGAAGCCACTTGCCGAAATCGTTCGCGCCGAATTGGCCGCGACGCTGCATTTGGGGGATTCGCTATCGATTGACCCGGGCACGCCGCTCATCGACTTGGGCGTTGACTCGTTGCTCGCACTGGATTTACGTAAGCGGTTGCGCCGTGCGGTGGGAAACTCGGTTCCGGTGGCTCGCATGCTCGGCGGCATCACACTGAATGAGCTGGTCGAAGCGTTGCAGGCCGACTCAGCCGATGGGCCAGCGGCGCCACCGGCACTCGAGCGCATCGGGGCTGCAAACGGTGCGCAACACTCCTCGCTCACGATGCTCGAAAGGTTAGATTCCTAGCGTGAAAGACACCACCAGCGCCGACGCCCGTCTCGACGATGAGCGCTTGGAATTATTGCGCCGCAAGCTCGCTGAACGCGGCCTGACCCGGCCGACTGGTGGCGCGGCCGTGGCAACCTCTGACGAGCCGCGTATGTCAGTCGGTCAGCACCGAATGTGGTTCGTGCAGTCGGTTGATACCGACAGCGCTCTGCTCAACATCTGCGTTTCCTACCGCGTGACCGGAACCGTCGACGCCGCACGGCTGCATCACGCGGTCGATGCCGTCGCCGCGCGACATCCCGTTCTGCACACGACCTATGACACCACCGCCGATGGCGACCCGCGTCCGGTGCTCCGCAGGGATCTGCGACCCGACTGGGCCGAACACGACCTGACCGGGCTCACCGATCAGGCCCGTCGCTTGCGCCTGCGCGTGCTGGCGCAGCGGGACTTTGGCCGACCATTCGACCTGAGTAAGGATTCGCCGCTGCGAGTCGCATTGGCGCACTTGGCCGCCGATGAACTGATGCTGCTGATCACCGCCCATCACATTGCCTGGGACGACGGTTCTTGGGCACCGTTTTTCACCGATCTGACTCGCGCGTACACCGACCCGGACGGCTTCGCCGCCGGGCCGGTGCTGCCGGCCTTTTCCGCGGACCCGACCGCAATTCCTCAGGCGGACCTGGACTACTGGCGACCGCTGATGGTCAACCTTCCGGAGCCACTCGAGCTTCCCGGCGCCAACGGCTCGGTGGTGCCCACTACCTGGCGCGCTGAGCGCGCATCCGCGCAGTTGCCGGTTGACATCGTCGATCGCGCCGCCGCGCTGGGCCGCGAGACGGGCGCCACCACGTACATGGTGTTGCTGGCCGCGTTCGGCGCACTGGTGCACCGCTACACCCAGTCGACCGACTTCCTGGTTGCTGTGCCGGTGCTGAACCGCGGAGTCGGAACCGAAGACGTCATCGGGTACTACGGCAATACCGTCGTGACCCGGCTGCAACCCCAGTCACACCAGACGTTCCGTGAACTGCTGGCCCAAACCCGGGACGGTGCGATGGGCGCTTTCGCTCATTCGCGTGCCAACCTGGATTGGCTGGTGCGCGAAGCGAACCCGGACCGCCGGCACGGCGCGGACCGAATGACCCGGGTGAGCTTCGGCCAGCGTGAGTCCGCTGGCGCCGGGTTCTGCCCGCCGGGCGTGCACTGCGAGCGCGGTGAGCTGCGCGGGGATTTCAACCAGCTGCCGCTGAGTCTGATGGTTGAGCTGAACCGTACGCCGGATGGCTCCGGCGAGGGCCTGGTGGAAGCCGAATATCTGGTCGAGGTGCTGGATCAGCAGTTGGTGGAGCAATTGCTGCGCCACTATGCCGCCCTGCTGGACAGCGTGCTGTCCAACCCCGACGCGAAGCTGTCGGCCTGCTCGTTGATGCGCGAAGACGAGGCCGAGTGGCTGCGCGCTGTGTCGACCGGCGAAGAATTCGTCACTCCGGCCAGCACGTTGCCCGAGCTGGTCGGCCGGAGGGCGGCGCTGACGCCCGATGCCGTCGCCGTCGTCTACGAGGGCCGCGCCTACACCTACCGCGAAATCGACCAAGAGTCGAACCGGTTGGCGCACTGGCTCATTGAACAAGGCATCGGCACCGAGGATCGCGTTGCGGTGCTGCTGGACAAGTCCCCCGAATTGGTCATCACGGCGCTCGGGGTGCTCAAGGCGGGCGGCGTATACCTGCCGGTGGATCCGACCTATCCCGAGGACCGGCTGAGCTTCATTCTGGGGGACGCCGACGCCAAACTTGTGCTGCGCGAACCCGTTACCGACATTGCGCAGTATCCCGGTACCGCGCCCGCCGAGTTGGTCCGACCGCTGAGCCCGCAGAACACCGCGTACCTGATCTACACCTCGGGTTCGACCGGGTTGCCCAAAGGCGTACCGGTGCCCCACGCACCAATTGCCGAGTACTTCGTGTGGTTCGGCGACGAGTACCGGATCGACGACACCGATCGGCTGCTGCAGGTAGCATCGCCCAGCTTCGACGTGTCGATGGGCGAGATCTTCGGCACCTTGATCATGGGTGCCCGGTTGGTGATTCCGCGGCCCGACGGGCTGCGCGACATCGGCTATCTGACCGAACTGCTGGCCCGTGAAGGCATTACGTCGATGCACTTCGTGCCGTCGCTGCTGGGGCTCTTTCTGTCGCTGCCCGGCGTGAGCCAATGGCGCACCCTGCGACGCGTGCCCATCGGCGGCGAAGCGCTGCCCGGCGAGATCGCCGACAAGTTTCACGCCACCTTCGACGCGTCGCTGTACAACTTCTACGGACCGACCGAGACGGTCGTCAACTGCACCAGCTACCCGGTGGAGGGTACCCAGGGTACTCGGGTGGTGCCGATCGGCCGGCCCAAGATCAACACGCAGGTGTACCTGCTCGACAATGCGCTGCAGCCGGTCCCCATCGGGGTGATCGGTGAAATCTACATCGCGGGAACACATGTCGCACACGGATATCACCGCAGGCCGCAGTTGACGGCCGAGCGCTTCGTCGCCGACCCGTTCACATCGGGTGGCCGCATGTACCGCTCCGGTGACCTGGCCCGCCGCAACGCCGAGGGCGACATCGAATTCGTCGGCCGCGCCGACGAGCAGGTGAAGATTCGCGGCTTCCGCATCGAGTTGGGTGAAATCGCCGCCGCCATCTCGGTCGACCCCAGCGTCGGACAAGCGGTTGTGCTGGCCATGGACCTGCCCCAGTTGGGCAAGAGCCTGGTGGGATATGTGACGCCGGCCCAGGGCGGCGACACCGAAACGGTTGACGTCGAACGCATCCGCGCCCGGGTGGCCGCCGCACTGCCGGACTACATGACCCCGGCCGCCTACGTGGTGCTCGACGAGATCCCGATCACCGCACACCAGAAGATCGACCGGTCCGCGCTGCCGGAGCCACAGATTGCGGCTGCCACCGAATACCGCGGTCCGACGACTCCCACCGAACATCGCATCGCCCAACTGTTTTCCGGGCTGCTCGGCCACGACCGGGTGGGCGTCGACGACTCGTTCTTCGATCTGGGTGGCCACTCGCTGGTCGCCACCAAACTGGTCACCGCGATCCGCGCGGAGTGTGGTGTCGAAATCGGCATCCGGGACGTGTTCGAACTCGCCACGGTGGGCTTGTTGGCCGAGCGGGTGGACCAGCTCAGTTCGGGCGAACTGATGCAGTCGCGACTTAGGCTGAAAGCCACCGCACACGACGGGCCCATGCCGCTGTCGGCATCACAGCTGCGCAGCTGGTTCGCCTACCGCGTGGACGGGCCGAGCCGGGTCAACAACATCCCCTTTGCCGCGAAGTTGACCGGTCCGTGGGACATCGACGCGCTGATCGCCGCCGTCGGCGATGTCGTTGCCCGGCACGAAATCCTGCGCACCAGCTACGTCGAGTTGGACGGCATGCCGTATCAGCTGGTAGGCCCGGCCGACGCCGAGATTCCGGTGCGCCGCGAGGTCGGCCCCGACGACGCCTGGCTGCAGCAGCAGCTCGACGTCGAGCGGTGCCACTGCTTCGAACTGGACGCCGAATTGCCCATCCGGGTCGCGGTGCTGCGTGCGGAGAACGCCGCAGAGCATGTGCTGTCGCTGGTCGTGCACCACATCGCCTCTGACCATTGGTCGGCCGGCGTGCTGTTCTCCGACGTGATGACGGCCTATCGCGCCCGGCGCGGCGGCGAAGAGCCGTCCTGGGCCCCGCTTCGCGTGCAGTATGCCGATTACGCGGAATGGCAGCGCACCTTCCTGGGTCTGGATTCCGATGCGAACGGCCAGGAATCAGCGATCGCCGCCGAACAGCGGGAGTACTGGACTCGACAGCTGGCCGGGCTGCCCGAGGACACCGGGCTGCGCCCGGACTTCCCGCGCCAGCCGGTGCCCAGCGGCGACGGCGAATCCGTCGATTTCCGCATCGACTCGGCCACCCGCGACAAGCTCAACGAGGTGTGCCGCGAGCTGGGCATCACCGAATTCATGCTGCTGCAGTCGGCGGTCGCGGTGGTTCTGCACAAAGCCGGTGGCGGAGTGGACATTCCGCTGGGCACTCCGGTCGCCGGTCGCACCGAAGCCGAGTTAGACCAGCTGATCGGTTTTTTCGTCAATATCTTGGTGCTGCGCAACGACTTAGACGGCAACCCGACGCTGCGAGAACTGCTCAAGCGGGCCCGCGAGACCGCCCTGGCCGCCTACGCTCACCAGGACCTGCCGTTCGACCGGGTGGTCGACAGCGTCAGCCCGGTGCGGTCGCTGTCACGCAATCCGCTGTTCCAGGTCGTCGTGCATGTCCGAGATCACCTGTCGGCCACCCAGGTCATCGAGACCGCACCCGCCGGCAGCGCCCAGCAGGATACCGTGTGCACCTCGCTGGCCCCCGTCTTCGACATGGCGCACGCGGATTTGAGCGTCAACTTCTTCGGCACCGACGGCTCCGACGACATCGGCTACAACTGCAATGTCATCTTCCGCACCGAGCTCTACGCCAGAACCACCATCGAGCGGCTGGCCGGGTGGCTGACCCGGGCGCTCACCGCGTTTGCCGATGATCTCGATCAGACTTTGCGTGACGTTGAGCTGATCGACGCCGGCGAACAGCGACGCATTCTGCAGGAGTGGAGCCGCGGCGAGCAGGCGCCGCATGACCGGCCGCGCACCATCCCGGAATTACTGGAGCCCAGTCGGGCGTGGGGAACCGACCGGATCGCGGTGCGCTGCGGCGACGAGACCATCGATTACCCTACACTGCACCGCCGTTCGGACCACCTGGCCGCGCTCCTGGTCAAGAACGGAGTAGGCCCCGGGTCGTTGGTCGGGCTGTCGACCCGGCGGAGCATCGATCTGGTGGTGGCACTGGTAGCCATCATGAAGACCGGCGCCGGTTACTTCCCCATCGACCCCGGTTATCCGCTGGCGCGAAAGCAATTCATGCTCGACGATGTGCAGCCGCCGGTCGTGGTCGCAACCGGCGAAGCGGTGGACACCATGCCGCAGGTGTCGGGTGTCCAGCTGATCTCGCTGGACGATCCACAGGTGCGCGCCCTGTTGGACAGCGATGACGTAAATCCGCAGCCCAGGGATTTGCCGCTACCGCATCCCGACGACCCGATGTACCTGGTGTTCACCTCCGGGTCCACCGGTAAGCCGAAAGGTGCAGTGGGAACGCATCGCTCGATGGCGGCCCGGCTCGATTGGCAGCTGCGCCACTACCCCCCGCGAACCGACGACGTCCGATTGGCGCAGGCTTCGATCACCTTCCTGGAAGGCGGCATGGAGATGCTGGCCGGCCTGGCGGCCGGCGCGACCATGATCCTGGCCGACGATGCCGAGCATCGCGACCCGGAGGCAGTCGCGGACTTGATGAACCGGCATTCGGTCGCTCAGGTAACCGCGGTGCCCAGCCTGGTGTCGGCATTGGTGGACAGCCGGCCCGATGCCGTGCGCTCGCTGTCCCGGCTGGTATGCGGTGGCGAGCCGGTGAGCACTGCGCTGCTGCAGCGGCTGGCGTCGGCGTGCGCCGACGGAGACGGTGTCGGCACCGAGCTGTTGAACAACATCGGCTCCACCGAGACCTCCGGAGCGGTATCACGCGGGCGGTTGGGTCTCCCGAATCCGCTTGTGGGAAAGCCGGTTCCGGGTGCCGAGGCCTACCTGCTCGACGACGGATTGCGTCCCGTACCGGTCGGTGTGGTTGGCGAGCTGTATTACGCCGGTGACCAGTTGGCTCGCGGGTATTGGAAACGCGCGGGCCTGACCGCGTCACGGTTTGTTGCCAATCCCTATGGTGCCGAGCCGGGTTCTCGGTTGTACCGCAGTGGCGACTTGGCCCGGTGGACCGAGGACGGCCAACTGGAGTTCGTAGGGCGGTCCGATCACCAGGTGCAGGTCCGCGGTTTCCGGGTCGAGCTGGCCGAAGTCGAGGCCGCACTGGCGGCGGTCGACGGCGTCGCCGCCGCGGCGGCTCGCACCTGGGAGGTGCACGGCGGCACATCGCTGGCCGGATACGTTGTGCCGCAACGACCGATCGTCGATGACTCGGAGAAGGCGGCATTCGCGGGGGAGGTGCGCGCCGCGATCGCAACCAGCCTGCCGGGCTACATGCTGCCGTCGTCGCTGACCGTGCTCGACGTCTTGCCCAAGACCGAATCGGGCAAGCTGAACCGGCCAGGCCTGCCGCGGCCGACGGTCAGCACCGGCGGTCAGATCGAACCGGCACGCACGGACACCGAACGGAAGCTGGCCAAGGTGTTCGCCGATCTGTTGTCGACTTCCGAAGTGGGGCGCTTCGACGACTTCTTCGCCCTGGGCGGCGACAGCATCCTGTCCGTGCAGCTCGCCTCGCGGGCACGGGCGGCCGGCCTGGCGGTGAGCCCGCGGATGATCTTCGAGAATCCGACGGTGCAGCAACTGGCCGCCGCGCTGGATGCCCTGGGCGACGAAGATGATGTCGGCGCCCAGCTGGGTGAACAGGCCGGCGATACCCGTTTCGAGCCGATGAGCGCCTCCGGGCTATCGTCCTCGGATTTGGCTGCTGTGACGCAACTTTGGTCGTCGACACGCGAAGGCACGACATGACTGCTGCCAAGACCGACGTCGCACCCGGCATCGAGGACGTGATGGCGTTGAGCCCCCTGCAGGAGGGCTTGTATTCGCTGACCACGCTTGCCGAATTCGCCGACGGCGAACCGGCGGACGACCCCTACGTGATCGGGATAGCGGCCGACATCTCCGGCGAACTCGACGTCGCACTGTTAGGTAATTGCGCCGAGAAGATGTTGGTGCGGCATCCGAATCTGCGGGCCAGCTTCTTCAGCCGGGGCATCCCGCGCCCGGTACAGATCGTGCCTTCGCGCGTCGAACTGCCATGGCGAATCGTCGCCGCCGCGCCCGAGGACGTGCCGACGCTGGAAACCGGCGAACGCCGGCGACCGTTCGATTTGGAACACGGTCCGGCCATCCGCTTCCTGCTCATCGAATTGCCGTGCGAGCAATGGCGTTTGGTGCTCACCGCCCATCACATCGTGATCGACGGATGGTCGTTGCCGGTGTTCGTCAACGAGATGATGATCCTGTATCAGGCCGGCGGGGATCTGTCGGCGCTGCCGGTCGCACCGCGGCCCTACCGCGACTACATCGGCTGGCTGGCGAGCCGCGATCCGGAAACCAGCCATCGGGTCTGGCGCGAGCACCTTAGGGATCTGCCGGGACCTACCCTGTTGGCGGCTGCGCTGGGGTCCGTCGAGCCGGCAGAGGGGCAGCAGAGGTCGCTGCCGCGCACCACCCAATTGCGGTTGCCGGCCGAGACCACCGCGCGGTTGGTCGAGGACACCCGATCCCGCGGCATCACCGTCAACACCCTCATGCAAATGGCGTGGGCGCTGGTGTTGTCCCGCTTGACCGACAGCCGGGATGTGATCTTCGGCGTCACGGTTTCCGGCAGACCGCCCGAACTGACCGGCGTCGAAACCATGGTCGGTTTGTTCATCAACACCGTGCCGCTGCGGGTGCGGCTCGACCCGGCCGCGCGTGTCGACGAGCAATGCCGCGCCGTGCAGCGCAACGCCGCCCTGTTGCGAGAGCACAGCTACCTCGGGCACGCGCAACTTCGCGCCCTCGGTGGGGTCGGGGAGATGTTCGACACCCTGCTGGTCTACGAGAACTTCCCGATGGACGGCTTGACCGCCGGCGGCGAATTGACCGCCGGCGGTGCGACATTCCGTCCGTCCGCGCTGCAAACCTTGTCCCATTTCCCGATCGCCGTCGCCGCCCACATGGAAGGCGGCGAACTGGTGTTGCTGATCGAAGCGATCGACGGCGCACTGGGCGCCATCTCCGCTGACACATTCGGGCGGCGGGTGTTGACCACCGCCGAGCGACTACTGCAAGGCTGGGTGCGACCGATACGCGAGGTCAGTGTCCTGCTGGAAGGCGAGTCGGACCCGCTGGGCGCCGACGGCGCACCGCTCCGGCCGTCACCGTTGAGCATCCACGCCCGGTTCGCCGACGTGGTGGCCGCGGCGCCGGACAACCCGGCGGTCAGCTGGGCGGGCGGCACGCTCACTTATCGCGAACTGAACGACCAGGCCACCCGGCTGGCGGCGCAACTTGCCCGCAGCGGCGTCCAGCCCGAAACACCGGTGGGCATAAGGCTTTCCAGGGGTCCGCACTACATCGTCGCAATCCTTGCCGTGCTCAAAGTGGGGGGCATGTGCGTGCCGATGGAGCCGGGTATGCCCTCGGAGCGGGTGAACTCGATTCTGCGCCAATCCGGCGCGCTGATCGTGTTGGACGAGGCGAAAACCGAGGAACTGCTGCGGGCCGGCGAACCCCACCATGGCGACTTCGACCCGGTCGACGTTGCACCCGAGCAGGCCGCGTATGTCGTGTTCACCTCGGGTACGACGGGAGAACCCAAGGGCGTCATCGGAACTCACGGTGCTGTAAGCGCTTACGCCGACGATCATCTGGACCGCGTGTTGCGGCCCGCCGCCGGCCGCCTGGGCCGGCCGCTGCGCATCGCACACGCGTGGTCGTTCGCCTTCGACGCCGCCTGGCAGCCGTTGGTCGGTTTGCTCGGCGGGCACGCGGTGCACGTGGTCGATGAGCAGGCCCAGACCGATGCCGAGGCGCTCGTCGCGCTGATCGCCGCGGATGGCATCGACATGATCGACACCACCCCGTCGATGTTCGCCCAACTGCAGGCTTTCGGTTTGTTGAGCGCGGCGCCGCTGACGGTGTTGGCCCTGGGCGGCGAGGCCGTCGGTAGCGCCGCGTGGACTCGGATCCGCACTACCTGCCGCGCCTCGCCGATGACGGCGTACAACTGCTACGGGCCCACCGAGACCACAGTCGAGGCGGTGGTCGCCGCCATCGCCGAGCATGACGAGCCGTCCATCGGGCGGCCGACCCGGCACACCCGTGGCTACGTGCTGGATTCCGCGCTGCGCGCGGTGCCGTGCGGCGCAACGGGAGAACTGTATCTGGGTGGTGCGCAGCTGGCCCGCGGTTATTTGGGCCGCGCTGCCGAGACCGCTTCGCGCTTTGTCGCCAACCCGTTTGCCACCGGCGAGCGGATGTACCGAACCGGCGACCTGGTGCGCCGGTTACCCGACGGCTCACTGCAATTCGTGGGACGCGCCGATGCCCAGGTCAAGATCCGCGGCCACCGCGTCGAGCCCGGAGAAATCGCGGCCGTCCTCGAATCGCATCCGGCCGTCCGGCACGCGGGCGTGCTGGTACAGCAGCGCCAGGGCGTCGCGCGATTGACCGCCTACGTGGCCGCCGACCCGTCAGCCGGGCAGCCCGCGGCATCCGAGCTGCGCGGTATGCTCGGCACCCGGTTACCGCGCTACATGGTTCCGCAGCGCATCGTGATGGTCGACGAAATACCGTTGACCCCTAACGGAAAGCTTGACGAAACGGCATTGGCCGCCGTGGACGCCGCCGAGTCCACGGCCGGGGCGGCGACGCCAGAGACCGCCACGGAATCGGCGCTGGCCGAACTGCTCGCAGAGCTGCTCGGCCAACCGCAGGTCGACGTCAGCGCCGACTTCCTACAGCTGGGCCTGGACAGCATCATGGCGTTGTCGGTGGTGCAAGCGGCCCGGGCGCGGGGAATTGCGTTGCGCGCCAGGCTTATCCTCGAGTGCAGCAACGTCCGCGAGCTGGCTGAGGCCATCGATTCGGAAAGCACGGCCGCTGCCCAACAGGTGGACGGCCGAATCGGCCCAATGCCATTGCTGCCCAACGGTCGATGGCTTTATGAATATGGCGATCCGCGCCGGCTTGCCCAGACCGAAGCCATCCGATTGCCCGCGACGCTGCGCCGCGAACAGTTGGATGCTGCGCTTGCCGGCATCATCGAGAGCCACGAGGTGCTGCGCACCCGAGTGGACCGCCGCACGATGACGCTGATTCCGGTACCGGCCGCCGATATCCGGACCGAACTCAAAGAGGTTGAGGTGCTTGACGACCTGGCCGCGGCGGTGCCGACCCACGTCGCCCAGGCAGTCAACCGCCTCGACCCCGAACGCGGAACGCTGCTGTCCGCGGTGTGGCTTCGGCCGCCGACCGGAGAGAGCGTTCTGCTGCTGGCTGCGCATGTCGTGGCGCTGGACCCGGCCTCGTGGCGAGTGATCCTCGGCGAACTGGGCGCCGCCCTGACCGCCTCGGCCACCGGTCACTCACCCGCACCGATTCGCGAGCACACCAGCTATCGGCGTTGGGCCGACGCGGTGAGCGCGCGTGCGCACCGCTTGGACACCGTGCAATTCTGGGCGTCCCAACTCGACGGCGACGATCCCGATCTGGGTGCTCGCCGGCTGGATCCGAGCCAAGACCGGGCGCGCGATCTGATCGTCCGCAACGTGGCCACCGACGCCGACCTCACCCGCCGGTTGCTGGAGTCGGGTCTGCCATTGCCCACCCTGCTGGTCGCCGCGACCGCGGCGACGGTGACCCGCTGGCGCCGGCTGCGCGGCCAGCCCACGCCACCGCCGCTGCTGGCGCTCGAAACACACGGCCGGGCAGACAGTTTGGTGGACCAGCCGGGTGCGCACACCATCGATACCGGCGACACGGTCGGACTATTGAGCTCCATCTACCCGATCCGGCTGGACTCGGTCGATCCGCGCCAGGTGGGGGAGAAGTTGGCGGCGATCCCGGGCGACGGCCTCGACTTTGGGCTGCTGCGCTACTTGCGGGCCGACACCGCCGAGCGGCTCGCCGCCTTGCCAACCCCGCAGCTGCTGCTCAACTATCTCGGGGCCGCCCACACCGACGGCGGCACCGGCCTGACGCTTCACCGCGAGCTACTCGCCGGGGTGTCGCCGGTGCCGGAGCCCGGGCTGGCGGTGCGCCACGAGCTCACCATCGCCGCGATGGTGTTGACCTGGGACGGGGAGCGGGTTCTGGCCGCGCAATGGCGTGCCCTGCCCGACATTCTCAGTGAGGCGGATATTACTGCGCTACAAGAACTTTGGGTTGAATCACTGCGGGATATGGTGAAATGAGCACACTTGCCATCGTGGGCGCCGGCGCCAAGGCGGTGGCCGTGGCCGCCAAGGCTTCGGTGCTACGCGAAATGGGCATCGAGGTTCCTGACGTGGTGGCCGTGGAGCGGATCGGAGTCGCGGCGAACTGGCAGGCCAGTGGCGGCTGGACCGACGGCGCGCACCGGCTGGGCACCAGCCCGGAAAAAGACGTCGGGTTTCCCTACCGCTCGGCGCTGGTGCCACGGCGCAATGCCGAACTGGACGAGCGGATGACCCGCTACAGCTGGCAGTCCTACCTGATCGCGACGGCATCGTTCGCCGAGTGGATCGACCGAGGCAGACCGGCACCGACGCATCGCCGATGGAGCCAGTACCTGAGTTGGGTCGCCGACCACGTGGGAATGAATGTGGTGCTCGGTGGCGTCGAACGACTGGCGATCAGCGGCGATCGCTGGGCGTTGCACACTCACGAGGCCACCGTGCACGCCGATGCGTTGATGATCACCGGTCCCGGCCAGGCCGAAAAGTCTTTGCTTCCCGGGAATCCGCGGATGCTGTCGATCGCCCAATTCTGGGATCGCGCCGCGAACAACGACCGGATCAAAGCGGAGCGGGTGGCGGTGATCGGCGGCGGTGAGACGGCCGCAACGATGCTCTATGAGCTGTTCCGGCACCGGGTGTCGAGCATTACCGTGATTTCGCCGCAGGCGACGTTGTTCACCCGTGGCGAGGGATTTTTCGAGAACTCGCTGTTCTCCGATCCCACCAATTGGCCGGCCCTCACGCTGGCCGAACGTCGCGATGCGTTGGCGCGCACCGACCGCGGGGTGTTTTCGTCGAACGTGCAAGAGGCATTGCTGGCAGACGATCGCATTCACCACCTGCGTGGCCGCGTCGCCCACGCGGTGGGCAAGGAAGGGCAGATCCGGTTGACGCTGTCGACCAACCGCGGCAGCGAAAATCTGGAGACGGTGCATGGGTTCGACCTGGTCATCGACGGCTCCGGCGCCGACTCGCTTTGGTTCACACCATTGTTCAGTCAGGATGCGCTTGATCTGCTGGAACTCGGTCTCGGTGGGCCCCTGACTTCAGAGCGGCTGCAGGAGGCGATAGGTTATGACCTGGCCGTCACAGACGTGACACCCAAGTTGTTCCTGCCGAACCTGTCAGGACTTACCCAGGGGCCCGGGTTTCCCAACCTGAGCTGCCTAGGACTGCTATCCGACCGGGTGTTGGGATCCACCGTCAGCCCGTCCAGGTATCCCGTGAGAAGGAGATATGATGAGCGCCGCCAACCCCTTTGACGACGAAGACGCGACGTTTGTGGTGCTGGTCAACGACGAGGAACAGCACAGCCTGTGGCCGACTTTCGCTGACATGCCGGCCGGATGGCGGGTGGTATTCGGTGAAGCCAGCCGCGCGGACTGCCTGCAGTATGTGGAACAGAACTGGTCGGACATCCGGCCCAAGAGCTTGATCGACGCCCTCGCCGAGCAGTAGCCGGCCGCGCGCCGGGGGTCTGCGGTAAATTTCGCCGTTACCTGCTTGCGGCACAGAGTATTAACGGGTTTGCACACGTCGCGGCCGTAGCGTCGTCGTAACGTGACCCGCCTGAGACACAAAAACCGTTGGCGCAGGGCACACTTACACCATCTTCAACCATGGAGACGTGTGACCGCGTGTGGCCGTCCGTAGGATCCCGCCACGGTCCATGTGCATCGAAGGGGGACCTGTGAAATCCGTGAAGTCCATTGCCACGGGCGTGGCGGCGCTGACCGCCATTGGCGGCGCCGCCGCCGGTGTGGCTTCCATTGCAGCACCGTTGGATCAACTCCAACTGGCGGCGGTCGGCATGCCACTGCCGCAGGATCCGCCACCGCCGCCGCCCCCGCCGCCCGCGCCGCCGGGTGCGCCAGGGCAATTGCCGACGGCTGACCAGTTGGCCAACCTGTGCACCCAAGTAACCGACCCCGGCGTTAACTACCGGGACAAGGCCAACCTCGTTGAAAACGGCGTCCCTCAAAACGAGGGTATGGTCGCCGACCACGACCTGAGGAAGGCCTACCGGAACGGGAACTTCCCCGAGCAGTTCAACGTGACGAACATTGCGCCGGCGGGGCCGAACATGGCTCAAGCCGATGTGGGCATCACCGGGCCGAAGTTCGCCGGGCCGGTCAACAAGCACCTGGTGTTCGTCAACCAAAACGGGAACTGGGTCTTGCAACACGACGCGGCGCTCGCCCTCTTGCAGGCGGCGACCGCAACGAACTAGTCATACCGACGCCAAACCCCATGCGCCGCGGAACGTGGCGCATGGGGTTTGGCATATCAGGACACGGCCGCAATGAGCGGGCGACCGGGGAATTCGGCACGCCCTCGCACAGCCGACGCACAGTTTTCTCATGATTTCCGCACATCGGACCGCCGTAACGTATCGATGCCGAGACACGAAGTACCAGACGCAACCGGCACGCTGACACCATCCACACCGCCACCAATGGGCGTGAGGATTGCCAACTGCGCGTCAACATTCGTGCCACCGAAGGGGGAACCATGAAAACCGTCAAAGTCCTTGCCACCGGCCTGGCAGCCCTGGCCATCGTCGGCGGCGCCGCGGCCGGCGTCGCCTCTGTCGCGACGCCGAGTGTGCGGGCCGCCGGGGTGCGGCTCGCCGCCGTCGACGCGCCGCTGCCCCAGGATCCGCCGCCGGCCCAGCCGATCGCGGGTGCTGATGTGCCGACTTCCGATCAGCTGACGGGCGTGCTCAACAGCCTTGCCGACCCGAAGGTCTCGTTCACCAGCAAGAGCAACCTGGTGCAGGGTGGCATCAGCGGGATGGAAGCGCACGTCGCCGACAAGAAGCTGCAGAAGGCGGCCAAGAACGGCGACCTGCCGCTGTCGTTCAACGTCACGAACATCCAGCCGGCCGCCGCCGGTTCGGCCACCGCCGACGTCGCGGTCTCCGGTCCGAAGCTGCCGTCGCCGGTCACGCAGAACGTCACCTTCGTCAATCAGGGTGGCTGGGTGCTGTCGCGGGCGTCGGCGATGGAGTTGCTGCAAGCCGCCGGTCAGTGATCGGCGGCCAACCCGCGCAGGTCTAATTTGGCGATGCGGGCCGGATCCGCCAGCACATCGATCGCGCGGATCTGGCCGCCGCGCACCACGAAGGCCATCACGGATGCCGCGCGGCCGGCGAAGAAAATCACCGCGCCCGCGGCACCGTTGACGGTCGCCGCATGCACCTCGCGCTCGGGTCCGGCGTAACTGCGAGCCAGCTCGGCCACCGAGGCCGAGCCCTGAGCGCGGTAAGGGGCCGCGGCGGCACCGAAGTCGCCGCGCAACACCACGTCGGGATGTAGCACCGACACCAAGCGGTCGAAGTCGCCGCTGCGCCCCGCCGCGAAGAAGGCGTCGACGACCTCGCGTTGAGCGGCCAGCGTCCCGTCCGGAACCGGATCGGCCTGTTCGATTCGCCGTCGGGCCCGACTGGCCAGCTTGCGGGCCGACTCCGGCGTCCGGTCGACGATCGCGGCGATCTGATCGAAGGGCACGGTGAAGACGTCGTGCAGCACGAACGCCAGCCGCTCCGCCGGCGGCAACGTATCCAGCACCACGAACAGCGCCAGCCCCACCGCGTCGGCGAGCATCGCGCGGTGCTCGGGGTCGAATTCCCCCGGGGCCTCCACGATCGGATCGGGCAGGTGACCAACCAGCTCCTCACCGCCGTGAATCCGGCGGTGGCGCAACACATTCAGACAGATGCGGGCCACCACCGTAGTAAGCCAGGCGTCCAGGTTGGCGATGCCGGCGTCGGATTCGGCGCTGCGGCTCAGCCGCAACCACGCCTCCTGCACCGCATCCTGAGCGTCCTCGATCGAGCCCAGCATCCGGTAGGCGATGGCCCACAGCTGTGGCCGGGCCGCCTCAAAGCGGGCCGCCAGCGACGCATCCGCCGTCACGGCCGATCGGTCTCCGGTAACGCGCAGACCTGATTGCCGGAGAAACCCGACGAGCCGATGTCGAGCGCGATGTTGAATCGGGCACGAAGATTGCCGAGCGTGATGACGTGGGTCAGGCCGACCAGCTGGGCGGTATCGAAGTGCGCGCGCAGCGCATCGAACAGTTGAGCGCTCACCTCAACCGGCGTGCGGCTGATCGCGGTGGCGTACTGCAGGATCAGCTTGTCGGCTTCGGAAAAGCACGGCGCGTTCTGATAGTCGGCTTGGGGTCTCGACAGGGCCAACAGCTCTTCGTCGGTGATGCCCCAGCGGCGGGCGATCTGTGAACCGAGGTCGATGCAGTATTCGCAACCCACCGTCGTCGCCGACTTCAGCTCGGCCAGCGCCCGCTGCCGGGGACTGAGAACGTCCAGTTTCGACTCGGCCTGCTCCAACTTGCCGTAGGCGTTCAGCAATCGCGGGATGTGCGCATACATCCGCAGCGGTTCCAGCATCCCGGCGGTTTCCAGTCCGGTCATGTGTGCGAGCTTGCGCTTGGTGAAAAAGAAGGCGATCTTGGCGCCGAGGCGGGCGTCGCGGTCGGAGACTCCTTGCAGCCGTGGCATGGCGGTCCTCCTGGCAAGTTGTGGTGTGAACCAACGTCCTTACTAGGTCGACACGCGGCGAGGCCCGAACGTGACCATCAGCCGGGCTGGCCCAGCGGCATGTCCATGTCGAACACCCGGGCATGCAGCACGGTGCGGTTCCGCAGCGCCGCGCGCACCGCGCGATGCAGGCCGTCTTCCAGATAGGTGATGCCTTTCCACCGCACCGCATGCGGGAAGAGATCCCCGTAGAAGGTGGAGTCTTCGGAGAGCAGCCGGTCCAGTGCGAGGACCGTTGTGGTGGTGACCAATTCGTCGAGACGGATCTGCTGCGGCGGTATCTGCGACCAATCCCGATAGGACAGGTTGTGCTCGGGGTACGGCTTGCCGTCGCGCACGCCCTTGAAGATCATCGGCGGCCGACCTTTCCCGACTCATTGCTGTGGCCCGACCGGTTCATTCTGAAAAGGTTAGCCGGACGAATAGTCGTCAGCACCGATGCGTACGACGAAAGTCGCGCGACGGCCGCTGCCGGCCCGGTCACGACTGCGGCCCGCGATCCCGGCGGCCACCGTCTTGGCCGAACGGCCGCGATAACGGTCGGTGTCGCCCGAGCCCGTAAAATGAATCCGGTCCAGGCGGTATCGAAGGAGGTGGCGGCCGGTGGGAAGTGCCGATGACCGTCGGTTCGAGGTGTTGCGTGCCATCGTCGCCGACTTCGTCGCCACCAAAGAACCGATTGGTTCCAAGACGCTGGTCGAACGCCACAACTTGGGCGTCTCGTCCGCGACCGTGCGCAACGACATGGCGGTGCTCGAGGCCGAGGGATACATCACCCAGCCGCACACCAGCTCCGGTCGGGTGCCTACCGAGAAGGGCTATCGCGAGTTCGTCGATCGGCTCGATGACGTCAAGCCGCTGTCCTCAGCCGAGCGGCGCGCGATCCAGGCCTTCCTCGAGTCCGGCGTCGACCTCGACGACGTGCTGCGCCGCGCGGTCCGGCTGCTCGCGCAGCTGACCCGGCAGGTGGCCGTGGTCCAGTACCCGACGCTGTCCTCGTCGACCGTGCGGCACCTCGAAGTGATCGCTTTGACACCCGCGCGGCTGCTGATGGTCGTCATCACCGACTCCGGACGGGTCGACCAGCGTGTCGTCGAACTCGGCGATGTGATCGACGAGCACGAGCTTTCGCAGCTGCGGGAAATGCTCGGTCAGGCCCTGGTCGGCAAGAAGCTGTCGGCCGCCTCGGTGGCGGTCGCCGACCTGGCCGGACAGTTGCGCAGCCCGGACGGCCTCGGTGACGCCGTCGGCCGGTCGGCGACGGTGTTGCTGGAATCGCTGGTCGAGCACACCGAAGAACGCTTGCTGATGGGCGGCACCGCCAATCTGACCCGCAACTCCGCCGATTTCGGTGGCTCGTTGCGGTCCATCCTGGAAGCCCTGGAGGAGCAGGTGGTGGTGCTGCGGTTGCTGGCGGCCCAGCAGGAAGCCGGTAAGGTGACGGTGCGCATCGGCCATGAGACGGCCGCCGAGCAGATGGTGGGCACTTCCATGGTGACCACCGCCTACGGCACCTCCGACACCGTTTACGGGGGAATGGGTGTGCTGGGGCCCACCCGGATGGACTATCCGGGAACTATCGCCAGCGTTGCTGCGGTTGCCCTATATATCGGCGAAGTCCTGGGTGCTCGATGATCGCGCACCCGCACTGTGGCTAGGCGCGGATAAAGACCAGGTATAGGAGAAGCAAGCGTGGCACGCGATTATTACGGGCTGCTCGGCGTGAGCAGAAACGCCAGCGACGCGGAGATCAAGCGCGCGTACCGCAAGCTGGCGCGCGAACTGCATCCCGACGTCAACCCGGATGAGGCCGCGCAGGCGAAATTCCAGGAAATCAGCGCCGCCTACGAGGTGTTGAGTGACCCCGAGAAGCGGCGGATCGTCGACCTGGGCGGGGATCCGCTGGAGAACGCGGCCGCGGCGGGCGGCGGTTTCGGCGGATTCGGCGGCCTGGGTGATGTATTCGAAGCCTTCTTCGGCGGCGGCTTCAGCGGCGGTGCGACCTCCCGCGGCCCGATCGGGCGCGTCCGGCCGGGCTCGGACTCGCTGCTGCGGATGCGGCTGGACCTCGAAGAGTGCGCCACCGGGGTGACCAAGCAGGTCACCGTCGACACCGCGGTGCTGTGCGATCGGTGCCAGGGCAAGGGCACCAACGGCGATTCGGTACCGGTCCCCTGCGACACGTGCGGCGGTCGCGGCGAGGTTCAGACCGTGCAGCGTTCGCTGCTGGGCCAGGTGATGACATCACGGCCGTGTCCGACCTGCCGTGGCGTCGGCGTCGTCATCCCGGACCCGTGCCATCAATGCATGGGCGACGGCCGGGTGCGGGCCCGCCGGGAGATCAGCGTCAAGATCCCCGCCGGTGTCGCTGACGGTATGCGTGTGCGGCTGGCCGCCCAGGGCGAGGTCGGGCCCGGCGGAGGGCCGGCCGGAGATTTGTACGTCGAGGTGCATGAACAGCCCCACGACGTCTTCGTCCGCGAGGGTGACGACCTGCACTGCACGGTTTCGGTGCCGATGGTCGACGCAGCGCTGGGCGCCACCGTCACCGTCGACGCCATTTTGGACGGCGTCAGTGAGATCACCATCCCGCCCGGTACCCAACCGGCCTCGGTCATCACGCTGCGTGGCCACGGCATGCCGCACCTGCGCTCGGGCACCCGGGGCGATCTGCATGTGCACGTCGAAGTGGTGGTGCCCGCCCGGCTCGACCACCGCGACACCGAATTGCTGCGCGAGTTCAAGGCGCGCCGCAGTCGCGATGTGCCCGAGGTCCGCTCGACCCACGCCGGCGGCGGATTGTTCAGCCGGCTCCGCGAAACCTTCACCGGGCGCTAGCCCGCGGCCCGCGAAGGCGCGCACATGGTCGCGACGCTGTTTTACCTCGACGATCTGCCCGAACCCGGCGCGCTCGCCGTGCTGGCCGGCGGCGAGGGTTTTCACGCCGCCACCGTGCGCCGCATCCGTCCCGGCGAGCAACTCGTGCTCGGTGACGGCGCCGGAGCCCTGGCCCACTGCGAAGTGGAGCACGCCGGGCGCGACGGACTGCGCGCGCGGGTGCTGCAACGCTGGAGCGTCGCCCCCGGCTCGCCGCGGGTGACGGTGGTGCAGGCCCTGCCGAAGTCGGAACGCTCTGAGCTGGCCATCGAGTTGGCCACCGAAGCCGGCGCCGACGCGTTCCTGGCTTGGCAAGCCGCTCGTTGCGTCGCCAACTGGCAGGGCAACCGGGTCGACAAGGGCCTGCGCCGGTGGCGTGCCGTGGCCCGCTCAGCGGCCCGGCAATCCCGCCGGGCGCATATCCCGCCGGTCGACGGCGTGCTGTCCACCGCGCAGCTCACCGAGCGGATCCGCGACGACGTGGCCGCCGGCGCGACGGCGCTGGCCTTGCACGAGTCGGCCACCGGCCGACTCGCCGGCATCGAGCTGGCCCAAGCGAAATCAGTGCTGCTGGTGGTCGGTCCCGAAGGCGGCATCGCCGAAGACGAGATGGCCGCGCTGTCCGACGCGGGAGCCGTGGCGGTGCGGCTTGGCCCCCAGGTGCTGCGGACGTCGACCGCTGCGGCGGTGGCGCTGGGCGCCCTCGGTGTGCTGACCCCCCGGTGGGACCAGCGCGCCGACATCCCGGGCAACGGCCACACGCTGCAGGTTCGCGACACGGCCACGTCGTCGAGTACGTTGCTGAACACTGACCAACCGGGGCCCTCGGCGTAGACTGAGACGGCCCAGCAACCGACCGACAAGCCGAGAAAGCAGGCATCGAGAGCCACGTGACGCCCCGCGAGACCAGCGCTGCTGACGCAGCCGGAGCCGTCCCGGCCTCTGCTCAGGTTCGCAGCAGCATCGACGTTCCGCCCGATGCCGTCATGGGCCTGTTGGGTTCGTCGGACCAGAACCTGCGGGCCCTGGAACGCAGCCTGAATGCCGACCTGCACGTGCGCGGCAATGCGGTCACCCTCGCCGGTGAGCCTGCCGACGTCGCGCTCGCCGAGCGGGTGATATCCGAGCTGATCGCCATCGTTGCCAGTGGTCAGCCGCTGACACCGGAGGTGGTTCGGCATAGCGTCGCCATGCTGGCCGGCACCGACAACGAGTCACCGGCCGAAGTGCTCACGCTGGACATCTTGTCGCGGCGCGGAAAGACGATCCGGCCCAAAACGCTCAACCAGAAGCGCTACGTCGACGCCATCGACGCCAACACCATCGTCTTCGGGGTCGGCCCGGCCGGCACCGGCAAGACGTATCTGGCGATGGCCAAAGCGGTCAACGCTCTGCAGACCAAACAGGTCAGCCGGATCATCTTGACTCGGCCGGCCGTGGAAGCCGGTGAGCGCCTCGGGTTTTTGCCCGGCACGCTCAGCGAGAAGATCGATCCGTATCTGCGGCCGTTGTATGACGCGCTGTACGACATGATGGATCCCGAGCTGATACCCAAACTGATGACCGCCGGTGTCATCGAGGTGGCGCCGCTGGCCTACATGCGCGGGCGCACCCTTAATTCCGCGTTCATCGTCCTCGACGAGGCGCAGAACACCACCGCCGAGCAGATGAAGATGTTCCTCACTCGACTCGGCTTCGGATCGAAGATCGTCGTCACCGGGGACATCACCCAGGTCGACCTTCCGGGCGGCGCCAAGTCCGGCCTGCGCTCGGCGATGGAAATCCTGGACAGCGTGGAGGACATCCACGTGGCCGAGTTGACCAGCGTGGACGTGGTCCGCCACCGGCTGGTCTCGGAGATTGTCGACGCCTATGCGAAATTCGAAGAGCCCGGCCTGACGATGAACCGGGCGTCGCGGCGGGCGACCGGCTCGCGCGGTCGTCGATGATGGTGCGGTGAGCGGTTTTATGAGTATTGAGGTATCCAACGAGTCGGGTATCGACGTCTCTGAAGCCGAGCTGATCAGCGTCGCGCGGTTCGTCATCGCCAAGATGGACGTCAATCCGGCGGCCGAGCTGTCGATGGTGCTGTTGGACACCGCCGCGATGGCCGACCTGCACATGCGCTGGATGGACCTGCCCGGGCCCACCGACGTGATGAGCTTCCCGATGGACGAGCTCGAGCCCGGTGGGCGTCCGGACGCCCCCGAGCCCGGGCCCTCGATGCTGGGCGACATCGTGCTGTGCCCCGAATTCGCGGCCGGCCAGGCCGCCGCGGCGGGGCACAGCCTGGGGCACGAACTGGCCCTGCTGACCATCCACGGGGTACTCCATCTGATCGGCTACGACCACGGTGAGCCGGACGAGGAAAAAGAGATGTTCGCTCTGCAGGACCGGCTGCTCGAGGAGTGGGTCGCCGAGCAGGTCGAGGCCTACCACCAGGACCGCCAACAGGAGCGGGACCGTCGATTGCTCGACAAGTCAAGGTATTTCGACCATTGAGGCCACTCAGCATTCTGGCGGCAGCCGCCATCGCATTCGCACCGCTGGCGGTGTTGGTCACCACCACCGATTCGGTGGCGCAGGCGGCGCCGTGTGCGGGCGCGGGATCGAATCCGGTTGCCTGCCAGCACTGCATGTTCTACGTGAACGCCTACCACACCGCGAACGTGTGCAACGAGGATCACCGCGGGGTGGAGGGGCCACCGAGTAACGCGCCGACGCGGCCTCCGGAAGTTCCCATTCCGGTGTACGAGCCGCCTCCACTACCTGCCCCGCCGCAGGGCCCACTGGTCCTGCCGCCGCCCAACTCGGGTCAAACCATCCCGGTGCTGGAGATCCCTCCGCCGGGTCCGGACGCGCCACGTAACGCCCCGGTGGTGGCACCGCCGCGCGGGCTGGAGGCGCCGTCGCTGGCGATCGCGGCGGCCAAGGCCGCCCCGGTGACGCGCGTCGACCCGGCCAACCCGCCGAAGCCGCCGACCCAGGTCGATTTCAACCAGCAGGTGCAAAACGTCGTGAGCTCCCACCGGGATAACGTCGACATCCTGAAGATTGACGATCAGCGGTTCGTGCGGCCGCGGCACTGGGACTACCTCGACTACGACGACGCCTATCGCCGCCCGACCATCTACAACCCGCTCAATCAGCCGATCACGTTCCGCTACGTCTACAACGGCGCCGAACAGCAGGCGTACCTGCCGCGCGGCGCCCGAATGGTGCTCGATGCAGCGACAGTCGGCGTTGTCCCGTTCACCGCAGTGGGTGACAGCTATGTCGCGTCCGGCAGCTTCTACGGCGGCGGATCGATACCGCTGAACGGGTACAACGGCCCGCCCCCACCCGACTTCAAGCCCCCGGCGCCACCGAAGCTGTACGAGAACGTCACGGTGTTTGTCCCCGCCAAAGACGAGACCGTGGAAGTGGGCCACGTAGCGGTGGTGGGTCACGACGGGAGCCAACCGGCGGGCAGCCAGGACACGTTCCTGCTCGACGACTCCACCCTGGCCTGGGGACAGGTCGACAACTCCAGCAGCGCCCCCGCCCAGATCAGGGCGATCAAGACCCAGCCGTTGCCGCGCGTCGGGCCGACCGATGACGGCAGCTTCTTGGTGCTGCTTGCCGTTCACCACCAGGAACCGGGTCTGCCCCACCAAGCCGGATGGCTCTTGGCACTGCGCTACGGCGGATTTGCGGTGATCGTATGCGGGGTTGCCTGGCTACTCGCTCGCCGCAGCCGGACCATGGAGCAGAACGCTGACCAATGACCGGCTGGTCTGAACTGCTCGGTGCAATTGCACTGATCGTGCTCGGCGGATTGTTCGCGGCCATCGACGCGGCCATCAGCACGGTGTCGCTGGCCCGGGTTCAGGAATTGGTGCGCGACGAGCGTCCCGGCGCGGTGGCATTGTCCAAGGTGATGTCGGAGCGGCCCCGCTACATCAACCTGGTGGTGCTGCTGCGGATCACCTGCGAGATCACCGCGACCGTGCTGCTGGTGGTATTCCTCTACGACAACTTCGGACTGCGCTGGGGATTGTTCGGCGCGGCGGCGATCATGGTGGTGACCAGTTTCGTCGTCATGGGGGTGGGGCCGCGTACCCTCGGGCGTCAGAACGCCTATTCCATTGCGCTGACGACTGTCCTTCCACTGCAAGCGATCTCGTGGCTATTGATGCCGATCAGCCGATTGCTGGTGGTGCTGGGTAACGCGGTGACCCCCGGCCGGGGGTTGCGGAACGGGCCATTCGCCTCCGAGATCGAATTGCGCGAAGTCGTCGACCTGGCCCAGCAGCGCGGCGTGGTCGCCGCCGAAGAGCGCCGGATGATCCAGTCGGTCTTCGAACTCGGTGACACCCCGGCCCGCGAGGTGATGGTGCCGCGCACCGAGATGATCTGGATCGAAAGCGACAAGTTCGCCAGCCAGGCCATCAACCTGGCGGTTCGCAGCGGGCATTCGCGGATCCCGGTCATCGGCGAGAATGTCGACGACATCGTCGGAGTCGTCTACTTGAAAGACCTTGTCCAGCAGACAGTTTTGTCGGGCGACGGCGGCCGGACCCCGCAGGTGTCGCAGGTGATGCGGCCGGCCGTCTTCGTGCCGGACTCCAAGCCCTTGGACTCGCTGCTGCGGGAAATGCAGCGCGACCGCAACCACATGGCTTTGCTCGTAGACGAGTATGGCGCCATCGCCGGCCTGGTCAGTATCGAAGACGTGCTCGAAGAGATCGTCGGCGAGATCGCCGACGAGTACGACCAGGCGGAGACCGCGCCGATCGAAGACTTGGGCGACAAGCACTTCCGGGTGTCGGCGCGGTTACCGATCGAAGACCTGGGCGAGTTGTACGGCGTGGAGTTCGATGACGATCTCGACGTCGACACCGTCGGCGGCCTGCTCGCCCTGGAACTGGGCCGGGTACCGCTGCCGGGCGCGGAGGTGGTTTCACATGGTCTGCGGCTGCAGGCCGAAGGCGGCACCGATCACCGCGGCCGGGTCCGGATCGGCACCGTCCTGCTCAGCCCAATCCAGTCCGACCAGTCATCCGACGGCGAGGAACCCGACCAGCATGACTGAATTCCGTTCCGGCTTCGTGTGTTTGGTCGGTCGCCCCAACACCGGGAAATCGACGCTGACGAACGCGCTGGTGGGGACCAAGGTCGCGATCACCTCGATGCGGCCCCAGACCACCCGGCACACCATTCGCGGCATCGTGCACCGCGACGACTTCCAGATCATCCTGGTCGACACGCCGGGCCTGCACCGGCCGCGAACCCTGCTGGGCAAGCGGCTCAACGATCTGGTGCGCGACACCTACGCCGAAGTCGACGTGATCGGGCTGTGCATCCCGGCCGACGAAGCGATCGGTCCGGGAGACCGGTGGATCGTCGAGCAGATTCGCGCGACCGCACCGAAGACAACCCTGGTCGCCATCGTCACAAAGATCGACAAGACGCCCAAAGACAAGGTGGCCGCGCAGTTGGTGGCGGTCAGCGAACTGGTCGGCGACTCATCCGAGATCGTCCCGGTGTCGGCGGTGACCGGATCGCAAGTCGACATCCTGATCGATGTGCTGGCCGCGGCGCTGCCGCCCGGCCCGGCGTACTACCCCGACGGCGAACTGACCGACGAACCCGAAGAGGTTCTGATGGCCGAGCTCATCCGGGAGGCCGCTCTCGAGGGGGTTCGCGACGAGCTGCCGCATTCCTTGGCGGTCGTCATCGACGAGGTCAACCCGCGAGAGGATCGCGACGACCTGATCGACGTACACGCGCTGCTCTACGTCGAACGCGACAGCCAGAAGGGCATCATCATCGGCAAGGGTGGTGCCAGGCTGCGCGAGGTCGGGACCGCTGCGCGCGCCCAAATCGAAAAGCTGTTGGGCACAAAGGTTTACCTCGACCTGCGCGTCAAGGTGGCCAAAAACTGGCAGAGCGACCCCAAACAGCTTGGCCGGCTGGGCTTTTAGCACTGCCACCGGTGGGGTGGTCACCCGCTCGCTGTCGCCCGTCCCTGCGCCGCGTGTGGCCGACCAATAGGTCAGTTCCATGCGTGCTAGCGCCGGTGCTAGCGCACTTGGAAATGGCCACATGCCAGGCAGACGCTACGCAGCCGGCCGATGTGTTTGTTGGCGAACCGCTGGTGGCAGTCGGGTTTGGTCACCTTTGTGCCGCGTAGCCGCGCCCTATGAAACAACAACTCGCCCTAATGACGGGCGCGTCCAGCGGCATCGGATTCGAACCGGCCAAGCAGTTCGCCCAACATGGCTATGACCTGGTCGTCGCCGCCGAGGACGGCGCCATCACCGCGCTGATGCCTGGACCGACCGACACCAACTTCTTCGGCCGCGCCACGTTGGTAATCGGGTCATGTCCAAGCCGCGGGGCAAGTGCGTCAGGCGAGCACCCGAATCGTTCTCATCGACGGATCGGCAGCATCCGGGGTATTCATGCCGGCGCGCACCCCGGAACACAAGTAGTTCAGCACAGCATCATTGAGACGCTCACCGGGCACCACGGCGGGGATGCCGGGGGGATAGGGCGTCACCTGTTCGGCGGCAACCCGCCCGGCGGCCTGGTCGGTGGGCACCGCCTCCACTTGCCCGAAGAACGCGTCGCGGGGCAGACAGACTGTCTCCAATTGCAGCTCGTCGGGGGAGGGCAGGTCGATCTGTGGCGGGGGGTCGAAGTCGTCGGCCGCTTTGCGCCACGCCGTCAGCGCATCGGTGAGACGGCTCGCGGTGGTCTTGTCGTCCGCGAAGGACAGGGTGGCCAGAATGCGGCGATGATCGCTCATCCCGGTGTCGACGTGAGTGTTAGCGCGCAGCCAGTCGGCGGCCTGGTAGCCGGAGGTGCCCGTGTCGGATACATCCATCAATATCTGTAATCGGTCCAGGTCGTGGGATGCCTGCACTCCGAGTAACTCGTCGTCGAGCACCTCGACGCCCGGAAGGGTTTCGATGTCTGAGCGCAACTGATGCGCGAGATCCAGTGCAGCGCCGAGCAATTCGTGTCCCTGCTGGACCATCTGTCGCCGCCATCCGTCCATGGCCGAATACACCAAGACGTTGGGGCTGGTGGTCATCAGCAGATCCGCGCAGGCCGAAAGGCGATCCTGGTCGATACGGTCGCCCTGCACGTGGAACACCGAGCCTTGTTCGAATCCGGCGCCCATTTTGTGCACGCTCACCACGCAGACGTCGGCGCCGGCGTCCATCGCCCAGGTCGGCAGGTCGTCATGGAACGGCAGGTGCGCCCCCCAGGCTTCATCGATGATCAAGGGCTTGCCCCGCGCGTGGCACACGTCGGCGATTCCGGCGATGTCGGCGCAGGTGCCATACGGGCTGGGGCTCACGATGAGCGCACCGGCGGCGTCGGGATGCTTGTCCCACGCTTCTTCGACCTGCTGCGGTGACGGCGGATGGGAGAAATGGTGTTCGGCGTCCCAGCGGGGCGTGATCCACCGCGGTTGCACGCCGGAGAAGATCAGCCCCGCGACGATCGACTTGTGGCTGTCCCGGCTCACCAGCAGACCGCCGTCGCCACCGGCCACCGCCATCATCGCGGCCTTCACCGACAGAGAACTGCCGCACGTTGAGAACCACGCGATATCGGCACCAACGGCTTCAGCCATCAGGTCCTCTGCGCGCTTCAAATACTGATTGCTGGTTTTGCGGTCATCGAGTCCACCGCTCGCCAGCACGTCATCGAGGAACGGTTCGCGGCCAAGAACCTGCAGGACGCGGTTGTCGGTGCCGCGACCTTGGCGGTGGCCCGGCGGCGTGAATCCGTAGCGGTTCTTCGCCCGATAATCGGCCAGCGCATCGAGAAGGGGAGCCGTCGATTGGTCCATCGCGAACGAATACCCGAGTTGTCAGCGGCTAATTCGCGTCCGTGGTCTGGTCCCACCACGACTGCGGCTGTTCGTTCGCCCAGCCGCAGACGGCTTCCAGCTCGGCGGCCAGCGAGATCAGCATGCCTTCGCTGTTCTCCGGACCCATCAGCTGCACACCGATCGGTAAGCCGTCGGACGTGAAGCCCGCCGGAATATTGATCGATGGCCAGCCCAGGACGTTCCACGGGAAGGTCAGCGGGCACGCCGCAATCATGGCGCGGTCGGTGCCGAAGCCGCTCAACCGGTCGAAGGCGCGCGCCAGCGGTGGGGGCTGCGCCGTGGTGGGTGCCAGTACCACGTCGACGATGTCGAAGATCGATCCCACCCGCCGCTGGTCGGCCTCTTCGTGGCGGCGTGCGCTGCGCAGGAGCGCCTGTCCGAGGACAGCACCCGTGCGCAGGTTGGACACGGTGCGGGGGTCCAGCACGACGCCGTCGCCCAGCCGCTCTTCCCAATCCCGCAGGCCCGCGGTGGACCGGCAGAGAAAATCCCACGACAGCCGCATCCCGTAGTCGGGGTTGCCGGGCTCCACGGTATGGCCGAGCAGTTCGAGCTGTTTACCGACCGCTCGGGTCGCGGCCAGGATCTCCGGGTGCAGTTTGGGCCGGAAACCGGTAAAGGGAAACCGGGTGGACAGCGCGATATTCAGTGGTCCGGGCGCTATCCCGACGTAGTCGGAGGCGGTAATCGGGGGCGGCTGGTGCCGGTCTCCCTCGACGTTGCCGGACGCGGCGTCGAGCACCAATGCCGCATCGGCGACGGTCCGGGCCAGTACGCCGTTGACCGTAATGCCGTTGAACGCCTCCGGCAACGGCCAGGTCGAGATGCGTCCACGCTGCGGCTTGATGCCCACCAGGTGCGTCCACGCCGCGGGGATGCGGATGCTGCCGGCACCGTCGGAGCCGATGGCGGCGCTGACCAGGCCGGCCGCCACCGCCGCGGCACTGCCGCCCGACGATCCGCCCGGGGTGTGCCTGCGCGACCACGGGTTGCGGGTGTGCCCGAAACCGGGCCCGCTGGTGAACGGCCATTGGCCGAGCTCGCAGGTGTTGGTCTTGCCGACGATCACCGCGCCGGCCGCCTTGAGTCTGCGCACCACCTCGGCGTCGTGCAGCGCGGGCGGCACCGACCCTTCGGTGCCGAAAGCGGTGGGCACCCCAGCAACGTCGACATCGTCTTTCACGGCGATCGGAATGCCCAGCAGCGGGGCGGTGTCCCCGGCCGCGCGCCGCCGATCGGCCTCGGCCGCGTCGGCCAGCGCCGACTCGGTGAGCACCACCCGGAAGGCGTTGAGCGTGGGCTGACTGGCATGGATGGCGTGCAGGGAGCGACCCACCAATGTGGTGGACGTCACCGAGCGGCTGGCCAGCTGATAAAGCAGGTCAGTGAGTGTGGGCAGGCGCCGGTGGCCGGATCCGGAAATGGATCCGGGACCCAACCCAGAAGCGCCAATCACGGGGTACGAGACTAACGGCGCGGATACCCATAATGTCGCGGCGGGGTGCAAAACTATTGTGATGCGGCTATACCGAGACCGAGCTGTTGTGCTGCGCCAGCACAAGCTCGGCGAAGCCGACCGGATCGTCACCTTGCTCACCCGTGATCACGGGCTGGTCCGCGCGGTGGCCAAGGGCGTGCGCCGCACTCGCAGCAAATTCGGCGCGCGACTGGAGCCGTTCGCGCATATCGACGCGCAACTGCATCCCGGCCGCAACCTCGACATCGTCACCCAGGTCGTCTCGATTGACGCGTTCGCCACCGACATCGTCAACGACTACGGCCGTTACACCTGCGGATGCGCCATGCTGGAAACCGCCGAGCGCCTCGCCGGTGAGGAGCGCGCACCCGCCCCCGCCCTGCACCGGCTGACGGTGAGCGCGTTACGGGCGGTGGCCGATGGCCGCCGGTCCCGGGACCTACTGCTGGACGCCTACCTGCTGCGTGCGATGGGCATTGCCGGATGGGCGCCGGCGCTGGGCGAGTGCGCCCGTTGCGCCACACCCGGTCCGCATCGCGCGTTTCATGTCGGCGCCGGCGGCAGCGTCTGCCCACACTGTCGCCCGGCCGGTTCGACGACACCGCCGCCGGGGGTGCTGGATCTGATGTCCGCGCTCCATGACGGCGATTGGGACTTCGCTGAAAAGTCGCCGCAATCGCACCGCAACTACGTCAGCGGTCTGGTGGCCGCGCATCTGCAGTGGCATTTGGAGCGGCAGCTCAAGACGTTGCCGCTCGTAGAACGGACATATCGCGTCGACCGCACCATCGCCGATCAGCGGGCAGCGCTGATCGGGCAGGATATGGATTGTGGCTAAACTCTGGGCCGGCGGGGATAGCCGGAAGGCTGAGCGCGCCACGGCGTCAGCCGATTTCCCGCAGCTGCCCCCCGCGCCCGAGGACTATCCGGTGTTTCCCGACAAGTCGACCTGGCCGGTCGTCTTTCCGGAGTTGCCGCCGTCCGCCGACGGCGGCCCGTGCCGGCCGCCGCAGCACATCTCCAAGGCGGCCGCACCCAAGATCGAGGCCGATCGATTGCCCAATCATGTGGCCATCGTGATGGACGGCAATGGTCGTTGGGCCACCCAACAGGGATTAACGCGTACCGACGGCCATAAGGCGGGCGAGGCGGTTGTCATCGACATCGTCTGTGGTGCAATTGAACTCGGCATCAAATGGCTCAGCCTCTATGCCTTCTCCACCGAAAACTGGAAGCGTTCCCCCGAGGAGGTCCGCTTCCTGATGGGATTCAATCGCGACGTGGTGCGCATGCGCCGGGTGAACCTGAAGACGATCGGAGTCAAGATCCGATGGGTGGGTTCGCGGCCGCGCCTGTGGCGTAGCGTGATCAATGAACTCGCGATTGCCGAAGACATGACCAAGGACAACGACGTCATCACCGTCAATTACTGCGTCAACTACGGCGGCCGAGCCGAAATCGCGGACGCCACAAAGGAAATCGCGCGGTTGGCCGCTGCCGGCCGACTAAATCCGGAACGCATCACCGAGTCGACCGTGGCGCATCACCTGCAGCGGCCTGACATCCCGGACGTGGATCTGTTCTTACGGACGTCGGGGGAGCAGCGGTCCAGTAATTTCATGCTGTGGCAGGCCGCGTACGCCGAGTACATCTTCCAAGACAAGTTGTGGCCCGACTACGACCGCCGCGACTTGTGGGCGGCCTGTGAGGAATACGCTTCCCGCAACCGCAGATTCGGGAGCGCATAATGCCTTCGCTGCAGGCGCGCCTGGCCTCGATACTCGGCGAAGTCCTTCCGCTTGAGGAGGAGGCCGACGGCGCGGTGACGGTGCGCCATGACGGCACCATCGCCTCGTTGCGGGTGGTGAACATCACCGAGGGGCTGGATTTGATTTCGCTGACCCAGATATTGGCGTGGGATCTGCCGCTGACCAAAAAGCTCATCGAGCAAGTGGCCAAGCAGGCCCGGGACAGCAATTTCGGCAGTGTGAGCCTGATCGAGAAGATCAATGAGAAAGCGGTGCAACGTAATTCGGGTAGAAGCGCGGCAAAAATCGCCGACGTGATGTTGCGCTATAACTTCCCGGGCGGCGGCCTGACCGACGACGCCCTGCGGACCTTGATCCTGTTGGTGCTGGACACCGGCGCCGAAATACGTCGCACGCTCACGACGTAATCGCTAGCGGCCCTTGCAATCTGAACAGGTGCCGAAGATTTCGATGGTGTGGCTGACGTCGGAGAAGCCATGTTTGGCGGCCACTTCGGCCGCCCACTCCTCGACTTCGTGATCGCCCACTTCGATGGTGGCACCGCAACTGCGGCAAACCAGATGGTGGTGATGGTGCTCCGAACACCGGCGATAGACCGATTCGCCGGTGTCGGTACGCAGCGTGTCGACCATTCCTGCCGCGGCCATTGACTGCAGCGTGCGGTACACGGTGGTCAAGCCGATGTTCTCGCCGCGGCGGCGCAGCTCGTCGTGCAACTCCTGGGCCGAGCGGAATTCGTCGAGCGTCTCCAGCAACGTGGAGATCGCGGCGCGCTGACGAGTGGAGCGGACACTCGCTCCGCTCATGGGCGCGGCTCCTTCTCAGCGCTACGCGCTGCATCATCGCCGACGCGGCTCATGGGCGCGGCTCCTCACTGGCGTGCGCGACGGCATCCACCACGATGTGCGCGAGGTGGTGATCAGCGAGCCGGTAGAGCACTTCGCGCCCGGATCGCTCCCCGGTGACCACCCCGGCCGCCTTCAAAATCTTCAGGTGCTGGCTGACCAGCGGCTGGGGCACCCCCAGCGCATCCACCAGTTCGTGCACGCAGCGGTGCGACTCGCGCAATTGCAGCACGATGGCGATTCGGACCGGCGCGGCCAGCGCCCGCAACAACTCACCGGCGGCATCAAGGATGTCCCGCGGCGGGGGCACCGGGTATGCGGCCGCTCCGGAGTGCCCGGTGCCGCCGAGCGCGTCGTGGTCGTGGGCGACCATGCTCAGCTCCGATCCCATACCGTCGTCGGCGGTCGGTATCGAGGGAGAAGGCGACGGAGACGTCATCATGGGAGCGGCATCACCTCGAGAAGTGGCAGGTAGTGGGAAAGTTTGCGCCATTGAACATCGTTGTCGGCTGTCCTCCACTGTCACATGCATGATGACGCATGTCAAAGACGCGGGCGCCGATCGCTACCATGACTGATGCTCTGCGCACGGCGGCCGATTCCCGCGCGTGCCCGCCCAGACCCGGAAAGGGAGTGCACCACCCCGTGGCGTCCGTCATCGACACCGTAGTGAACCTGGCCAAACGGCGCGGCTTCGTCTTTCCCTCGGGGGAGATCTACGGCGGCACCCGGTCGGCGTGGGACTACGGCCCGCTGGGCGTGGAGTTCAAAGAGAACATCAAACGGCAATGGTGGCGCACGGTGGTCACCGGTCGCGACGACGTCGTCGGCCTGGATTCGTCGATCATCCTGCCGCGGCAGGTGTGGGTGGCCTCCGGCCACGTCGAGGTCTTCCACGACCCGCTGGTCGAATCGTTGATCACCCACAAGCGCTATCGCGCCGACCACCTCATCGAGGCGTACGAAGCCAAACACGGACACCCGCCGCCCAATGGGCTGGCCGACATCCGCGACCCGGACACCGGCGAACCCGGCCGCTGGACCGAGCCGCGCGAATTCAACATGATGCTCAAGACCTACCTGGGTCCGATCGAGACCGAGGAGGGCTTGCACTATCTGCGTCCGGAGACCGCGCAGGGCATCTTCGTCAACTTCGCAAACGTGGTGACGACCGCCCGCAAGAAGCCGCCGTTCGGCATCGGTCAGATCGGCAAGAGTTTCCGCAACGAGATCACCCCGGGCAACTTCATTTTCCGGACCCGCGAGTTCGAACAAATGGAAATGGAGTTTTTCGTCGAGCCCTCGACGGCGAAGGAATGGCATCAGTACTGGATCGACACCCGGCTGCAATGGTATGTCGAGCTGGGCATCAATCCAGAGAACTTGCGGTTATTCGAGCACCCGCCAGACAAGCTGTCGCACTACTCCGACCGGACCGTCGATATCGAGTACAAGTTCGGTTTCGCCGGAAACCCGTGGGGTGAGCTGGAAGGTGTGGCCAACCGCACCGATTTCGACTTGTCGACGCATGCAAAGCATTCCGGGGTCGATCTGTCGTTCTACGACCAGGTCACCGACACCCGGTACACCCCATACGTCATCGAACCGGCGGCCGGCCTGACCCGGTCCTTCATGGCGTTCTTGATCGACGCCTACATGGAGGACGAAGCCCCGAACGCCAAGGGCAAGATGGAAAAACGCACGGTTCTGCGTCTAGACCCGCGGCTGGCTCCGGTCAAGGCAGCGGTGCTGCCGCTGTCCCGGCACACCGACTTGAGCCCCAAGGCGCGAGACTTGGCAGCCGAGTTGCGCAAATTCTGGAACATCGATTTCGATGACGCCGGCGCCATCGGGCGACGTTATCGGCGCCAGGACGAGATTGGCACGCCGTTCTGCGTGACGGTGGATTTCGAGTCACTCGAGGACGATGCCGTGACTGTGCGTCGGCGCGACGACATGTCCCAGGACCGAGTCGCGATCAATGCGGTGGCCGATTATCTGGCGGCGCGGCTCAAGGGCTGTTAATCGGCTACTTGTCAGGCCTCTTGGAGAGTGCCTGTCCCGCTGCGCCTAAGCACCTCTCGTCGATGGCCGGGGCGACGATACGCCGGCGCTGATGCCGCATTCTGCGAAATAAGGTTTGCTTAAAAGTCCGCTTTTCGCGCTGGGGTACCTTAGGATCCCCGGTGGGGCATAAATAGATAGCTAATGGCCGCGGGCGGACGTCTGGCCGTCCGCGGCGGAGCCGTTAACTCGGCGGGTTGGTTGGGGTTGCGCATGATTCCCGCGTTTGTGTTCTTCCCTCCTGAAATCAACTCCGCCTTGATATCTGGCGGTCCGGGGGCCGGCCCCTTGTTCGAGGCGGCTTCGGCATGGGATGGGCTGGCGGTTGAGCTGTCGTCCTCGGCCTCGTCATTTCACACCGTGGTGTCGGATTTGGCCGGTGGCGCCTGGTTGGGGCCATCGTCGATGTCGATGACGGCGGCCGCGGCCCCCTATGTGCAATGGCTGATCATCGCGGCGGCGCAAGCAGAGGTGGCGGCTTTGCAGGCCCGGCTGGCGGCGCTCGCCTTCGAGGGGGCGGTGGTGGCGACGGTGCCGCTGCCGCAGGTGTTGGCGAATCGGGCCCGGCTGCTCGTCTTGATCGCGACGAACTTCTTGGGCCAGAACACGGCGGCGATCGCACAGACCGAGCTCGAGTACGTCGAAATGTGGGCGCAGGATGTGGCCGCGATGCTGGGCTATCACGCCGGGGCGCAATCGGTCGTAGAGACTTTGCCGTCGTTCAGCGTGCCACCCGCGGCCCTGGGCGGTAGCGCACCGTCCGCGGGGTTGGCGGGCCTGGCTGGATTGGTGACCGCACCCCTGAGCTTCGCGTCGCAGTTCTTACAGGGGTTGGCCTCGCTGGGAACCACTTTCGCTTCCGAGCTGCAGTCGGTGTTCTCGGCGCTCCCGCCCGCCCTCTCGTCGCTGACGTCATTGATTTCGTCGACACCGGTGGCGACATTGACTACCGTCGCCCAGGCCGGAATGTACCCGGCCACCGCGCTGATGACGCCCATGGCGACGCTCGCCCACAGCGCCGGCCCGTCGGCGGCGCCCCCGGCGGCACCGGCTCATGCACCGGCGTTGGTCGGTGCCGCCGGCGCGCCCGTCGCTGCGCCCCATAGCGCGCCCAGCGTTCTATCGGACTTGCCGCCGTTGGCCGGCGGAGGGTTGGGCGCCCTGGGCGTTGCGACGGCCGGCTTGGGTAGCGCGCGGTTCGTCGGGGCGATGTCGGTGCCCGCGACGTGGCAAGGGGCCATGCCGGCCTATATCGCGACCCCTGCGATGTCGGGCGTGGGCGGCGGGGCGCCGGCCACCACCGCGGCCGGCGGGTCGAGCAGTAACGTGCCGGTGACAGCGATGCCGGTGGGCGACAAGAAGCCCGAGGGCGAGGACCGCGGGACCAAGGCAGAAGTGGTGCGGTCTCGTCCTAAGGTGGTGCCGCGCAACCGTCCGGGATAGAGCGGCGGGGCGGCTGTTGCAGACGTTAATAGTGTGCAAAACGCCGAGGAATCAATGCTTTTGGTTATGCGTGCTTAGCGGCTAACCGGTGCCGTATCCGTAACGGGAATTCGAATGATGCGTGTTGTAAAAACTCACGCGACCGGTCTACTTGCTCATCGTGCTTGCCGGGCGCGAACCGAATGCCGGCACCGGCCCGAAAACACCGTTGCGCCCCTCGGTTCCATGGCTTGCTAAACCCTTGCGCGGCAATAACTTTGCGCCAAGTCGATCCGACGACTCGGGCCTCCGGTCGGGAAGCACTTTGCTTCGCCCATGCGGATGGCGATACTCGGCGGCTGTCATCGCCAAACTGCGCGGCGGCCGTTGTTCTGCACACGCTCGAAGAGGAAAGATTGGCAATTCCCGCAGATTTTCTTCGGTTTGTCTTACCATATGACCGGTTGATGCATTAAGTTCGCCACAGCGCCCGAACGCTCTATTGGCTGTGGAAGGGGGCAGGGGTGCTTTTGCCTCTTGGTTCGCCGTTGCCGGACGACACGGTATCGGCAGTTCGAGGTGAGTCCGGCATGCTCGGTGGCTTGTCGGTCCCACTCTTATGGGGTGTGGTCGTTCCGCCGGATGACTACGACCACTGGGCGCCGAAGGCGGAAGCCGGCGCCGAGGCCCCCGAAGAGATGCCTGACCTTCCGCGCCCTACAGCGGTTGCCGACGGCGGGTGGAGCGGTTGGGAAGGCGATCCGGTGTCACGGGCGCCGGGCGTCATACCGCATTCCCCGGCGGCCGGCTAGACCGGTAATACCTGAAGCCGCTGCGAATTGCCGATGTTGGCCTCGCGGCTCAGAATCGACCGCCACCACCCATGAAATCGCCGCCCGACCAGCTCGGGCTCCCGCCGAACGAGGTGGGACTCCAGCCGCCGAAGCCGCCCCGCATGCCTCCGCTGAGCAGGTCACCGATGATGATGCCGCCGAGCATCGCACCCATGTCACTGCCGCCCCGGCGACCGTAGGCCCGCTGCGCTGATTGCACGTCGTCGTTGGCCAGCGACTGCGCGGTGGCGGCCAACGTCGACGCCGCATGGGCGTGGGCGACCGCCTCAGCTGGGTGCGTCGATCGTTTGTCTTCAGCGGCCTGCAGGTGCCGTTTGGCTTCGGCCAGCCGGGTGCGCGCTTCCGGCCCGATGCTGCCCCGGCGCGTGTCGATGTAGTCGGACACCGCCCGCACCCGCGACTGCGCGGTGAACAACGCCTGCTCCAATGACCGGTTCAGCTGCTCGGCGGCGGCCTGCTCCTGGGCCGTGGTGGCCAGCAACCCGTTGAGCGCGGCGTCGGCCTTGGTCAGTTGTCCGAACGCGCCCAGCGGATCGTCGGAAGCCCCGGCCCGTGCGCTCTCGACGGCCCGGATCGCCGCGTCGCGGGCGGCGCGCAGGTCACTGGTGTGAGCGGTTTTGGCGTTCTGGGTTTTTCGCAGCAGTTCGTCGGCGCGCTGGATGTCGTTCTGGATGTCGGTCATCGCCGACGGCAGCCGGTCGATGGCGTGCTGTATGTCGTTGGCCGCGTTGTCCACCGCGTCGAGCAACGCGCGCGCTTGGCCGAGCGCTGATTCGGCGGCATGGACGGCATCGACCAAATAGGTTTGTTGTCCGCTGACAGCTTGAGCGGCAAGTTCACGGCCGCTGGCGATGTTGCGGTCGGCGAACTCCAGCCGTTCCTTGGCCGACGAGACGTTGCCGGACACCGACGTCAATGCTGCAGCGCTGAAGTCGTTGTACAGCATGGCAAGTCGTTGTTCGCCTGGGGCTATGCGGCTGGTGAGTTCCACGTACTGCTGCGTCAACGAGTCCAGCTTGGTGGGGGCGTTGATCACCAGGTCGCGCAACTTCTCGAATGCCTCGGTTTGTGACTCGAGTTCGCGGTCGGCACGCGCCGCCGAGACGATCACCTGGGTGAGCAACTCTCGGCGCTGCGCCGGCGTCTCGGGTATGGCGTCGTCGAGTTGTTGCCGGACGTTAAATGCCTGGGACAGAGCCGCTTTCGCGTTGGTGACGGCGCGGGTGAAGGGCTGGGTCCGGTCCTGGCCGAACTCTGCGACCGCCAGGTCCAGTTCATTGGCGCTGGTGCGTACTGCATTGTCGACGTCCACCACCAGTTCACGGGACAGGTCGTCGAGTGTCTGCGGCGACACGGCGGCCAGCGCGTTGACGTCGGTAGGGTCGAGCCGCCGTGCCGCGGCCAGCCCCGCGGCGCGGCGGCGCCGCCCGCGATAACGCATGACCAGCAACAGGATTGCCAACGCGACGAGAACGCCCGCCAGTACGACCAGCAGTGCTACCCGACCCGACGCACTGGGCGAGGCGTCGAGTCCGGTGGCCGCCGCCACGGCAGCACCGCTCCAATCGCCGTTGTGCAGCGCGGGCTCGATCTTGTTGCGCCGCAACGTATCGATCTGACGTGCGTTGACACTTTTGATCGTGGACGGCACCAGGAAGGCGTATTCACGGCTGGCGGTGCCAACGGCCAGCAGCGCGTCGTAGGGGCCCAGGTCGCTGCCGCGCATGGTGCGTTGTGCCCACCCCGCCGGGGTTTGCCCGGAGAAGTTGTCGACGTAGACCACCCACAGCCGGATGTGGCGGTCGGTGTACAGCTTGTTCAGGGCGGACGTCACCGCGCTGCGACCGGAATCCGAGAGGGCGCCCGCATTGTCAGTGATGTAGTCGGTCAACCGGAACGGTGGTTGCGCGTCGGCGGGCGGCGCCAACAGCAGCCCGCCACCGAAGGCGACCGTGAGGACCGTCGCAATCGCGGCGATCAGGCGAGCGATGCGCATAGGGCCAATCTAGCCCCGCGCGTTGTCGGCCAGTAGGGCTGAGGAGGACCGACGTATCGGGTGAGCGGTCCGGTCCACAACACATCCAGTCGGCCTGAGTCGAGCCGGACTTCGGCAGGCATTCCCTGGCAGACTGTGCGTCGGTGACGCGGAATCAGCACGACCCATACGAGGACTTCGACCGTCAGCGACGGGTGGCCGAAGCGTCCAAGACTGCGGGTCTGCCGGGTACCGAAGGTCAGCACCGCACCGATTTCGCGCGGGATCGTGCCCGCGTCCTGCACAGCGCCGCATTGCGCCGATTGGCCGACAAGACCCAGGTGGTCGGACCCCGTGAGGGTGACACGCCGCGCACCCGGCTGACGCACTCGCTCGAGGTCGCCCAGATCGGGCGGGGAATGGCGATAGGGCTGGGCTGCGACCCCGATCTGGTCGAGCTGGCGGGATTGGCCCACGACATCGGCCACCCGCCCTACGGCCACAACGGCGAACGCGCGCTCGACGAGGTGGCCGCGGACTACGGCGGCTTCGAGGGTAATGCCCAGAACTTTCGAATCCTGACCAGCCTTGAGCCCAAAGTGCTTGACGCACAAGGCAACAGCGCGGGGCTGAATTTGACTCGCGCGTCCTTGGACGCGGTGACCAAATATCCGTGGCCGCGCGGCGAAGGTAAACGGAAATTCGGGTTCTACGACGACGACCGCGATCCGGCCGCCTGGGTTCGAGCCGGTGCGCCGGAAGGCCGGATGTGCCTGGAAGCACAGGTTATGGACTGGGCTGACGATGTGGCGTATTCGGTGCACGACGTCGAGGACGGCGTGGTGTCGCAACGCATCGATCTGCGGGTGCTCGCCGATGACGATGATGCCGCGGCTCTGGCAAAACTGGGCGAGAGCGAATTCTCCCGGGTACGTGCAGACGATTTCCTGGCAGCCGCACGACGGCTCTCCGGTCTACCGGTGGTCGCCGCCGTCGGCAAATACGACGCCACGCTGGCGGCCTCGGTCGCGCTCAAGCGGTTGACCAGTGAGCTGGTGGGCAGGTTCGCCTCGGCCGCCATTGCCACCACCCGCGCGGCGGCCGGTCCCGGACCACTGGTGCGCTACCGGGCCGAACTGCAGGTTCCCGACCTGGTGCGCGCCGAGGTCGCCTTGCTGAAAATCCTGGCGTTGCAGTTCATCATGTCCGATCCGCGACATCTGGAAACCCAGGCCAGGCAGCGCGCCCGCATCCACCGGGTGGCGCACTGGCTGTATGCCGGCGCGCCCCGAACGCTCGATCCGGTCTTTGCAGCGGCCTTCAACACCGCGGCCTCGGACGGCGCCCGATGGCGCGTCATCGTCGATCAGATCGCCTCGTACACCGAGGGGCGGCTGGAACGGATCGACTCCCGCCAGGCCGGTCCCTAGTGGCCGGCTGGAATTAAGCCCTGCGCCTGCGAACCAGTGTGGCCGTCGCGAGTTAGGCTGCCGGGCATGATGAAATTCAGCGGCTCGCCTTGCATGGCGGCCCTCTTGATGGGGCTGCCCGTCGTCGCCATGACTGCCTGCAGTTCACCGCAGCATGCAAGCACCCAACCGGGCACCACCCCTCCCGCGAAGAGCGCCGCGCCGACGTCGCCCGGCGAGACCACGACCCCGGCACCCGGCGGGGCGAACCCGGCACCCGGCGGCAACTCACTCAGCGCGGAACTGAGGACGCCCGATGGCCGCTCGGCGGCCACCGCGACCTTCGACTTCACCGGCGGCTATGTCACCGTCACCGTGAAGACGGTGGCACCCGGCATCCTGACGCCGGGCATCCACGGTCTGCACGTACACCAGATCGGCAAGTGCGAGCCGAACTCGACGGCCCCCAGCGGCGGTGCACCCGGCAACTTCCTGTCCGCCGGTGATCACTACCAGGCCCCCGGCCATACCGGTAAGCCGGAAAGTGGCGATCTGGCCTCGCTCCAGGTCCGTCAGGACGGTTCGGGGTACTTGGTCACCACCACCGATTCGTTCACCCGGGACGATCTGCTGGCGGGTAACAAGACTGCGCTGATGCTGCACGGCGCCCAGGACACCGAAAACGCCATGGACCGGGTCGCCTGCGGTGTCATCGGTACCGGCTAGCTTTCACTGTCGCGCCTTACACTGAGCCGATGTCCAGCCCGGCAGGTTCACGCGCGGAGGGCGATGGCCGCGCCCGGGGCCGCGGCCGGATTCCCGATCGCGACATCGCCGCCATCCGCGAACGGGTGCGTATCGACGAAGTCATCGGCGATTACGTCCAATTGCGGCGCGCGGGTGCCGATTCGCTCAAGGGCCTGTGCCCGTTCCACGACGAGAAGTCGCCGTCGTTTCACGTCCGCCCCAACCACGGCCACTTTCACTGCTTCGGCTGTGGCGAAGGCGGCGACGTGTACGCGTTCATCCAGAAGATCGAACACGTCACGTTCGTCGAAGCGGTCGAACTGCTCGCCGACCGGATCGGCCACACCATCAACTATTCCGGCCCGGCGACCAGCGTGCAGCGCGACCGCGGTAGTCGCAGCCGGCTGGTCGCCGCCAACGCGGCCGCGGCGGAGTTCTACGCGGCGGCACTGGAGTCGGCCGAGGCCGCACCGGCCCGCCAGTATCTGACCGAGCGGAACTTCGATGCCGAGGCGGCCCGTCACTTCGGTTGCGGATTCGCACCCTCAGGCTGGGACTCGCTGACAAAACACTTGGTGCGCAAAGGTTTTGAGTTCAAAGAATTGGAAGCGGCCGGGCTGTCGCGGCAGGGCCGCCGCGGTCCGATGGACCGCTTCCATCGCCGGTTGTTGTGGCCCATCCGCAGTTCGGCCGGCGAGGTGATCGGTTTCGGTGCCCGACGGCTGTTCGACGACGATCCGATGGAAGCCAAGTACATCAACACGCCCGAGACGTTGCTGTACAAGAAGTCGGCGGTGATGTTCGGCATCGACTTGGCCAAACGTGACATCGCCAAGGGACACCAGGCCGTCGTCGTCGAGGGCTACACCGACGTGATGGCGATGCATCTAAGCGGGGTCACCACCGCCGTCGCATCGTGCGGCACCGCGTTCGGCGACGAGCATCTGTCGATGCTGCGCCGACTGATGATGGACGACAGTTTCTTTCGCGGCGAACTGATCTATGTTTTCGACGGCGACGCTGCCGGGCGCGCCGCCGCCCTCAAGGCTTTCGGCGGTGAACAGAATCTGGCCGGGCAGTCCTTCGTGGCGGTCGCCCCGGACGGGATGGATCCCTGCGATTTGCGGCTGAAGTCCGGCGACGGCGCGCTACGTGATCTGGTGGCTCGGCGAACACCGCTGTTCGAGTTCGCGATCCGTTCGGCGCTCGCCGAGATGGACCTGGACAGCGCCGAGGGCCGGGTGGGCGCGCTGCGCCGCTGCGTACCCATGGTGGGTCAGATCAAGGACCCCACGCTGCGCGATGAGTACGCCCGCCAGCTCGCCGGCTGGGTCGGCTGGGACGACGTCGCACAGGTCATCGACCGGGTGCGCAGCCAGTCCAAGAGCTCCAACAGCCAGGCCCGCAGCGGCTCTACCGCCAAGGCTGCGCGCCGCGGGACGCAGCAGGTCCCCGCCGCGGCCCAGCCTGCCGCCAATCGTCCCGATCCACGTGATCCCACGCTGTGGCCCCAGCGGGAGGCGCTCAAGGCGGCCTTGCAGTACCCGGCGTTCGCGGGACCGGTGTTCGACACGCTGACCGTCGAGAGCTTCACTCATCCCGGGTACGCGGCCATCCGCGCGGCCATCGAGACCGCCGGGGGCACCTCGAGCGGGGTCACCGGCGCGCAATGGATCGAGGCGGTGCGTGATCAGGCCGCCGCGCCGCTGACCGCGAGCCTGGTCAGCGAGCTGGGTGTGGAGGCCATCCAGGTCGATGAGGAGAAACTGCCGCGCTACATCGGCGGTGTCCTGGCCCGCCTCCAAGAGGTGTGGATGGGCCGGCAGATCGCCGAGGTGAAGTCGAAGTTGCAGCGTATGTCGCCGATCGACCAGGGCGACGAGTATCACGCCCTATTCGGCGACCTGGTGGCGATGGAGTCGTACCGGCGCAGCCTGTTGGAGCAGGCTAGCGGCGACGATTAGACGGCGTCAGCGCGTCGTCGACCGACCGCTCGACGTCGCGTTCCATAATGGCCGTTTGATCGTCGATCTCCGCCAGCGTGACGAAACCAGCGTCGGGGGAGATCCGATTCGCGATCTTGCGGCGGCCCCCTTCGATCATCGATTTGGCCACCGGACTGCTGGTCAGCGCGCGATACGTGCCGACAAGCTGCTCGTATCGGCGCCGCCCGGCTTTCGAGCCCAGCACGTAACCCAGTCCAAGCACCACGACATACCGGATCAAAAGTGTCCTCCCGACTATCGATGGCTCCATCCTGCCTCACCGCCCGGTGCTCCGCTGCGCCCGGCGGTGCCGCGCTCGCGACCGCGACGAACCCGAGGGTGGCGGTGGTCCACGCTAGTTGGGTGCGGTCGTGCCAGTACGCTAGAGTCGTCCCGCGATCGGGTTAGTCCCCTGTAGCTCAATTGGCAGAGCATTCGGCTGTTAACCGAAGGGTTCCTGGTTCGAGTCCAGGCGGGGGAGCAGTTTTCTCCCTATCTCGGTGGCGGGCGCTCGACCCGCCGAGCGATCAACCTGTGGCGCGACGGCCTTCGAAGTTGCCGACGCCGCCCGGATGCCCCGTCTGCCCCGGCGTGCGGGATAAGCCCAGATGCTCGCGCAATGTGTGGCCGCGGTATTCGGTGCGGAAGCTACCGCGCTCTTGCAGCAGCGGAACCACCTTGTCGACGAATTCATCGAGGCCGTGCGGCGTCAGGTGCGGTACCAGGATGAAGCCGTCGCAGGCATCCGACTGCACGTAGCGATCGATCTCCGCGGCGACCTGGCCCGGAGTTCCGACGAACTGCTGGCGGCTGGTCACCTCGATGATCAGCTCGCGGATCGACAGGTTTTCGGCCTCCGCCCGGGCCCGCCAGGTCACGGCGACCGTCTTGGGGTCGCCGTGCCGGACCCGCCCTCGGGTGATGTTCGGATTCTCGACGGGGTCGACGTCGGGCAGCGGCCCGTCGGGA
>NZ_LZKU01000216.1 GCF_001672975.1 Mycobacterium sp. 1465703.0
ACTACCTTCTCGACGTATTACGAAGGGTGGCAATTGATTTCGACCGCACCGAGAAGGAGGCCAGCGTCGCCGACCGGGTGTTGCAGGAGCGGCACGTCGAGGAGATCACCGAGGATCTGCCGCATCTGCCCGATTTCAGTGAGTTCGACGTCGCCTTCCGGCCCGTCGATGAGTGCAAGTTCGGCGACATGCGCTCTGCCTTCTACGCGGGATACGAAGAAGCCGATCGAGAGCATGTGCTGATCGGCACCGCCGGTCGGCGACGCTGGCCTCCTTCTCGGTGCGGTCGAAATCAATTGCCACCCTTCGTAATACGTCGAGAAGGTAGTGCACGCTCGACCAGGTGACGCCGATGGTGAAGATCAGCAGCACACTGTTGATCGACGTCTTGTTGATCTGGATGCCGAACCGCTCCATCAAAATCTTTTCCCGGAAGTCGTAGCCGTTCATTCCGGTCTTGCCGACGAACAGCGTGACCCGGGTCGGATCCAGGACGAAATGATCGGATCGCCACGCCTCGTTCCACTCGGCCAGGGCGCCCTGCCTGATCGAAGCGGTTGAGCTGACCGAGGATTCGCGGAACTCCTCGGGCACCAGGTCGGATTCGTCGAGGATGCGAAACCACTTGCTGATCAACCGGTCCTTGCGCACCCGATGCCGGAACACCAGCGCCATGTCGTAGACCTGCCGGACCAGTTGGAAGCCTTCGATATCGACCTGACGGCGCGCCAAGTCCAGTGACGCCAGCAATTGCTGGTTCGGTGAGGTAGACGTGTGGGTCAAGAACGCCTCGCCGAACGCGTCCCGGGTCAGCGCGTTGAAATCCTGGTCACGAATGTGGATCATCGACGCCTGCCGCAGCGCCGACAGCGATTTGTGCGTGGAGTGGGTGGCATAGACGCGAACCCGGGCGGTGGCCGGGTCGGGCATCAGCTCGCGGTCGATCCACTCCCTTCGGCCGACCCCCGCCATGGATGCGGCCCACTTTTGGTATTCCGCAACGTATTCCGGTGACGCCAGCATCTGCTCGAGACGCTCGGCGGACACCATCGCGGTCCGCTGTCGGGCCCACGGCACGGCCGTGGCGAAGGCATACCAGGCCTCGTCCCACAGAAAGCAGATGTCCGGCTTGATCGCCAGCACCTCCTGCATGACCTGCAACGGGTTGTAGACGACACCGTCGAAGGTGCAGTTGGTCAGCAACAGCATGCGGACCCGGTCTAGTTGTCCGGCCGCTTCCAGATCCAGCAGCGTCTGCTTGATGGTGCGCAACGACACCGCCCCGTAGATCGCGAACTGCGGCAGCGGATAGGCGTCCAGATACAGCGGGTAGGCACCGGCCAGCACCAGCCCGTAGTGGTGCGACTTGTGGCAGTTGCGATCGATCAGCACGATGTCACCGGGCCGGGTCAGCGACTGCACGACGATCTTGTTGGCGGTCGACGTTCCGTTGGTGACGAAGTACGTGTGGTCGGCGTTCCACGTTTTGGCGGCCTTGTCCATCGCCTTTTTGATGTTGCCGTGTGGGTCCAGCAGCGAGTCCAGACCGCCGGAGGTGGTGGAGGTTTCGGCCATGAAGATGTTGCGGCCGTAGAACTCCCCCATGTCCTGCAACGACCTCGAGTTGAAAATGCTGGCGCCGCGCGCCACCGGCAGGGCGTGGAATTGGCCGACCGGTGCGGCGGCATACGCGCGCAAGGCATCGAAAAACGGTGTGGCGTAACGGTTCCGCAGCCCGGCGAGCACCGTGCTGTGCAGGTCGGTGACGTCGTTGAGCCGGTAGAACGTCCGATCATAGACGTCGGGCTCGGTATCGTCGCCCGCCGCGATCGACTCGTCGGTGAGCAGATACAGGTCGATGTGGGGCCGCAGCTCCCTGATCCACTCACCGCATTCCACCCAGTCGTTGGCGCGATCGGGTATGACTCCGTTCGCGTCCTCGTTGGGCCCGAGCAATGTGTTCATCAACGGCAACCGGTCGCGGGATCGCAGCGGCAAGTCGTCGCGGATGATCGCGGCCTGGATCTCGCCGTTCAGCGCGACCGCGGTGATGGCGTCTTCGACGCTGGGCACCACCAGGATCTCGAACTGCACATCGTCAGACGGACAACGCAGCGCCCGCAGGCACTCGGCCAGGCTGTCCGGCGCCGTGCTGGGGGCGTCGTCGGCGAGCAACACGGTGTAGAAATGCTGCTGTTTGGCCTGGGCGACCAATTCCTGGTCATCCAACGGCGCCGACGTGTCGAAAAGCCCTGCGCGGTCGCCGTATTCACTCAGCAATCGCACGGCCAAGGAGACCTCTTCGGCGAGCCGCACCGTGGACAGGCTCTCCAGATGAGCGCGGAAGATCGCCAGGTTCGCCGCTCCCGGATACAGCCAGTACCGCTCGTAGGCGGCGATACGATCCATCAAGCGTTTCACCCGGGCCACGTCGTGGGCTTTGTCCAGGCCGGCCAGATCCACCTCGGCGAGGTGCCGGCATGCGTCGTCGAGCAGGTTCCAGGTGTCGACACGGGCGTAGGACGGGTTGGCCACGGCTGCCAGTGCGGACACTCGAAGTCGTCGCGGCTGGGTGCTGTATCGAATCATGACCTCACCTGCTCTTCTCGGGTCGCCGCCGCTGACGTGCAGCTCGTATTGTGAACCCGCCGCGCCACGCCCGTGGTCATTTCACCTCAGCCAGTTCAGTGATCCGGCTTGTCCGCACTGTCCACGTCACCGTCCACGATGCGCTTGTTACCCCGGGTACTGTCTACCCACCGCAGCACGGGCAGCTCCCAGCGACGAGCGGGCAATTCGGTGACATCGGACAGCGAACGCACCACGCCCTGTGTCAGGGCCATGATCGCGGCCATCACCGGCAGCAGCGGCTGCAGCGGCCTGGCCGCCGAGCGCACCGTGCTGATGCGGCGGGCGACGGCCACCCGCTCGACGCAGTGATACAGCCAGGCGCCCACCCCCAACGCGTAGATCGCCAGCACCGAGGCGACGATGGCCAGCCCGTAGGCGGCGCACACCACCGCACCCAGTACCACCGTCGCGGCCATCACGGCCGCAACGACTAGGCGCAGCTCCAACCGGGTCATGGTTGCGGTCCGTGGTCCTCCGGTGTCATGTCCGAACCCACCGCGCCTCGCACCGCCTGGGCGGCCGCCCTGATCTGCGGCGTCACCAGCATCACCTGGCCCAGCACTCCGTTGACGAAGCCCGGCGATTCGTCGGTGGACAGCTCCTTGGCCAGCTCGACGGCCTCGTCGACGGCGACCGGTTCCGGCACGTCGTCGGCATACAGCAGTTCCCAGACCGCGACCCGCAGAATCGCCCGGTCCACGGCCGGCAGCCGGTCCAGGGTCCAGCCCTGCAGGTGCGAACTGATCAGGTCATCGATGTGCGCGGCGTGCTCACCCACGCCCCGGGTGGCCGCAGTCGTATACGGCTGCAGGGACGCGACTTCGGGATTGGTTTCAGCCAGCCCGGTGCGCACGTCGACGACCTCCGCCGGGCTCAGTCCACGCGCCTCGGCCTCGAACAACAGGTCGACGGCGCGTTTGCGGGCCTGATGACGCCCCCTGACGGGCCTGCTCACGCGTTGACGCGCCCCAGGTAGCTGCCGTCGCGGGTGTCCACCTTCAGCTTGTCGCCGGTGTTGATGAACAGCGGCACCTGGATCTCGGCCCCGGTTTCCACCGTGGCCGGTTTGGTGCCGGCACTGGATCGGTCGCCCTGCAGACCCGGCTCGGTATGGGTGACCACCATCTCGACCGACACCGGCAACTCGACGTACAGCGGCGCCCCGTTGTGGAACGCCACCTGCACCGGCAGGCCCTCCAGCAGGAATCGGGCGGCGTCGCCCACCAGTGACTCGGGCAGCGGGTGCTGCTCGTAGTCCTGGCTGTCCATGAAGACGAAGTCCGAGCCGTCGCGGTACAGGTAGGTGGTGTCGCGCCGGTCGACGGTGGCGGTCTCCACCTTCACCCCGGCGTTGTAGGTCTTGTCGACGACCTTGCCGGAGAGAACGTTCTTCAGCTTGGTCCGCACGAAGGCCGGACCCTTGCCCGGCTTGACGTGCTGGAATTCGACGATCTGCCACAGCTGGCCGTCGATCACCAGCACCAGTCCATTCTTGAAATCGGCAGTGCTTGCCACGTTCGGTATATCTCCTCGAGGGTGGACAGTCGTCTACGGAACTGTCTGTAACTTGTCGGCCAGTTTAGAGCGCGGTGTGCCCGCGCCCCGCCGGCCGGGTAGGGCGAAATGCGGTTAGCGGTAAACCTGTTCGGAGCCGAGCGCGGGTTGCTCGTCGGGCGACGGCAACGGCTTGATCATCGTCAGCAGCGGGAGGTTCAGCGTGACGCCGCTGGCGAATGGTAGATGGACCGCGAAGTAGACGATCTGCATCTCCAGCCGCATCTCCCGAAGGGGCTGGGCATACAGGTCCCACCGAAAATCCCGGAGGCGCGCCAACCCCCGTGCCACCCCGTTCACGCACCCGACTGTACTCGCGGGGGCAAGCCCCCGATCCCCACCGTCGGGCGAGCGGTCAGGTCAGGACGGCCAGCTCTTTGGGGAACTTGGTGAGCAATTCGGGGGCACTGCCACTGGCCTCCCCCGGCACCACCAAGGTGTCCTCGATCCGCACCCCGCCCCGACCGGGCAGATAGACGCCGGGTTCCACGGTCACCACGGATTCGGCCAACAACGTGCCGGTAGAGGTGGCACCGATGCCCGGCGCCTCGTGGATCTCCAAGCCCACCCCATGGCCCAAACTGTGGCTGAACTGCTCGCCATAGCCCGCGTCGGCGATCACCCGGCGGGCCGCGGCATCCACCTCGCGCAGATCGGCGCCGGCCTGCAGCGCATCGCGGCCGGCCCGCTGCGAGTCAGCGACCAGCTGGTAGATCTCCAACTGCCAGTCGGCGGCTTTGCCGAGCACGAAGGTGCGGGTCATGTCGGAGTGGTAGCCGCCGACCAGCGCGCCGAAGTCGATCTTGACGAAATCGCCGGCGGCCAACACCGCATCGGTCGGGCGATGATGTGGGATCGCCGAATTCGGCCCGGCGGCCACGATGGTCTCGAACGAAATCGCATCCGCGCCGTGATCGAGCATCAGCGCCTCCAGCTCGCGGCTGACGTCGCGTTCGGTCCGGCCCGGCCGCAGACCGCCACGCGCCACCAGATCGGTCAAAGCCGCGTCGGCCGCCTCACAGGCCAGCCGCAGCAGCGCGACCTCGCCGGCGTCTTTGATCTCGCGCAGGGCTTCGACGGTGCCGGCAGCCTTCACCAGCTCGGTGGCCGCCTTCCGGTCGTCCAGCTCACGGGTTAGGGCGTCGAATCCGTCGACGGTCACCACGTTGCTCTCGAAGCCCAGCTTTTGGACACCGGCGTCGGCGGCCTGCCCGGCCAGGTAGCGCCCCAATGCCCGTTCGATAGCGACTTCGAGGTCCGGCGCCTGCTCGGCGGCCTGGGTTCGGTAGCGCCCATCGGTGGCCAGCAGTGGGCCCCGCTCGTCGGCGAATACCAGCAACGCGCCGTTGGACCCGGTGAATCCGGAGAGGTAGCGGACGTTGACCAGGTCCGTGACCAGCAGTGCACCCATCCCGCTGGCCTCGAGCTGAGCTCTGAGTCTGTCTCGACGCTGTGAATGTGTCACGGGTCTTGACGGTACTCGCTACGCTCTTGGGCCATGAGTAAGTGGATGCTGCGCGGATTGGTCTATGCCACGGCGATGGTGATCGTCCGTTTGTTCCAAGGTGCATTGATCAACGCGTGGCAGACGCAGGCCGGGCTTATCAGCGCCTTGCTGCTGCTCGTGTTCATCATCGGCGTTGTGGTGTGGGGGGTTATCGACGGCCGGCGCGACGCCATCGCCAACCCCGATCCGGACCGCCGCGGCGATCTGGCGATGACCTGGCTGCTGGCCGGCCTGGTGGCAGGTGTGCTCAGTGGCGCCGTCACCTGGCTGATCGCCCTGTTCTACAAGGGCCTGTACACCGGCGGGTTGCTCAACGAAGTGACCACGTTTGCGGCCTTCACCGCGCTGTGTGTTTTCCTGCCCGCCATCATCGGCGTGACCTTCGGCCGCTGGCGGGTGGACCGTAATCCGCCCGCACGCCGGCCGGGCACCGACGAGGAGCGGGCCGACACCGACGTGTTCTCCGCGGTGCGTGCCGACGACGCGCCTACCGGCGAGATTCCCGCGCAGACGTCCAGCCACCAGACCGACGCGCGGACCGCGGCCGTCGCCACGGCCGAGCGGGAAGAGCCCACCGAATCGATCGGCAAAACCGAGCACGACCCGAAGACCGAGGTGATCCACCGGGGCGAGGAGCACACCAAGCCGGGCACGGAGCACGACAAGGGTTAGCCGTCGGCGCCGGGCTCCCCGGCCAGGTAGCGCAGCGCGAGCAGGTAGCCCTGCACCCCCAGCCCGACGATCACTCCGGTCGCGACCGGGCTGAGGTAGGAGTGCCGCCGAAACTCTTCGCGCGCATGGACATTGGAGATATGCACCTCGATCAGGGGTGCACTCAATTCGGCGCACGCATCACGCAGCGCCACCGATGTGTGGGTGAGGCCGCCGGCGTTGAGGATCACCGGTTCGCCCGAGTCGGCGGCGGAATGGATCCAATCCAGCAAATCGGCTTCGCTATCGCTTTGCCGCACAACAACTTTGAGGCCAAGCCCGGCGGCTTCCCGCTCGATGAGCTCGGCCAGCTGATCGTGCGTCGTGTCGCCGTACACGTCGGGTTCACGCCGCCCCAACCGGCCCAGGTTCGGGCCGTTGATGACGTTCACCGTGGTGGTCATGACACCTCCGCAAGTCCGGCGTAGGCAGCCGCCAACAGCGACGGGTCGGGGCCGGCCATCCGGCCCGGCTTGCCCAGTCCGTCGAGCACCACGAACCGCAGCACCCCGGCCCGCGATTTCTTATCTCCGGCCATGTATTCCAGCAATTGCGGCAGCGCGTCGGGGTCGTAGCTGACCGGCAGGCCCAGCGCGGACAGGATGGTGCGGTGGCGCTGCGCGGTGGCGTCGTCGAGCCGTCCGGCCAGCCGGGCCAGCTCGGCGGCGAAGACCAGGCCCACCGACACCGCGGCGCCGTGCCGCCACTGATAGCGCTCGCGGCGCTCGATCGCATGCCCCAAAGTGTGGCCGTAGTTGAGGATTTCGCGCAGCTCCGATTCTTTCTCGTCGGCGGCCACCACCTCTGCCTTGACCGCGATCGCGCGGCGGATCAGCTCGGCCAGGACGTCGCCCGACGGGTCCACCGCGGCCTGCGGGTCCGCCTCGATGAGGTCCAGAATCACCGGATCCGCGATGAACCCGGCCTTCACGATTTCGGCCATCCCGGCGACAAGTTCGTTGTGCGGCAACGTTTGCAGCGTCGCGAGGTCGACCAGAACCGCGTGCGGCTGATGGAACGACCCGACCAGGTTTTTCCCGGCGTCGGTATTGATCCCGGTCTTGCCGCCGACGGCGGCGTCGACCATGCCGAGCAGCGTGGTGGGCACATGCACGATGTCGACGCCGCGCAGCCAGGTGGCCGCCGCGAAGCCGGCGACGTCGGTGGCCGCACCCCCGCCGAGGCTGACCAAGGCATCTTTGCGCCCAATCCCGATGCGGCCCAATACTTCCCACAGGAAGCCCACCACCGGAAGGTCTTTGCCCTCCTCGGCATCCGGTATCTCGATGCGATGCGCGTCAACTCCCTTGTCCGCCAACCTGGTTCGAATCACCTCGGCGGTCTCGGTCAACACCGGTTGATGCACGATGGCGACCTTGTGGCGGCCGGCGAGCAGTTCGTCCAGCTCGCCCAGCAAGCCGGTTCCGATGATCACCGGGTAGGGCGGGTCGACGGCCACCTCGATGGTGACCGGATCACCGGAGCGGGTCATGTGGCGGCCCGGCAGCGATCGGGGGCGGGGGCCTGCAACCGCGAGACGATGTAGCGGACCACGGCGCCCGGGTTGCGCCGGTTGGTGTCGACGCGAATGGTCGCCGCCCGTCGGTACAGCGGGCTGCGTTCGGCCAGCAGCGCACGGTACTTGTCGGCGCGGTCGGGCCCGGCCAGCAGCGGGCGAACGGTGCTGCCGCCGGTGCGCCGGACGCCTTCGGTGGCGCTGATCTCCAGGTAGATGACGGTGTGACCGGCCAGTGCCGCACGCACCCCCGGGCTGGTGACGGCGCCGCCGCCGAGCGACACCACACCGTCGTGGTCGGCCAGCGCGGCCCGCACCACGTCTTCCTCGATGCGGCGGAATTCCGCCTCGCCGTCGGTGGCGAAGATGTCGGCGATGCGGCGTCCGGTCTGCCGCTCGATGGCCACATCGGTGTCCAGGAAATCGACGCCGAGCGCCTTGGACAGCCGCCGCCCGATGGTTGACTTGCCCGACCCCGGCAGACCCACCAGGACCGCTACCGGCGCCATTACCCGGTACCCCGGGCGGCCGGCGACTCCCGCTCGGCGACCGCCTGCCGGTAGGCCTCGATGTTGCGGCGGGTTTCGGCCAGCGAGTCGCCGCCGAACTTGGCCAGCGCGGCGCGGGCCAACACCAGCGCCACCATGGCCTCGACCACGACACCGGCGGCCGGCACCGCGCACACGTCCGAACGCTGGTGGATCGCGACGGCCTCGTCACCGGTCGCCATGTCGACGGTGGCCAGCGCGCGCGGCACGGTGGAAATCGGCTTCATCGCGGCGCGCACCCGCAGCGGCTGGCCGTTGGTCATGCCACCTTCCAGGCCGCCCGCCCGGTTCGTCGAGCGGACCACACCGTCGGGCCCGGGGTACATCTCGTCGTGGGCGCGGCTGCCGCGCCGGCGCGCCGTCTCGAAGCCGTCGCCGATCTCGACGCCCTTGATCGCCTGGATGCCCATCACGGCGGCGGCCAGCTGGCTGTCGAGCCGATTGTCGCCGCTGGTGAACGAGCCCAGTCCGACGGGCAGGCCCAGCGCCACCACCTCGACCACACCGCCGAGGGTGTCGCCGTCCTTCTTGGCGGCCTCGATCTCGGCGATCATCGCCTCCTCGGCCGCCTTGTCGTACGCGCGTACCGGGCTGGCGTCGATCGCGGGTAGGTCGCCGGGGCCCGGCGGCGGGCCGTCATAGGGCGCCGACGGACCGATCGCGATCACGTGCGAGAGCACCTCGACGCCGAGCGCCTGACGCAGAAACGAGCGGGCGATGGTCGCCGCCGCGACGCGGGCGGCGGTCTCGCGGGCGCTGGCCCGCTCCAGCACCGGCCGGGCGTCGTCGAAGCCGTACTTGAGCATGCCCGCGTAGTCGGCGTGGCCGGGCCGCGGCCGGGTGAGCGGCGCATTGCGCGCGCTGTCCGCCAGCTCCCCCGGGTCGACCGGGTCGGCGGCCATCACGGTCTCCCATTTCGGCCATTCGGTATTGCCGATCTCGACGGCGATGGGCCCGCCCAGGGTGATGCCGTGCCGCACCCCGGACAGCACGCTCACCGCGTCCCTCTCGAACGCCATCCGGGCGCCGCGACCATAGCCGAGGCGACGACGGGCCAACTGTTCGGAAATGTCGAGGGAGGTGACCTCCACACCGGCGACCATGCCTTCGAGCACGGCCACCAGCGCGCGGCCATGCGACTCCCCAGCAGTGATCCAACGCAACACGGGTCCCATCTTCCCATGTCGACTTCCGAAAGCCGATTCGCGCAGCCCGCGGCGGTGGCGGGCGCGGCCGCGGCACGGATCAGAAGAAACTGGTCTCGGGCAGGGCCGCGCCGTTGACGGCGATGTCGCCGAGCACCCGCGCCTTGTAGACGGTCGGATTGTGCGAGAACAGCGTCCGCAGATTGCGCCAGTGCCGGTCCAGCAGCGCTGAGGATTGCACAGCTGATGCGCCTCCGGCGTCGAAGATGCGTGAGGCGGCCCGCAGCGCGGGCTCCTGGATCGCGACCTTGACGCGGGCGGCGGCGATCGACGACCTGGTTTCCAGTTCGGCATCGATCCCGGTTTCGCGCGCCGCCTGAAGCGCGGGAGCGAGTTCGGCCGCCGCGCTGTGTACCAGTGCTTGCGCGGCGTAGGCCACCGCATCGATCTCCCCGACGATCTGCAACAGCTGGGGGTCCGCGGTGGGCGCGTCGACGCTGGCGAAGGTGTAGGTGCGTTGCCGTCCGCGCACCAGCGCCGCGGCGTCGGCCGTCAGCGTCCGCAGGATGCCGGCAGTTATCGCGTGCAGATACAGCTGCATCAGCGCTCCCCGGGCGCGGTTCACCCCGATGGTGTCGGCCAGCGGGAACACCTCGTCAGGTGCAACCGCAACATCATGGAATACTGTTGTGCCGCTGCCTGTTTGGCGTTGCCCGATACCGTCCCAGTCATCGAGGTGTTCGACGCCGGCCCGATCAACCGGTATCACCACGGCGGTCGGGACATTGCCGTCGTCCTGCGCGGTGATGCGCAGATAGTCGGAGAACTGTGCGCCGGTGCTGTAAAACTTCCTGCCACGCAGCCGCAGCCCGTCTTCGGTGGTCACCAGCCGGGTGTCACGGTCGTTGCCTCCCACCGACTTCTGGCTCTTCTCGGCGTTGGCACCGCCGATCAACCCGCCCTCGGCGATGACCGCGATCCACCGGTCGCTGCCCGGCGGCCGGGGTGTCACATGCAACTCCTCGACCAGCGCGTAGTGGATCCGCAGAATGTGCGCGAGATCGGGATCGGCCGCAGCCAGCGCGATGAGGTGGTCGAAGAATTCCGGCACCGAGTAGCCGGCACCGCCGTGTTCGCGGGCCAATCGCACCGCGCCCAGCCGGTGGTCCCGAACGAGTTTCAGGCCGCGCAGCGGCGGCTCGGTTCCGCCGTCGGCCAAACGCTGACGGTAGTCGGCAGCGATTTCGGCGAGCACGCCATCGATCCCAACGGGCATGCGTGTCAATACCTTTCTGGGCGGATGAGTGTCGCGTGCGCGACAACCAGCCCGAAAGACTGTCAGGAATGCATGCTACCGCCAACGGTTTGCTGCGGGCTGAATTTTTCGGCGGCCGATGACTTTCTTGCACACTGATTCCTGAACTGACCACGGGATAAGCGAGCAGCCGAAGCACGCCGCCGCCATCATGTGCCACCATGTTGTCTGGTGGGCGAATTTCTCTGGTACATACCGAATACCGTTGAGCCAGGCCATCGCGGCGATGACACCGTAGACGGCTGGGGAAGCCTGGACTATTCGGTCGATCTGGCGCTGCGCGCCGAGGAACACGGCTGGGGCGGCGCGCTGATCGGTACCGGCTGGGGGCGGCCGGACACCTTCACCATCGCGACCGCGATCGCCGCGCGCACCACCAACTTCGCCCCGCTGGTGGCGGTCCGCCCCGGCTACTGGCATCCGGCGCATTTCGCCAGTGCGGCGGCAACCCTCGATCGGCTCAACGACGGTCGGCTGTTGGTCAACATCGTCAGCGGTGCCGACGACTTGGCGGCCTACGGCGACGTCGAATCCGACAAGTCACGTCGTTACCAGCGCACCCGCGAATTCATCCGGCTGGTCCGCCGGTTGTGGCGTGAGGACGACGTCACGTTCCGCGGCGAGTTTTTCAGCATCGAACACTCCACGTTGCAGCCGCGCCCGCTGGGTGCGGCCGAAGGCCGATACCCGAAGCTCTACTTCGGTGGAGCATCGGCGGCCGCCGAAGAGGTCGCCGCGACCGACGCCGATGTCCAACTGTTCTGGGGCGAGCCACTGGACGGGATCGCCGAACGCATCGACAGGCTGAAGTCGTTGTCGGACAAGCTCGGTCGCGAGCACGCGCCACTGGAATTCGGCCTCCGGGTGACCACCCTGGTGCGCGACACCTCCGAGGAGGCCTGGCGCGACGCCGAGGCGAAGGTCGCCAAGCTGGCCGGCAACCCGACCATGTTGCTGCTGCACGACCCGGCAGGGGCCGAGGGCCAGCGGCGGCTGACCGATCTCGCCGGGCGCGGCGAAGTGCTCGATTCGTGCCTGTATACGACACCGAGCAAATACGGCGGAGAGGGCGCCGGCACGACATGGCTGGTCGGCTCGGCCGACGAAGTCGCTGCCGCGTTGCGCAAATACGCCGACCTCGGCGTCAGCCATTTCGTGCTATCGGACACCCCGTACAAGTCGGAGGCGATCAGGCTCGGTGATCAGCTGTTGCCGCTGCTGCGCTCCACCGCCGTCGGGAACTGAGGACCTCAGAGCAGCGTCAGCGCCACGCCCGCCGCGCTGGCCACGCACATCGACGGCCCGTGCGGCACCGAGCCACCGCCCCGCCGCAGCATGATCACCCCGAGCAGCACAGTCAGTAGCGGTGCGCCCAACGCCGCCAGGAACCACACCCCGACACCGAAGCAGCCGGTCAATGCACCCAGACCAAGGGCCAACTTGACGTCACCGGCGCCCATTCCGCCGGGCGCCACCCAGTGCACCGTCAGGTAGATCGCGCTCAGCGCCGCGGTTCCGGCCATGGCCGGCGACCCGCGCCCGGCCAGCGTGGCGGCCGCCAGGATCGCCGCGGCGCCGGTCAGCGTCAGGGAATTGGGCAATCGGCGTTCGCGGATGTCGTAGCAGCTCAACGCCGCCAACCAGGCCAACACCAGACATACCGCGCCAATCCGCATGCGCGGCAGGCTATTCCGGTGCGGCCACCGCGCAAGTCATGGCCTCGCGCGGCGCGGGCAGCCCGGTGAACTGTTCCACTTGCGCGAAAGCCTGGTGCAGCAGCATCTGCAGGCCGCTGATCACCTGCCCGCCGGCGGCGCTCACCGCGGCGGCCAGCGGCGTGGGCCACGGGTCGTAGACGGCGTCGAGCAGCACCCCGATGCGCGCCAGCGTGCCGGCATATTGTGCCGCGACGTCCGCCGGGATGGTGCTGACCAGCACGTCGGCGGCCGCCACCTCATCGGACAGCCCGCCGCCGTCCAGGTCGCAGAACCGGGTCGCCACGCCCAGCTGCGCGCCCAGGTCCAGCAACCGGGCCGCCTTGTCGGGGTTGCGCGCCACCACGGTGATGCCGGTGACGCCCAGCGCGGCCAGACCGGCGACGGCCGCCGGCGCGGTGCCACCCGATCCACAGACCAGCGCCCATCCAAAGGCCTGCCCTGTCACCGCGAGCGCCCCGGCCACCCCGTCGATGTCGGTGTTGTCGGCCCGCCAGCCGGTCGGTGTGCGCACCAGGGTGTTGGCCGATCCCACTCGCTGGGCACGCTCGGTGCGCTCGTCGGCGAACCGCAGGGCGGCGAACTTGCCGGGCATGGTCACCGACACCCCGACCCATTCCGGCCCGAACCCGCCGACCAGGCCGGGCAGCTGTTCGGCATCGCATTCGATGCGCTCATAGGTCCAGTCGGTCAGGCCCAGCGCACGATAGGCGGCCAGGTGCAGCTGTGGGGACTTCGAATGGGCGATCGGCTTGCCGAGCACGGCCGCCTTGCGAGCAGGTGCCGGTTCAGCGCGCGGAGTCGAGGACACCGTTGCGTTTGGCCAGTTCGATGTTGGCCAGATGTTGCTGATAATCGCGGGTGAACAGCGTCGTGCCCTGGCCGTCGATGGTGACGAAGTACAGCCAGTCGCCGGAATCGGGGTGCTCGGCGGCATGCAGCGCGTCGATACCGGGCGAGCAGATCGCGGTGGCGGGCAGCCCCTGCGAGACGTAGGTGTTCCACGGTGTCTTCTGGGCGCGGTCGGCATCGGTGGTGGCTACCTCGCGGCGGTCCAGCGGGTAGTTGACCGTCGAGTCGAATTCCAGCGTGTGGTGCGCGTGCAGGCGGTTGTAAATGACCTGGGCCACCTTGGCAAAGTCCTGCGTCTTGGATTCCTGCTGCACCAGCGAGGCAACCACCAGGATGTCGTACGGCGACAGGCCCATCGCCTGGGCGGTGTCCACCAGCCCGGACTTCACGTACTCCTCGGCCCCGGCGCCGATCAGGCTGGCCAGGATGGTCTGCGCGGAGGCGGACGGATCGACGTTGAAGGTGCCCGGCGCGATCAGGCCTTCGACCCGGTGATGATCGGTGCCTAGCTCGGTGACCGGCTCGACGGCCCACGCCGGCACCGTCAGCGCGGCGGTGCTGCTGTTGGACGCGGCGGCGCGCAGGTCCTGCACCGGGACACACCGCTTGTTTCCGTCCAAATTCACACAGGTGGCGCGCGAGATCAGCGTCAGGATTCCCGGCGTCACCACGTTGGTCTTCATGTCGGTGGTGTCGTCGAGCTGACGGCCTTCCGGGATGACCAGCCGGCCCACTCGGCTGTTCGGATCGGTCAGCCGCTTGACGGCGTTGGCCGCCGGGATCTCGGTGCGCACCCGATAGAAGCCGGGCTGGATCGAGGAGATCTTGCTGTTGCCGTGCGCGGCGTTGACGAACGCCCGAACGGTCTTGATGACCTGTTCTTTCTGCAGCGTCTCGCCGATATTGGTGGTCGAGTCACCGGCCTGAACCTGGATCACCAGGTCCCGTTTGCCGCCACCGCTGTAGTCGTCACCGACCCCGAACAGGGTGTGCCACAGCTTGCCGCCCGCGAAAACACCGGCCAGCACCACCACGACGAACACCGCGAGCGCGACCTTGACGACCAGGCGCCGCCTGCGGCCCCGTTTGGCCTGCTTCCGGGTCACCCTGCTGGAGCGGCGCCGGGGCGGCTCCCCCACGGCCTCCGGCTCGGCCCGTTCTTTCCGTGCGCTGTCAACCATCGCTGAGCTCTCCCGCCGCCGCCGCGCGGCGCTGATCCAGCCAACTCTGCAGGATCGCCACCGCCGCCGCCTGATCGATCACCGCACGCTGCTCCTTGGCCCGCACACCGGCCGCCCGCAGCGATCGCTGCGCGGCCACCGTGGTCAGTCGCTCATCGGCCAACCGTACCGGGGTGGGGGCGATCCGCTGGGCCAGCGCGTCGGCCAGCTCGATCGCGTCGATCGCCGACGGGCCGGTGCGGTCGGCCAGTGTGCGCGGTAATCCGACCACCACCTCGACAGCCTCCAATTCGGCGACCAGCTTGGCCAGTCGCCGAAGATGCTTGCCGCTGCGCTCGCGACGCACCGTCTCCACCGGCGTGGCCAGGATGGCGTCGGGGTCACTGCAGGCCACGCCGATGCGGACACTGCCGACGTCGATGCCGAGCCGTCGTCCCCGGCCAGGGTCCTGGTGCGGATCGCCGGGCCGGTCAGGCAAACGGTGCTGTGTCCAGACCACTCAATCGACCCGCGCTATCACGGCGATCTCGGAACGTACCGCGTCGAGCGCTGCGTCGATGCCGGTCGGGTCCTTGCCGGAACCCTGCGCCAGGTCCGCCTTGCCGCCGCCGCGGCCGTCGACGGACGCGGCGAGCTGCTTGACCAGGTCGTTGGCCCGAAGGCCGAGGTCTTGGGCGGCCGGGTTGGCGGCGACAGCGTAGGGCACGGACCCGCTTTCGCCCTCGGCGATCAGCGCGACCACCGCGGGATCGCTGCCCAGCTTGCCGCGGATGTCACCGGCCAGGGAGCGCAGGTCTCCCGCCGTCATCCCGCCCGACATCCGTTGCGCCACCACTCGGACGTTACCGATACGGTCCGCGCCGGCCGCAGCGTTGGTCGCGGCGGCCCGTGCGCCGGCCATCCGGGCGCGCTCGAGTTCCTTCTCCGCCGCCTTGAGCCGCTCCACCAGATTGGCCACTCGGGCGGGCACCTCTTCGGACGGCACCTTCAGCGACGACGCCAGCCCGGCCATCAGCGCGCGCTCCTTGGCCAGGTGCCGGAAACTCTCCAGACCGACGTAGGCCTCGACCCGGCGCACCCCGGAACCGACCGAGGATTCGCCCAAAATCGTCACCGGCCCGATCTGCGCCGAGTTGTGCACATGGGTTCCACCACACAGCTCCAGCGAGAATGGGCCGCCGATCTCCACCACCCGAACCTGGTCCGGGTAGGCCTCGCCGAACATGGCCATCGCGCCCATCGCCTTGGCCTTCTCCAGCTGCTCGGTGAACGTGTGCACCTCGAAGTCGGCCTGCACGGCCTGGTTCGTCACCTCTTCGACCTGGGTGCGTTGTTCTTCGGACAGCGGCCCCTGCCAGTTGAAGTCGAACCGCAAGTAGCCCGGACGATTCAACGATCCGGCCTGAACGGCGTTGGGCCCCAGCACCTGTCGCAGCGCCGCGTGCACCATGTGGGTGCCCGAGTGGCCCTGGGTGGCGCCCCGGCGCCAGTGCGGGTCGACCGCGGCGATGACGGTGTCGCCCTCCACGAATTCACCGGACTCCACGTTAACCCGGTGCACCCACAGGGTTTTCGCGATCTTCTGCACATCGGTAACCGCCGCGCGGGCGCTTTCTCCGGCACCCGTTCCGCTGATGGTGCCCTCGTCGGCGATCTGGCCGCCGGACTCGGCGTAGAGCGGGGTGCGGTCCAGCACCAATTCGACCCGGTCGGCACCCGCGCTGCCGTGGGTGACCACCGGAACCCGCTTGCCGTCCACGAAGATGCCCAAAATTCGTGCCTCGGAAGTCAGTTCATCAAAGCCGGTGAATTCGGTGGGGCCTGCGTCGACCAGTTCACGATAGGCGGTCAGATCAGCGTGCGCGTGTTTGCGCGCGGCCGCGTCGGCCTTGGCGCGGCGGCGCTGCTCGGCCATCAGTTCCCGGAAGCCGATTTCGTCCACGTGCAGACCGGCCTCCGACGCCATCTCCAGGGTCAGCTCGATCGGGAAGCCGTAGGTGTCATGCAGGGTGAAGGCATCTGAACCCGAAATCGCTTTCGCACCAGAGGCTTTGGTGATGCCGGCTACCTCGTCGAACAACTTCGACCCCGCCGTCAGCGTGCGGTTGAACGCGGTTTCCTCGGCGACGGCGATGCGCCGGATCCGATCGAAGTCGGCGACAAGCTCGGGATACGAAGGGCCCATCGCGTCGCGCACGGTGGCCATCAGGTCACCGACGATGGGACCCTCGATGTCGAGCAGCCTGGCCGAGCGGATCACCCTGCGCAGCAACCGGCGCAGCACGTAACCGCGGCCGTCGTTGCCGGGCGTGACGCCGTCGCCGATCAGGATGGCCGCGGTGCGGCTGTGGTCGGCGATCACCCGGTAGCGCACATCGTCGTCGTGGTTGCCGACATCGTAGCCGCGGGGCGCCCGCGCGGCCGCGGTGTCGATGACCGGCCGCAACAAGTCGGTCTCGTAGACGTTGTGCACGCCCTGCAGGATGAAGGCGACCCGCTCCACACCCATGCCGGTGTCAATGTTCTTGCGCGGCAACGGCCCGAGGATCTCGAAGTCGGCCTTGCCGGTGCCCTCGCCGCGTTCGTTCTGCATGAACACGAGATTCCAGATCTCGATGTAGCGGTCCTCGTTGGCGATCGGGCCGCCCTCGACGCCGAACTCCGGCCCGCGGTCGTAGTAGATCTCCGAGGACGGTCCGCACGGGCCGGGGATGCCCATCGACCAGTAGTTGTCTTCCATGCCGCGGCGCTGAATGCGGTCCTCGGGCAGCCCGGCGATCTCCTGCCACAGCTGCACCGCCTCGTCGTCGTCGAAAAAGACTGTGGTCCATATCCGTTCGGGATCCAGCCCGTAGCCGCCCTGCTCGACGTCGTTGGTCAGCAGCGCCCAGGCCAGTTCGATGGCGCCGCGCTTGAAATAGTCGCCGAACGAGAAGTTGCCGGCCATCTGAAAGAACGTGTTGTGCCGGGTGGTGATCCCGACCTCGTCTATATCGGGAGTGCGAATGCACTTCTGGATGCTGGTGGCGGTCGAGTATTCGGGTGTGCGCGCCCCCAAGAAGTAGGGCACGAACTGAACCATGCCCGCATTGACGAACAGCAGGTTGGGGTCATCGAGGATCACCGATGCGCTCGGCACCTCGGTGTGGCCCGCCTTCACGAAATGATCAAGAAACCGCTTCCTGATCTCGTGTGTCTGCACTGAAGTTCGCTTCTTCCTGTTGCTTCGACTTACTTCGACGTCTCATTCCCAGCGTATTCGCCGCGCTATGGAAAGCCCGTCTAACGACGCATTTCGACCGCTCACAGTACCTGCCCGGGGCGCCGGGTACCGAGCCACTAACCCTCCAGAAAGCTCAGCCGGACCGAGCGTTGCGGATTGTCCCGGTTCAGGTCGACCAGGACGATGCTCTGCCACGTCCCCAGCATCGGCTCCCCGCCCGACACCGGAACGGTGACCGACGGCGCGATGAGTGCCGGCATCACATGATCGGCGCCGTGGCCCGCAGAACCGTGCGAATGCCGGTACCGGTCGTCGCGCGGCAGCAACCGTTCCAGCGTGTCGACCAGGTCGTCGTCGGAGCCGGCACCCGTCTCGATGATGGCCACCCCGGCCGTGGCGTGCGGGATGAACACGTTGCACAAGCCGTCGCCGCGCGACCAGCAAAAGCCACGCACCGCCTCGGTGAGATCGACGATGCGGCGGCGCGAGGTGTCCACGTCCAACACGTCGGTATGCATCCCGACCAGCCTACGGCGCCGGACTCACGACCAGCCAATCGTTTGTGAGCGCGGCCACAGTTGGGCATTGCGGCGCGCAACCGGCAGGAGGAAGGTAACTGGTGGGACCGGTGGCGCCACCGGGGCGCCGCCCCGACATAGGAGGGGTCGACCGTGTACGCACGCTCCACCACCATCCAGGCGCAACCCCTGTCGGTCGACATCGGTATTGCGCACGTTCGCGACGTCGTCATGCCCGCCCTCACCGAGATCGACGGGTGCGTGGGCCTGTCGCTGTTGGTCGACCGGCAAACCGGCACCTGTATCGCCACCAGTTCGTGGGAAACCATGGAGGCGATGCGCGGCAGCGCCGAGCGGGTCGCACCCATCCGTGACCGGGCCGCGCTGATGTTCGACGGCAGCGCGAGGGTCGAGGAGTGGGACATCCCGCTGCTGCACCGCCGCCACCCGTCCCGCCCCGGCGCGTATGTCCGCGCCACCTGGCTCAAAGTGGTGCCCGATCAGCTCAGCAGATCGCTGGACTTCTATCGGATGGCGGTGCTGCCCGAGTTGCAGGAACTCGACGGGTTCTGCAGCGCCAGCCTGATGGTCGACCACCCCGCCTGCCGACGGGCCGTGACCTGCTCGACGTTCGACTCCATGGAGGCGATGGCCCGCAACCGCGACCGGGCCAGCGAACTGCGCAGCAGGCGGGTGCGCGAACTGGGCGCCGAGGTGATCGACGTCGCCGAGTTCGAGCTGGCGATCGCCCACCTGCGAGTGCCCGAATTGGTCTAGCCCGGCGCCGATGCGCGCCGCGAAGCGGCGAAAGGAGAAGCCGGGCAATCAGGCTGATCCCTGGCTAGGGCAGCGCGTCGCCGGGAAATCCGCGGCAGGGGTGCACCTGGTAGGTGAAGACCCCCGCCGTCACCCCGGGGTCATCGGCCATCAGGGCGGTGGTCTCGTCCACGGTCGCGTCGAACACCCCGATGCCACAGACGTCGGACTCGTCATCGACCGGCAGCACCACCGCGAGCACGCCGTCGTCGCGTAGCCCGAAGTTGCGCCGTCCGTGCTCCCAGACGATCGCCGGTGACGACTCGTCACCGAACCTCGGTCCGCGCTTGAGGATGACCACGCTGTAGGGCTTGGCGGTGGGCAGCAGTTGGCCCATCTCCTCGTCGGTGAACGTTTTCATTTTTGTCACCTCCGCCTGTTACGGATGATGGCGCGCAGCCGATCCAGCCGGCCGGCCATTTCGCGCTCACCGCCGCGCCCGGTAGGCCGATAATAGTCGACACCGACCAGCTCGTCGGGTGGATATTGTTGTCCGACAACACCATCCGGGTTGTCGTGTGAGTACTTGTAGCCCTGCGCGTTGCCCAGCCCGGCTGCGCCCGAGTAGTGCCCGTCACGCAGATGGGGCGGAACCAGACCGGCTTTGCCGCCCCTGATGTCGTTCATCGCCGCGCCGAGCGCCGTGGTGACCGCGTTCGACTTCGGTGCGGTGGCCAGATAAATCGTGCAATGCGCCAGGGTGAGCTGCGCCTCGGGCATGCCGATCAGCGCGACCGTCTGGGCGGCCGCAACCGCGACCTGCAGCGCGGTCGAGTCGGCCATGCCGATGTCCTCGCTGGCCAGGATCATCAGCCGGCGTGCGACGAACCGCGGGTCCTCGCCGGCGACGAGCATGCGGGCCAGATAGTGCAGCGCGGCGTCGACGTCCGAGCCGCGCACCGACTTGATGAAGGCGCTGATGACGTCGTAGTGCTGGTCGCCGTCCCGGTCATAACGCACCGCGGCTTCGTCCAGGGACTGTTCGATGGCGGCGACCGTCAAGTCGGCACCGGGTTGCACCGACTCGGCGGCGACCTCCAACGCCGTCAGCGCGCGCCGCGCGTCACCGGCGGCCAGTCGCACCAGCAGGTCGATCGCGTCGGGCGCGACCGGGATCTGCCCGCGCAGACCGCGCGGATCATCGATGGCGCGCTGCACCACCGCCCGGATGTCGTCGGCGCTCAGCGGGCGCAATTGCAGGATCAGCGAGCGGGACAACAGCGGCGCCACCACCGAGAAGCTCGGGTTCTCGGTGGTCGCCGCCACCAGCAGCACCACCCGATTCTCGACGGCCGACAGCAACGCGTCCTGCTGGGTCTTGGAGAACCGGTGCACCTCGTCGATGAACAACACCGTCTGCTCACCGTGAAGGAGCGCGGTGCGTGCCTTTTCGATCACCGCGCGAACATCTTTGACACCGGCCGACAACGCCGACAGCGCCTCGAACCGGCGGCCGGTCGCCTGCGAGATCAGCGCGGCCAGCGTTGTCTTGCCGCTCCCGGGCGGCCCGTACAAGATGGCCGACGCGACGCCCGAGCCCTCGACCAGGCGGCGCAGCGGCGATCCGTGCGCCAGCAGATGATCTTGGCCGACCACCTCGTCCAACGATGCCGGGCGCATCCGGACCGCCAGGGGTGCACCGCCCGACACGCCCAGCCCGTCATCGGTTGGCTGCGGCGTACCGGGTAGGTCAAACAGACCGTCGGACACGGCTTCAGGCATACCACGAAGCCGCAACACGGGTCGCGCACATCTGGCGAGGCTCCCAAAGCCGTCGGATACTTGTTAAATTCTGCGACGCATGCCCAGAACGTCGACGACGTAGGAGTGGCGATGAGCCAACCCCCGGAGCACCCCGGCAATCCGAGCGAGCCGCAAGGTAATCCCGATCCCGCCGGCTACCCGCCTCCCGGTTATGGGCAGCCTGGGCCGCCCGGGCCGCAGCACGGATATGGACCGCCGCCCGGCTATGGGGCACCGCCCGGATACGGCCCGCCCCCCGGATACGGCCCGCCCCCCGGATACGGGGCACCGCCCGGCTACGGGCCGCCGCCCGGTGGCCCAGCGGGGCCACCTCCCGGTTACGGCCCACCCCAGGGTTACGGCGCGCCGCCGCCTGGCGGGTACGCGCCACCCGGCTACGGCCCACCGGGATACCCGCCGCCGGGCTACCCGCCCTCCGGCTATCCCGCCGGGGGCCCGCAGCAGTTCAGCATCGGCGAAGGCTTCTCCTGGGCGTGGAACAAGTTCAGCAAGAACGCCGTCCCGCTGATTGTCGCGTTGCTGGTGTACTTCGTGGTCGGGCTGATCCTGCACGGGCTGGTATTCGTGCTGCTGGGCGGGGGCGACGCCACAACGAGCAACGCCGACGGCGATTACGCGGCGTCGTTTTCGGGCGGCACGGGCGGCGTCGGCGCGATCGTTCTGCAGATCGTGTTCTTCGTCTACACCATCTTCGTCCAGGCGGCGGTCCTGTCGGGGGCCCTGGACATCGCCGATGGCCGGCCGGTGACCGTCAGTTCGTTCTTCAAGCCGCGCCACTTCGGCAACGTGCTGCTCGCCGCCGCACTGCTCAGCGTGATCAGCGTGGCATTGGACGCGCTGTCGCTGATCCCGCCGACATTCATCTTCAACTTGTTGGCGCTGTTGGCCGTTGCGGTCTTCAGCTTCTTCGCGTTGTTCACCATCGCCTTCGCGACGGATCGCGGCCTGCCGGCGATCCCGGCGTTGAAGGCGAGCTTCACTACCGTCCGCGCCAACATCGGCAGCACCCTGCTGTCCTGGCTGGTGCAGGCGGCGGTCGTGCTGATCGGTTTCCTGCTGTGCTTCATCGGCCTGATCGTCGCCGTCCCGATAGCGCTGTTGATCCAGGTCTACACGTACCGTCGCTTGTCCGGTGGATCGGTTGCGCCGCTGAGCCAGTGACGATCACCGTCGACTGATGCGGCGCGGCCGCGGCTTGGGCCCGCCATTGCGGTGCGCTGCGCCGTACCGACGCGTGTGATGGGATCAGCGGTTATGAGCATCAAAGTTGCGCTGGAGCACCGCACCAGCTACACCTTTGACCGGCTGGTACGGGTGTATCCGCACGTTGTGCGGCTGCGCCCGGCGCCGCACACCCGCACGCCCATCGAGGCCTACTCGTTGCGTATCGAACCCGACGAACACTTCATCAACTGGCAACAGGATGCGGTGGGCAATTTCCTTGCCCGACTGGTGTTTCCGGACCCAATGCGACGCCTGACCATCACCGTCGGGTTGATCGCCGACCTCAAGGTGATCAACCCGTTCGACTTCTTCATCGAGGACTGGGCCGAAACATGGAGGCCCGCCGGCGGAACCGGACTGAGCTATCCCAAGGAGCTTGCCGAAGACCTGGAGCCCTACCTGCGCCCGGTCGACGAACAGGGCGACGGCTCAGGCCCGGGCGAGTTGGTACGGGAGTGGCTGGGCAACTTTTCGGTGCGCCCCGGCACCCGCACCATCGACATGCTGGTCGAACTCAACCGTGCGATCAACGCCGACGTCGCCTACAGCCTGCGGATGGAACCCGGCGTACAGACACCGGATTACACGTTGCGGGCCGGGGTCGGCTCGTGTCGCGATTCGGCCTGGCTGCTGGTGTCGATCCTGCGCCAGATGGGGCTGGCCGCCCGCTTCGTGTCCGGCTACCTGGTGCAGCTGGCGTCCGACATCGAGGCGCTGGACGGGCCGTCGGGACCGGTCGCCGACTTCACCGACCTGCACGCCTGGACCGAGGTGTACATCCCCGGCGCGGGCTGGATCGGGCTCGATCCGACGTCCGGGCTGTTCGCCGGCGAGGGTCACATCCCGCTGGCCGCCACACCGCACCCGACATCCGCGGCACCCATCAGCGGGGGCACCGAGCCGTGCACGTCGACGCTGGAGTTCTCCAACACCGTCACCCGGGTCCACGAAGATCCGCGCGTCACACTGCCTTACACCGACGACGCGTGGCGGACGATCTGCGAGGTCGGCCAGCGCGTCGACGAGCGGCTGGCCGCGGCCGACGTCCGGCTGACCATTGGTGGCGAGCCGACGTTCGTGTCGGTGGACGATCAAATCGCCAAGGAGTGGACCACGGACGCCGACGGGCCGCTCAAGCGGCGGCGGGCGTCCGATCTGGCGGCCCGGCTCAAAACCGTGTGGGCGCCCAACGGCGTGGTCCAGCGCGGCCAGGGCCGCTGGTATCCGGGAGAACCTTTGCCGCGCTGGCAGATTGCGTTGCACTGGCGCACCGACGGGCGTCCGCTGTGGTCCGACGAAACACTGTTGGCCGATCCGTGGAGCAGCGCGCCGGATCGCCGGGCCGACAACGAGGCGGCCTACCAGGTGCTCGCGTGGGTCGCCGACGGCCTCGGGCTGCCGGCCTCGCAGGTGCGGTCGGCCTACGAAGACCCGCTGCATCGGCTGGTGGCCAAAGTTCGCGAGCCGGAAGGGGTTCCGGTGGACCCCGAGGACGACCTGGAGACCGACTCCCCCGCCGGCCGCGCGGCTCTGCTGACCCGACTGGACGAAACCGTCACGACGCCAACGGCATTCGTTCTTCCACTGCACCGGCGCGACGATGACCTCGGCTGGGCCAGTGCCGACTGGCGGCTGCGCCGCGGTCGTATCGTGTTGCTGCCCGGCGATTCTCCGGCGGGGCTACGGTTGCCGCTGGACTCGATCAGCTGGAAACCGCCGCGCCCGGCGTTCGACGCCGACCCCCTTGCCGTCGGCGACGCGCTGTCGACGGACTCCCCCACTGCCGAGGTCGTCGACCCGGACGGGGCGCCGCCGACCGCGATGGTGACCGAGATCCGGGATGGGCTGCTCTACATCTTCCTGCCCCCCACCGCGGCGCTCGAGCATTACGTCGACCTGATCACCCGGATCGAGGCCGCGGCGACGAAGGCCGACTGCCCGGTGGTGATCGAAGGATATGATCCCCCACCGGACCCGCGGCTGCGCTCGACCACCATCACCCCGGACCCCGGGGTGATCGAAGTCAACGTCGCACCCACCGCCAGCTTCGCCGAACAGCATCAACAGCTCGAGACCCTCTATGCGCAAGCCAGGTTGGCCCGCCTGTCCACCGAGTCCTTCGACGTCGACGGCACGCACGGCGGCACTGGCGGTGGCAACCACATCACACTGGGCGGCGTGACGCCCGCGGATTCACCGCTGCTGCGCCGTCCCGATCTACTGGTCTCGCTGCTGACCTACTGGCAGCGTCACCCGTCGCTGTCTTATCTGTTCGCCGGCCGGTTCGTCGGCACCACGTCGCAGGCGCCGCGAGTGGACGAGGGCCGCGCCGAAGCCCTCTACGAACTCGAGATCGCGTTCGCCGAGATAGCCCGACTGGGTGGCGGCGGCGCCACCAAACCGTGGGTGATCGACCGCGCGTTGCGCCACCTGCTCACCGACATCACCGGCAACACCCATCGCGCCGAGTTCTGCATCGACAAGCTCTACAGCCCGGACAGCGCCCGCGGCCGGCTTGGTCTGCTGGAACTGCGCGGCTTCGAGATGCCGCCCCATCTGCACATGGCCATGGTGCAGTCGCTGTTGGTGCGCTCGCTGGTCGCCTGGTTCTGGGAGGAACCCCTGCGCGCACCGCTGATCCGCCACGGCGCCAACTTGCATGGCCGATACCTGTTGCCGCACTTCCTGATTCACGATATCGCCGATGTCGCTGCCGACTTGCGCGCGCACGGCATCGGGTTCGAGACCAGCTGGCTGGATCCGTTCACCGAGTTCCGGTTCCCGCGCATCGGCACCGCGGTGTTCGACGGCGTGGAGATAGAACTGCGCGGCGCAATCGAGCCGTGGACCACGTTGGGCGAAGAGTCCACCGCCACCGGCACCGCCCGCTACGTCGACTCCTCGGTCGAGCGCATCCAGGTGCGCATCATCGGGGCCGACCGTCACCGCTATGTGTTGACCGCCAACGGTTATCCGGTGCCGTTGCTGGCCACCGACAATCCCGACATCCACGTGGGCGGGGTGCGGTTCAAGGCCTGGCAGCCGCCCAGCGCACTCCATTCGACCATCTCGGCTGACGGGCCGTTGCAGTTCGAGCTGATCGACCTCACCACCGGAACGTCACGCGGCGGCTGCACCTACCACGTCGCCCATCCCGGCGGGCGGGCCTACGACACGCCGCCTGTCAACGCCGTAGAGGCCGAGGCGCGCCGCGCCCGCCGGTTCGAGGCAACCGGCTTCACCCCGGGCAAAGTCGATTTGTCCGGCATCCGGGAGAAGCAGGCCCGGATCTTCACCGATATCGGCGCGCCGGGAATCCTCGACCTGCGCCGCGTGCGTACCGTTGCGCAGTAATGACGTTTGCGGACATGACATTCGGCACCGGTGGACCGACCGGGCCCGGCTCGATGGTCGGCACCGCGCGCTATGACGCCGATCGCCTGCTGGCCTCCTACCGCGCCGCGCGGGCCCAGGAAGCGCTGTTCGATCTGCGGCACGGTCCGGAAAGCGGCTACGACGAATTCGTCGACCGGGATGGCAATGTGCGCCCGGCGTGGGCCGAGTTGGCCGACACCATCGCCGAGCGCGGCCGCGCCGGGCTGGACCGGCTGCGCTCGGTGGTGCGCGGCCTCATCGACAACGACGGCATCACCTACACCGACGTCGAACCCGGCGGTCGCGGCCAGGAGCCCAGGCCCTGGCAGCTGGACACGCTGCCGATCGTGTTGTCCGCGGCCGATTGGGAGGTGCTCGAGGCCGGCCTGCTGCAGCGGTCGCGAGTGCTCGACGCCGTGCTGGCAGACCTGTACGGGCCACGCAGCCTGCTTACCGAAGGCATCCTGCCCCCGGAGCTGCTGTTCGGCCATCCCGGGTACCTGCGCGCGGCCAACGGAATCGAAATCCCGGGCCGCCACCAGCTTTTCATGCACGCCTGTGATGTCAGCCGGCGACCCGACGGTGACTTTCTGGTCAACGCCGACCGCACCCAGGCGCCCTCGGGCGCCGGTTATGCGCTCGCCGACCGGCGCGTGGTCGCGCACTCGATTCCCGACCTCTACGAGAAGATCGCGCCGCGCCCGACGACGCCGTTCGCCCAGGCGCTGCGGCTGGCGCTGATCGACGCGGCGCCCGACGACGCCCAGGACCCCGTGGTGGTGGTGCTGTCCCCGGGCATTTACTCCGAGACCGCGTTCGATCAGGCCTACCTGGCCACCCTGCTGGGTTTCCCGATGGTGGAAAGCGCCGATCTGGTGGTGCGCGACGGCATGTTGTGGATGCGCTCGCTGGGCACCTTGAAACGCGTCGACGTCGTCCTTCGCCGAGTCGACGCCGACTATTCGGACCCGCTGGATCTGCGCGCCGACTCCCGGCTCGGGGTAGCCGGGTTGGTGGAGGCGCAGCGTCGCGGAACGGTCACCGTGGTCAACACGTTGGGCAGCGGGATTCTGGAAAACCCTGGGCTGCTGCGTTTCCTGCCCCGGATGGCCGAGCACCTGCTGTCGGAAACCTTGCAGCTGCCCACCACAGAGGTCTACTGGGGCGGCATCGCCAGTGAGCGTTCGCACCTACTGGCGAATCTGTCGTCGTTGTTGGTGAAATCCACTGTCGGTGAGAACACCTTTGTCGGGCCTACACTCTCGTCTGACCAGCTGACCCGGTTGGCGACCCGGATCGAGACGATGCCCTGGCAGTGGATCGGTCAGGAGTTGCCGCAGTTCTCGTCGGCGCCGACCGACCACGCCGGGGTGTTGTCCTCAGCGGGTGTCGGCGTCCGATTGTTCACCGTCGCCCAGCGTGGCGGTTACGCGCCGATGATCGGCGGCATCGGTTACGTGCTGGCACCCGGATCCGCCGCGTACACCTTGAAAACGATTGCGGCCAAGGATGTCTGGGTGCGCCCCACCGAGCGGGTGAGCGCCGAGGCGATCAGCCTTCCGACGCCGGAACCGCCGGCGAAGACGGCCGCGGGTACCTGGGGCATCAGCTCGCCACGTGTGCTGTCGGATTTGTTCTGGATCGGCCGCTACGGCGAGCGCGCTGAGAGCATGGCGCGGCTGCTCATCGTCACCCGCGACCGGTTCCACGTCTACCGGCATCAGCAGCACAGCGAGGAAAGCGAATGTGTGCCGGTGCTGATTACCGCGCTGGGCCGCATCACCGGAACCGACACCACGGCCGACGGTGACCACGCTGAAATGATCGCCGTCGCTCCCTCCACCATGTGGTCACTCACCGTTGATCCGCGCCGGCCCGGCTCGCTGCTGGAATCCGTCGAAGGTCTGGCGCTGGCCGCCCGGGCGGTGCGCGACCAGATGTCCAACGACACCTGGATGGTGCTGGCCGCAGTGGAGCGCGCGCTGGCACTGGAAAGCGAACCGCCGCAATCACTTTCCGAGGCCGATGCGTTACTCACCAGAGCTCAGACTCAGACGCTGGCCGGCATGCTGACCCTGTCGGGGGTGGCCGGCGAGTCGATGGTGCGCGACGTGGGCTGGACGATGATGGACATCGGCAAGCGGATCGAACGCGGGCTGTGGCTGACGGCGTTGCTGCAGGCAACACTGACTGTCGTCCGCGGTGCCGCTGCCGAACAGACGGTCATCGAGTCCACCCTGGTGGCATGTGAGTCCTCGGTCATCTACCGGCGCCGCACGGTGGGCAAGGTCAGCGTGGCCGCCATGGCCGAGTTGATGCTGTTCGACCCGCAGAACCCACGGTCGTTGCTGTACCAGTTGGAGCGGCTGCGGGCCAATCTCAAGGAGTTGCCCGGTTCGTCGGGCTCGTCGCGCCCGGAACGGCTGGTGGACGAGATCAGCACCCTGCTGCGTCGGTCCGATCCCGCCGAGCTGGAACGGGTCAATGACGACGGGCGGCGCGCCGAGTTGGCGGGGCTGCTCAATTCGGTGCATCTCGAGCTGCGCAACCTGGCCGAGGTCATCACCACCACCCAGCTGGCGTTGCCCGGTGGTATGCAACCACTTTGGGGGCCCGACCAACGCCGGGTGATGCCGGCCTAACCGGCCACCGAGGCGGGACCGCGGGTCTCCGACGTGACCTCGTCGATCACGGTGTGGATGAACCTCATCTTCTCCAGCACCGTGACCGGCAGCACGAACGGGTACAGGTCGTCGTGACCCATCGACCGGTTCACCATGTTCAGCGACCATGACAACGGCAGCCACATGTCGATGATCGTCTGAAAAGCGCTGGGTCCCAGTGCCGGTCGGTCGAAGGTGGCCGACGCCGGCGCCAACCCACACCATGCCGAGGTATCCAGGGTGTCGCGGATGTGCAGGTAGTGGGCGAACGTCTCGGCCCAGTCCTCGGCGGGATGCATGGTGGCATAGGACGATACGAAGTCCTCCTGCCAGCCTTCGGGCGCGCCCTCACTGTAATGGCGGTCCAGCGCCTCCTGGTAATCGGCTTCGTGGTCGCCGAACAGTTCGTTGAACCGCGTCACGTAGTCGGCGAACGGCGCGATCAGCCGGTAGTAGTAGTAATGCCCGATCTCGTGGCGGAAGTGCCCCAGCAAGGTCCGGTACGGCTCGTCCATCTCGACGCGTAGCTGCTCGCGATGCGCGTCATCACCCTCGGCCAAATCTATCGTGATTACCCCGTTTTCGTGGCCGGTCATCACCTTCTCGTGCGCGCTGGACAACAACCTGAAGGCCAGCCCGTAGTCGGGGTCCTTGTCCCGCCCGACGATCGGCAGCTTCAACTCGTGCAGTTCGGCGATCAGCCGTCGTTTGGCCGCCTCGGCGCGGGCGAATTCCGCCATCCCGACGGTGTCGGCGTCGTTGGGTCGCTCGATGGTCAGCGCGCACGACGTGCACAGCAACCGGGGGTTGTTGACCGGGACCAGCCAATTGCATTCGGCCAGCAGCAGATTGGCGCAGAGTTGGTATTCGCTGGAGTGCACGAAGCCGGCGTGCTCGGTGGCATCGTCATCCGAGATCACCAGCAGCGCCATCTGGTCGAGCGAAAATCCCAGCGCACTACCGCAGTTCAGGCAGGTGGAGTTCTCGAAGGTCAGGCGCTGACCGCAGTTGGGGCAGGTGAAGTCACGCATACAGCACATCGCCTTCAAAGGGCACCACGTCGACCGCGACGTCGATCACGCTGTGCTCCGAGTCGGTGTAGATGATGCCCCGCAACGGCGGGACGTCCGCGTAATCACGCCCCCGGCCCACGATGATGTAGCGCTCGTCGACCATCTGGTCGTTGGTGGGATCGAGCCCCAACCACTCGAATTGGCCGGGCTGCTGAGGAGTCCACACCGCTGCCCAGGCGTGCGTGGCGTCGATGCCGATCATCCGATCCTTTCCGGGTGGCGGGTCGGTGGCCAGATACCCGGATACGTAACTGGCCGCCAACCCATTGGCTCGCAGGCAGGCGATCGCCAGCCTGGCAAAGTCTTGACATACCCCTTCTCGGGCGGCCAGAACCTCTTTGACTCCGGTGGAAATCGTCGTCGACCCCGACCGGTAGGTGAAGTCGGTGAAGATGCGTGACGCCAGATCGCGCAACACCTCGATCAACGGACGCCCGGCTGGGAAGCTGGGCGCCGCGTACTCGCGGATCTCGTCGGTGATCTCCGGCGGGTTCAAGTCCAAAGTGAACTCGGTCGCCAACGCCCCGCTGCGCCCGGCCGGCCGCGCCGCCTCCCACGGCTGGGCCGCCGGCCCGTCGGTGTACAGATCCGGGCCGGGCGGATAGACGTCGACGATGGAATCGCTGGTCACCTTCAGCGCGCGGTGTGGCTCGGTGACATGGAAATAGGAGCTGACGTTGCCGTAGGTGTCCACACTGGTGGAGCTGTCGGCGGGGCCCGGCTCGACGATCAGCCGATGCGCGACACAGCGTTGCCGCTGCGAGTCGCGCGGGGTGAGAAATCCGCGCCCGTAAGAGCTGGTCACCACGTCGGAGTAGCGGTATTCGGTGCGGTGGGTTACCCGGTGCCGCCGGGCGATCCCAGCCCCTGGTTCGCCTGGTTGTGCTGGCAAGCGCTTCCTCCTCCTCACCGCTGATCTCATCACATGCCGGCCAGCCATGGGGCCCGCGGGACATCTCCGGCGCCCCACCGTTTGCCGATCCGACGGCGCTTCGGCGAAAACGAGAGCACAATCGTGTTGTGGCCACGTGGGGCGAGGTCGCCCGCATCGTTGGTGAGCTGGCACTCACCTCCGAGCCGTCACCGCACGACTGGCGGGTCGGCAAGAAATTGCTGGCCTGGGAGCGGCCGCTGCGGCCCTCCGAGCGCGAGGAGCTGGCGCGCAACGGCTCCCAACCACCGGAGGGCGACATCCTCGGAGTCCGGGTGTCCGACGAGGGTGTCAAGTTCGCGCTGATCGATGATGATCCCGGAACGTACTTCACCACTCCCCATTTCGACGGCTATCCCGCGGTACTGGTCAACTTGGCCTCGATCTCGGCACGCGACCTCGAGGAGCTGATCACCGAGGCGTGGCTGACCCAGGCGCCACGGAAGCTGGTTCAGGAGTTCCTGGCCGACTCGCGCTGATCCGCTCAGCTGTGCCGAAGATCGATGACCCGTTGCAGGTCGTCGACGCAGGCGCTGACCACGTCGGCGAGTATCACTTGGGTTTTCTCGCGCGCGCCGGACTGCAGTTCGGCGGCGTGTTGACGCGCCGAGGCCGTGCACGTGGCCCTGCTGGCCGGCTCGGTGCTGCAACTGGCCCGGGCCGTCTCGCTGGGCGTGGACGAGCGCCGGGAGTGGCTTCCGGTGCGCGTGCACACGGTGCTGGTGGTGTTGGCGGCCGCGACCGCTCTCGCCGATTCCGATCCCGCCGGCGCCTGCGCGTACACGGCCTCGGCGCGTCAACACGCCGCCGAACTGCAGTCCGGCGCGCGCGAGAAAACCCAAGTGATACTCGCCGAC
>NZ_LZKU01000217.1 GCF_001672975.1 Mycobacterium sp. 1465703.0
TGATCACCTACCCGTCCACGCACGGCGTCTATGAGCATGACATCGCCGAGATCTGCGCGGCCGTGCACGACGCCGGGGGCCAGGTGTACGTCGACGGCGCCAACCTCAACGCGTTGGTCGGGCTGGCCCGGCCGGGGAAGTTCGGTGGTGACGTCAGCCACCTGAATCTGCACAAGACGTTCTGCATTCCGCACGGCGGCGGTGGACCCGGCGTCGGGCCGGTGGCGGTGCGTTCGCATCTGGCGCCGTTCCTGCCCGGGCACCCGCACGCTCCCGAATTGCCGCAGGGCGATCCCGTGTCGGCGGCGCCCTATGGGTCGGCCTCGATCCTGCCGATCAGCTGGGCCTACATCAGGATGATGGGCGCCGAAGGATTGCGTGCGGCCTCGCTGACCGCGATCACCTCGGCGAACTACATCGCCCGCCGCCTCGACGAGTACTTTCCGGTGCTCTACACCGGCGACAACGGGATGGTCGCGCACGAATGCATCCTGGATCTGCGCGGCATCACCAAGTCCACCGGAGTGACCGTCGACGATGTGGCAAAGCGATTGGCGGACTACGGTTTTCACGCTCCGACCATGAGCTTCCCGGTCGCCGGCACGCTGATGGTGGAGCCTACCGAGAGCGAGAGCCTGACCGAGGTCGACGCGTTCTGTGACGCCATGATCGCCATCCGCCGCGAAATCGATCGGGTGGGTGCGGGGGAGTGGCCCGCCGACGACAACCCGCTGCGGGGCGCACCGCACACAGCCGAGTGCCTGGTGGTCAGCGACTGGGATCACCCCTACACCCGGGAACAGGCGGCCTATCCGCTGGGCAAGGAGTTCCGGCCCAAGGTGTGGCCGCCAGTGCGTCGCATCGACGGCGCTTACGGCGACCGCAATCTGGTCTGCTCGTGCCCGCCGGTGGAGGCGTATGCGTAACCCGGCCCGGCAGTGAGCTGAGCACACCCGCTCGCGACGAGCCGAGCCGGTCCGGTCGGCGGTCAGCCGAAGCGCTCGATGATCGCCGCGGCGATCCGCTCGGGCGCATCCTCCTGGATGAAGTGCTTGGCGTCGGGCAGCTCGACAAGGACGTGATCCGGAAACGTCCGGCGCATCCGCGGGATCGTCGGGCCCGGCCTGAATGCGAAATCCTTCATCCCCCACACCAATAGGGCCGGCTTGGCACCCAGCTTGGCCGGCACCTCCCGGGCGAGCCGTGCCAGCAGCGGATGGGCGGCCAGGATTTGCTTGGGCAACTCGGCCACGCCTTTGCGCGCCTCCGCACTGGGCTGCACGGCCCGGTAGTGCTCCATCACCGCCGCGCTCGGCCGTCGCTGTGTCCCTGCAGGGATCAGTCGTTCGACGAAGAAATTGCGGCGCAGGATGGCGTATTGCATCGGGGGACTGGACATGATCCGGCTGAACGCCTTTGTCGAGAGCGTGTCCGCCGGCCAGAACCAGGTGTTGCCCAAAACGATGCCGCGCACCCGGTCGGCACGCTCCACGGCGACCGCCATGCTGACGGGTCCGCCCCAGTCCTGGCCCATCGTCAGATAGTCGTCAAGCCCGAGATGATCTACCAACTCGCCGACCACCTGGGCGTGCCCGTCGACCTGGTAGCCGAAGTCCGCGGGTCGCTCCGAGAGCCCGAAGCCGAGGTAATCCGGCGCGATGCAACGGAACCGGTCGCGCAACGCCACGATGATGTTGCGGTACAGGAAACTCCAGGTCGGATTGCCGTGGCACAACAGGATTGGCGGGCCGTCGCCCTCATCGACGTAGTGAACGCGTCCGCGCGAGCTGTCGAACCAGCGCGACTGAAACGGATAAAGCTGGGGATCCGGGGCGAAGTCGATGCTCATCGCGCTCCTTACGGGTCACCTCGTAGCCGGCGTCAGCTCACAAAGGTATTGACCGCCGTCGCGAGGTCGGGGGACGCCGAAGTCGCGAGGTTCTGATAACTACCGCCGCTGATTTGGGCGACCGCTTCCCAGGTCGCCCGGTCCGGGTCGGCACCGAAATCAATGACATTGACCGCGATGGGTTTGGCCGGGTCAGTACTCTTGCGGATGAAATCCTGCAGCCCCGGCCCGTCCAAGGTCTGGTCGGTGTGTGGCCCGGCGGTGATCACCAAGATCGAATTGTTTTGGCCGGCATGATAATTGGCCTGCGCCTCTTGGTAGAGCAGCCGCAGCGTGGTGAACGACACCGCACCGCCGCCCGACGAATATTGCTTGTCCAGCGCGGCGGCCAGGGCCGCCGACCGCGGCTGGCCGTTGACCTGGTCGGAAAGCGGCCCGCCCGGCACTTCCGACCGGCCCTCGTGACCGTCGAAGGTCCACAGCCCCACCACCGCGGTGGGGGGCAGCGCTTTGATCTTGTCCTGCAGCGCGCCGACCACGTTGGCCAGCCGGGATTTTCCGCCTTCCTGGCCGGGCATCGACTGGTCGAGCATTATGGTGGTGGCCTGTCCGCTCGACGGGCTCGCCATGGCCTCGGCCAGGGTGGCGCGCATCGGGTCATCCCCGACCGACAGCGCGGCCGGCAGCGGCGGGAAATTCGTGACCGGGCTGCTGGGAGGTTTGACCCCGTTGACGCGGAAGCCCGCTTTCGCCAGCTTGGCCAGTTGGTCGGACTTGTGCATGAATCGCGCGAACTCGCTGGCCGCCGAGGCCTGTTCCCGGGTGAGCCAGGAACCGCTGAGCAGGACGGTGGGATAGTCGGCGACCGCGGCAGACCCCGGCGGAAGCCAGAATCCCAGATCGCCCTTGGCGTCCGGCAAAGTTTGGCCGCGCTGGAACAGTTGCTGTTCGGTGGTCACCACCGCGTGCACCGGCGCGGTCGCCGGGTCGCCAGGCTTCAGCAGTGCGTTCATCGCCTCTGTCAGCGAGTTGTCGGCCAGCTTGGGTTGTGCGCTCAGCAAGGTGCGTACCGCGCCGGTGCCCTGCGTCACCGGGGCGCCGGGCGGTACGGATGCGGCCGCCACCGCTTCACCGGCCAGAAACGCTGCGTCTCCGTTGCCGTTCATCGGCAGCGCCAAACGGAGCGACCCCCACGCGGGTAAGTTCAACCCGGCCAACGCATTCGGGTTGGTTTGCAGCCCGGGCAGCGCCGCCCAGTTCTGGTTGGCCAGGGCCGGCGCGAGTCCCGGGCGGATGGCCAGCAGCACCGGTGAGGTGACCAGCGAGTGGCTCTCGCTGATGGTTTTTTGGGCGGTGGCCCCGGCGAGGCGCGCGGCGGAAATCGAACTGCCCGGGATCCACAGCGCCGGCTGCCCGCCCAAATCCGCGGGCCACTTGCCGATGAAACCGTTGAGCACGGCGTCAGAACCGGCCGGCTTGACGCTTACCACCATGCAGTGATCGCCGATCGGCCCGGCCGACTTGTTGTAGCTTTCGGCCAATTGCTGCACGGAATCGGCGATCGAGGGATCGGCGACGACGGCCACCGTCTCCTGGCCTCCCACGCAACGGCCGGCCGCCGTGTGGGAACGCTTGGACAACGCGTCGCCGAAGAAACTCCACAGGATCACCGCCCCGACCACCACGACGACGGCGACCAGCGCCGCGATCACGCCGATGCTGACCCCGCGGCGACCGCCCTCACTGCGATGCCCGCCCCGCCAATCGGCCAGCCCACGATGCCCACCGCGGAACAGGGACGGTGATGAGGCGGGCGGCTCCAGGCTCGACGGCGCGGCCTGCCGGGACGGAAACTCCGGGTAATCGTCAGTGGCGCTGTCTACGTCGGAGTAGTAACCCTCTTCCGAATAATCGGGCTCATCCGAATAGTCACCCGAGTAGCGATCGGCTTCCTCGTCGCCGGCATCCCAGTACGGATGGCCCGCTTCGCCTCGGGACGGCTCGTCGACGACGTCGCGGCCAGATGGCTCGTCCAAGGAGTCGTCAGGGTCGGGCGCACTGTGCCTACCCATAGCAGTGCCCGCGGCCTCTCAGTCGATCCATCAGTCGATCCATCACATGAACTCGGCGCGGATTTTAGTCATCAGCGGCACTATGACACGTTCGAACCCGATTTGACCGCAGGCTCAATTCGACTGCGCGGCGCGTGCCTTCACCTCACGCCGACGGCGATGCAGGATCGGCTCGGTGTAACCGTTGGGCTGCTGCGTTCCGGTCAGGATCAAATCCTGGGCGGCGAGGAAGGCCACGCTGTCGTCGAAGTTGGGCGCCATCGGCAGGTACGCCGCATCCTTGGCGTTTTGCTCGTCGACCAGCGGCGCCATCCGCTCCAGGCTGGCCCGCACGTCCTCCTCGGTGATCACCCCGTGGCGCAGCCAGTTCGCCAGCAGCTGGCTCGAAATCCGCAGCGTGGCACGGTCTTCCATGAGCGCCACGTCGTGAATGTCGGGCACCTTCGAGCAGCCGACTCCCTGCGCGACCCAGCGCACCACGTAGCCCAGGATGGACTGGCAGTTGTTGTCGACCTCTTCGCGGATCTCCTCGGGAGCCCAGGCCAGTTCCTTGGCCAGCGGAATGGTCAGCAACTCGTCGATCGTGGTGCGCTTCTTGCCGGCGAGCTCCTCCTGCACGGCGCCCACGTCGACGTAGTGATAGTGCATCGCGTGCAGGGTGGCCGCCGTCGGCGAGGGCACCCACGCCGTGGTGGCACCCGCCTTGGGCTGACCGATCTTCTGCTCGACCATGTCGGCCATCAGCTCGGTCATCGCCCACATCCCCTTACCGATCTGGGCCTTGCCCTTGAAGCCGGCCGCCAGTCCGATGTCGACGTTGGCGTCCTCGTAGGCCTTGATCCAGGCGGTGCTCTTCATCGCGCCCTTGCGGATCATCGGACCGGCTTCCATCGACGTGTGGATCTCGTCGCCGGTGCGGTCCAGGAAACCGGTGTTGATGAACACCACCCGGTCGGCCGCGGCCTTGATGCAGGCCTTCAAGTTGACGGTGGTGCGCCGTTCTTCGTCCATGATGCCGACCTTGAGGGTGCCCTGCGGCAGGCCCAGCACGTCTTCGACGCGGCTGAACAGCTCGCAGGTGTAGGCGACCTCGTCGGGTCCGTGCATCTTGGGCTTGACGATGTAGATGGACCCGGTGCGGCTGTTGGCCAGCGGGCCGTTCGCCTCACCGGTCTTGAGGCCGTGGATCGCGGTCAGGCCGGTGAACAGCGCGTCCATGATGCCTTCGAACACCTCGTTGCCCTCGGCGTCCACGATCGCGTCGTTGGTCATCAGGTGACCGACGTTGCGCACGAACAGCAGGCTGCGGCCGGGCAGCGTCAGCTCACCCTCGCCGTCGGGTGTCTTGTAGGTGCGGTCCTCGTTGAGCACCCGGGTGAAGGTCTTGCCGTCCTTGTCGACCTCCTCGGACAGGTCGCCCCTGTTCAGGCCGAGCCAGTTGCGGTAGCCGAGCACCTTGTCGTCGGCGTCGACTGCGGCCACCGAGTCCTCGAAATCCATGATCGTGGTGACGGCCGATTCCAGGATCACATCCTTGATGCCTGCGGCGTCGGTCTTGCCGACCGGAGAGTCGGGGTCGATCAGGATCTCGATGTGCAGTCCGTGATTGGCCAGCAAGACCGACCAGTGGGGGGAGCCCAGTTCGCCGGTGTAGCCGGCGAACTTCTCCGGGCTGGCCAGGCCGACGGAACCGTCGGCGGTGGTGACCTTGAGCGCGCCCTCTTCGACACTGAGCCCCGTCGCGTCGGCCCACGACCCGGATTCCAGTGGCACCGCTTCGTCGAGGAACTTGCGAGCGTAGGCAATCACCTTGTCGCCGCGCACCTTGTTGTAGCTCGAGCCTTTTTCGGCGCCGTCATCCTCGGGAATGACGTCGGTGCCATAGAGGGCGTCGTACAGCGAGCCCCACCGGGCGTTGGCGGCGTTCAGCGCGAACCGGGCGTTGAGCACCGGCACCACCAACTGCGGGCCGGCGGTCGTGGTGATCTCGTCGTCGACGCCGGAGGTCGAGATGGTGAAGTCGTCAGGTTCGGGTAACAGATAGCCGATTTCGGTGAGGAATTCGCGGTACTCGTCGACGTCGAGCGGTGCGATGACGCGGTTTCGGTGCCACCTGTCGATCTGGGCCTGCAGGTCGTCGCGCCGCTTCAGCAAATCCTGGTTCTGCGGGGTGAGGTCGGTGACCACCTTGTCGACGCCTGCCCAGAAACTATCCGGGTCGATGTCGGTGCCGGGCAACGCCTCGTTGTTCACGAAGTCGTAGAGCACTTTGGCGACGCGCAAGTTCCCCGCCGACACGCGATCAGTCATGATTCTCCTCCGTCACGGGCCGCCCTGGACCATCGTCGGGCCAGATTGGCAATGTCATAAGCCTACCGAGCGCAGCGCCCCGAGCGTTATTCGCCCGATCCGGCAGACGCAGGTCAGACCGCGCTGACAGCCCCAAGAATGACGCTGCGGCGAGTACCGGGAACTGGTTCCAGCAACGCATATTCGCGCGGCGGTCCTCTGCCCCCAGCACTTTCTTAACTGGTAGCCGTGAAAGATCATACGGCTGCGCATCGTCGCACCGGGCGGCCAGTATCGCTAGGCATCCCGCATGGTCCCGACGAGGTCTTCAACCAGGTCTTCCATCGCCACCATGGCCACCACGGCTCCACTTTCGTCGGTCACCAACGCGAGATGGCTGTTGCTGCGGCGCATCCGGGAGAGGGCATCGGCCAGCGGCAGCGATCTGGACAGCCGGGGCAGCGGCCGCACCATCGCCAGATCGATCACCGTCGCAGGATCGTCGTCGAGCGTGAGCACGTCCTTGATGTGCAGATATCCGAGGAAGCTGCCGCTGACGCTTGCCACCGGGAAACGTGAATAGCCAGTCTGGGCCAGGGCCTGCTCGACCGCCCCCACCGTCGGGCCCGAGCCCGCCGCGGCCACCGGCACCGCGTGCACGCTTTCGAGGGGGACGGCGACATCCCCGACCACCCGGTGGCGAATTTGCAGCGCCCTGGTGAGCCGGGTGCGTTCCTCGCGGTCCAGCAAGCCTTCTGACTCGGATTCGGCGATCATCTCGCTCAGTTCGACGGGGGAGACTGTGATCTCCAGCTCGTCTTTGGGTTCGACGCCGAACGCACGCACCACCACGTTGGCGCATTTGTTGTAGAACACGATGAACGGCCGGGCGGCGCGCACGTAGGCCAGGTACGGCGGGACGAGCAGCATCGCGGTGCGCTCCGGGCCGGCCAGTGCGATGTTCTTCGGCACCATCTCGCCCAGCAGCACGTGCAGCGTCACCACGATCACCAGCGCGATCGCGAACGACAGCGTGTGCAGCAGCGTCGGGTGAATTGCGGTCAGCCCCAACGCTGTTCGCAACAGATTGGACACCGCCGACTCGCCTATCCGCCCGAGCAGCAGTGACGCGGCCGTGACGCCCAACTGGGCGCCGGCCAGCATGGACGGCAGTTGCTCTCCGGCCCGGATGACCGTGACCGCAGCCGCTTTGCCCTGTTCGGCGAGCGCCTCGAGACGGTCGCGCCGCGCCGAGATCAGCGAGAACTCGGCCCCGACGAAGAATGCGTTGACCCCGATCAGAAAGCACGCCAGCAGTAGGCTTATGGCGTCGCTCATCGGTGGCTCCCCGCCGCGGAAACCTGGCCGTGACCGCTTAATTCGTTGAGTTCGAGCAGGTCGATCCGGCGACCGTCCATCCGGATCACCGTTGCCTGCCAGCATGTCACCGCGTCCAGCAGACCGTCGGCGTCCAGCGTGGGCAGCTTGACCGTGTCCCCGGCCACCGGAATGTGACCGATCTCGCGCAGCACCAGGCCGCCGATCGTCTCATAGGGGCCTTCCGGCGCCCGAAAACCGGTGGCGGCGGCCACCTCATCGATGCGCAGCAGACCAGACACCCGCCAGCCGGTGCCGGCGGGCACCACGTCCGGAGTCGCGTCGTCGTGCTCGTCGCGGACATCGCCGACGATCTCTTCGATCAGGTCCTCGACGGTCACCATGCCCGCGGTGCCGCCGTACTCGTCGACGACCAGCGCGGTTTGCAGGCTGTTGGCCCGAATCTCGGCCATCACCGCGTCGCCGTCCAGCGTTGACGGCACCACCGGCACGGGTTGCGCCACCGTGATCAGCCGGGTGTACGCACGCGCGGCCCGCGGAATGGCGAACACCTGCTTGACGTGCACGATGCCGACCGTCTCGTCGAGGTCACCGTCGACGATGGGGAAGCGGGAGAACCCGGAGTCGGCAGCCGCGGTCACCAGGTCGGCGACCGTATCGTCGGTCTGCAACGCCACGATCTTGGAGCGCGGCGTCATCAGCTCCTCGGCGCTCAGGGCTCCGAACTGCAGCGATCGCCGCACCAGCGCCGCTGTGGCTGCGTCCAGGGCGCCGCTGCGCGCCGACGAGCGCACCAACGACAACAGCTCTTGCGGCGACCGGGCCGACCGGAGTTCTTCTGCGGGTTCGACTCCCAGCCGGCGAACGATCCAGTTGGCCGCGCCGTTGGTCAGCCGGATCGCCGGGGTGAGCAGCAGCGAGAACAACAGCTGGACGCTGACGACGGCACGGGCCGTGGACAGGGGCCGGGCCACCGCCAGGTATTTCGGGACGAGCTCGCCGAACACCATCGATATCGACGTCACGATCACCAGCACCAGGAACGCCATGACCGCGTCACCGACCTGGTCGGAAATGCCGATGGCGTCCAGCCACGGATGTGGCAAGTCCTCCACCATCGGATCGGTCAGGTAACCGGCCGCCAGCGTGGTGGCCGAGATGCCCAGCTGAGCACCGGACAGTTGAAACGACAGCCGGTGGTGTGCGCGGCGGATCCAGCGGTCGCGGCGTCCGCCGCCGCGGGCGTTCGCCTCGACGGCGCTGCGGTCCAAAGTGGTCAGCGAGAATTCCGCGGCGACGAAGATGGCGTTGCCGAAGATGAGTACCGCGATCGCCACAACGCTGATCACGGCGGCGGTGACGTTCATGAACTATGCCGCCGGACGGCTGAGGGCGAAGGCTTGATGCGCAGCGCGGGCGCCGGGGGAGGCTCCGTTTCGGGCGGCTCATCGGACGGCCCGTGCGCCCGCAAGCCGATGGCCTGCGCGGGTGCCTGCGGCACGTCGATCCTTTCGCTGCCTGGTAGCCGAGCGGACGTGGACTGCTTCCGCCTTTGCTGTTTTATGCTAGCCCGGGCCGCGGCCAAGCGACGCCGCCCGCCGGTCGCGCCCCCGAATCGGCCACCACCCCGAGCCAAGTATGGGTTGCCTACCCTTACTCAGGTAGGCTCCGCACACTATGCCCGACGCTTTGACGCCGTCCATTCCTGTTCTGCCACGCGAACGCTTCGACATCTCCGATGAGGTGGCACGCATTCCCCGGCCGCCGGCGCCGACCCTGGATCCGCCCTTCGCCATCCGGGTGGCGCGGCTCGAGGACGCGGACATGGTGGCCGAGTGGATGAACCGCCCGCATTTGGCCAAGACTTGGGAATACGACTGGCCGGTGCCGCGGTGGCGGCAGCACCTGAGCGCTCAGCTGGATGGCACGTATTCCCTGCCATTGCTGGGCAGCATCCGGGGCACAGATTGCGCCTACTTCGAATTATACTGGGGCGCAAAGGATTTGATTTCCCGCCATTACGACGCAGAGCCCTTCGACCTGGGGTTGCACGCCGCGATCGCCGACCTGAAACTGGTGAACCGGGGCCTGGGGCCGATGCTCTTGCCCCGGATCGTGGCCAGCATCTTTTCGCTGGAACCGCGGTGTCGCCGGGTCATGTTCGATCCCGATCACCGCAACACCACCGCGCGCAGGTTGTGCGAGTACGCCGGCTGCAAGTTCCTCGGCGAACATGACACGACGAACCGGCGCATGGCGCTCTACACGTTGGAAGCCCCGACCAGCGACTCGTAACCGTGGTAATCGGGCGTCATCCCGTCCGCCTTGTCACCAACCCTGCGGCAGCGGATGCCCTTCGGCGAAGCCCGCGGTCGATTGCACCCCGACCACCACCCGTTCGTACAACTGGGCAAGGTCGGCGGCACCGACATACGTGCAGGTGCTGCGCACGCCCGAGGTGATGTGATCGAGCAGATCCTCGACACCGCCGCGGGCCGGATCCAGACCCATCCGCGACGTCGAAATACCTTCCTCGAACAGCGCCTTGCGGGCACGGTCGAACGCAGTCTCCGCGCCGCTGCGTGCCACCACGGCCCGTTTGGACGCCATGCCGTAGCTCTCCTTGTACGGCTGGTCGTCCCGGTCGCGCATCAGGTCGCCGGGCGACTCGTAAGTGCCGGCGAACCACGACCCGATCATCACGTTGGATGCCCCGGCGACCAGCGCCAGCGCCACGTCCCGCGGGTGCCGGATGCCGCCGTCGGCCCACACGTGCCCGCCCAATTCCCTTGCCGCCGAGGCACATTCGACGACTGCTGAGAATTGCGGGCGGCCGACACCGGTCATCATCCGGGTGGTGCACATCGCGCCCGGTCCGACGCCGACCTTGACGATGTCCGCCCCGGCGCCCAGCAGATCGCGGGTGCCTTCCGCCGAGACCACGTTGCCCGCCACCAGCGGCACACCCAGCTGCAGTCCCGCGACGGTTTTGATCGCCTCGAGCGTCTTGACCTGATGCCCGTGCGCCGTGTCGATCACCAACACGTCGATACCGGCCTCGACCAGCGATCGTGCCTTGGCTCCGACGTCGCCGTTGATGCCGACGGCCGCGCCCACCCGCAGCCGGCCGTGCACGTCCACCGCCGGGGTGTACAGTCCGGCGCGGATGGCGCCGGTGCGGGTCAACACCCCGGCCAGCGTGCCGTCGGCGTTCGTCATCACCGCGACACCGATGGGCGCCTGCTCGAGCAGATCGAAAACCTTGCGCGGCTCGGTGCCGACCGGAGCGCTGACGAAGTCGGTGATCGCGACGTCGCGCACCCGGGTGAAGCGATCCACGCCCAGGCACGACGATTCGCTCACCAGACCGAGGGGACGGCCCTCGAAGGCCACCACCGCGACGCCGTGCGCACGCTTGTGGATCAGTGCCGTCGCGTCGGACACCGAATCGTCGGGCCCGAGCACCACTGGGGTGTCGAGAACCAGGTCGCGGCTCTTGACGAACTCCACGGTCTGTTGCACCACGGTGATCGGGAGGTCCTGCGGCAGGATCACCAGGCCGCCGCGCCGCGCTACCGTCTCAGCCATCCGACGCCCCGCCACCGCGGTCATGTTGGCCACCACCACCGGAATCGTGGTGCCCGAGCCGTCGCCGGTGGACAGGTCGACGTCAAAGCGCGACGCAACCTCCGAACGGTTCGGCATCACGAACACGTCGTTGTAGGTCAAGTCGTATCCGGGCCGGTGCCCGTCGAGAAACCTCATCGCAGTCGCCCCACCAACTCAAGCCCCCTTCAAAACCGTCTGATGTGCCCGGCTACGCGGGCACCTCGGTGCGATCTCCGCTCCACAGGGTGTGGAAGCGCTTGTCCGGGTCCTCATCGATGCGGCCGTAGGTGTGTGCGCCGAAGTAGTCCCGCAAGCCCTGGGTGAGGGCAGCGGGCAACCGCTCGGTGCGCAGTGCGTCGTAGTAGGACAGCGCCGAAGAGAAGCCCGGTATTGGGATGCCCAGTTCGGTGGCCTTCACCACGACGCGACGCCAGCTGTCGATCGAATCTTCGATGGCGCTGCGGAAGTAGGGGGCCACGAGCAGGCTCGGCAGGTCGGCGTCGTCGTCGAAGGCCTCTTTGATGCGGTTGAGGAATTTGGCCCGGATGATGCAGCCGCCGCGCCAGATCGTCGCCATGTCGCCGGGGGTGATGCCCCAGTCGTATTCGGCGCTGCCCGCCTGGATCTGGTTGAAGCCCTGTGCGTAGGCGATGATCTTCGAGGCGTACAGCGCCTTGCTCACATCGTGGATGAACTGGGTTGCGTCGCTGGGCTTTTCGCCGAGCCGACCGGAGACCAGGCCGGTGGTGGCCTTGCGCTGGGCGACCGAGCCGGACAGGGCGCGGGCGAACACCGCCTCGGCGATACCGGTTACCGGCACGCCGAGGTCGAGCGCCGACTTCACCGTCCAGCGGCCGGTGCCCTTCTGCTCGGCCTCGTCGAGGATCAGGTCCACCAGCGGCTTGCCGGTCTTGGCGTCTGTTTGGCGCAGCACCTCCGCGGTGATCTCGATCAGGAAGCTGTCCAGGTCGCCCTTGTTCCACTCGGCGAACACGTCGGCGAGCTCGGGCGCGGTCTTGCCCAGGCCGTCGCGCAACAGCTGGTACGCCTCGCCGATCAGCTGCATGTCGGAATACTCGATTCCGTTGTGCACCATCTTGACGAAGTGGCCGGCGCCGTCGGGACCGATGTGGGTGCAGCACGGTACGCCGTCGACGTGTGCGGAGATCTCCTCGAGCAGCGGGCCGAGCGACTTGTACGACTCGGCCGGGCCCCCGGGCATGATCGACGGGCCGTTGAGCGCCCCTTCTTCACCGCCGGAGATCCCGGCGCCGACGAAGTGCAGGCCGCGCTCGCGCATCGCTTTCTCGCGGCGGATGGTGTCGGTGTAGAGGGCGTTGCCGCCGTCGATGATGATGTCGCCCTCTTCCATGGCGTCGGCGAGTTCGTTGATCACCGCATCGGTCGGGTCGCCGGCCTTGACCATAATGAGCACCCGCCGCGGCTTTTCCAGTGCGTCCAAGAATTCCGCGATGGTCTCCGAGCGCACGAACTTGCCCTCGTCACCGTGTTCCTTGAGCAGCGCATCGGTTTTGGCGATCGAGCGGTTGTGCAGCGCCACGGTGTAGCCGTGCCGGGCGAAGTTGCGGGCGATGTTAGAACCCATCACGGCCAGCCCCGTGACGCCGATCTGCGCGGTGCCGGTCTTGGGATCCGAGTGAGTGTCCGACATGTTTTCGCCTCTCAATTCGGAGAATATTTCGTCAAAAGCTTTCGGTGACACTGTGGCACAGCGAACAGTTCAGCGCCCGGGGTGATCGGTTCTCGACGGTGTCAGAAGTTGAACAAGCGTTCCAGTTCGGTGAGCCATGGCACGGCCAGCGCGACGGTGGGCACCACGAATACCGCCGCCGCGGCCAGGTATGCGGTCGCCGACAGCAGCGGGCTGTTGCCGCGTCCGCCTAGCCGGCGCACCCGCAGCACCGTGCTGGGGCCGCTGGCTGCCAGCGCGCCCGACGGGGCCCGCCCCGATGCGCACGCAACCAGGGCGCGGGCCAGGGGAGCGCGACCCGCGGCGCGCACGGCGGCGTCGTCGGCGAGCAGCTCGACGAGGAGCTGGACCGCGCCGAGCGCGTTGGCGCTGCGGACCAGCCGGGGGAATGCCGCGTGCACGGCCGTGAAGGCTTCCAGCACCAGGTCGTGCCGCGCCCGCAGATGGGCGCGCTCGTGGGTGAGGATCGCCTCCACTTCGGCGTCGGCCAGCGTGCTCAACGTTCCTTCGCTGACCACCACCCGGCTGCGCACGCCCGGCAGGCAGTAGGCGAGCGGTTGCGGAACGTCCAATACGCGGAGATCGCGTGTGCGCGCGCAGGGCTGGGACAGCGCCGCCCCGTGGCCGACTCCGACCAGGTCTACCACCATTCGGTGGTGGGCTCGTCTTTTCCGGTTGGCGATGGCCACCCGAATGACGGCAACCATCAGTCGGGCCCCGACCAGCACGGTCAGCGTGAATACGCCGATGTATGCCGCCCACAGCGGCCATCCGAGACGGTCAGCGGCGCCGACGATGCTGGCCGTGGGCCGCCCGTCGCGGCCGGGCATGAGCAAACGGGTGGCGATGGCGATACCGGCGCTGAACGCCGACAGCACCGCGGCCAGCGCGACGGCTTGCCACAGCACCATGGCGGCGCGGGGAGCGCGCAGCGGCCAGTGCGCGCGTGCCAACATGGCCGGCGCCGGGCCGGCTAGCAGCACCGCGAGGATGGTGAAAGCCAGCGCGGACACACTAGTAGTGTCCCTCAGCCCTCCGGGGCAGCGCCAGCAGATGGCGAGTTATTGCGTTGATTGGCTTCCAGTTCGGCCAGAGCACGCCGAAGCGCCTCCGCCTCGTCGGCACCGACACGCTCGACGAAGTGCACCAGCGCGGCCTGTCTGCCCCCGGAATCTTCGGCCTGGGCCAGCGCGTCCACCATGAGCCCGGCGACCAGCTCGTCGCGGCCATGCACGGGTGCGTACCGGTGTGCCCGGTCGTCGCGGATCTGGGAGACCAGGTTTTTCTTGGCCAACCGTTGCAGCACGGTCATGATCGTGGTGTAGGCAAGATCGCGCTGCGCCGACAAGGCCTCGTGGACCTGGCGGACGGTCTGCGGCTCGGGCGTGGACCACAGATGGTCCATGACGGCCCGTTCCAGATCCCCCAGCCGTGTCAGTTTGGCCATAGTTCGTCATCTCCTGAACGTCGAAACTAGCGTACTCCGGGTTACTACCGGCGGTCGTACGGAAAGCTGACAAAAGACTGTGTCGGCCGGCCGTCCGCGCCCCCACCGCGAACACAAAGAACAATACCCCTTGCGAACTTAGGGCAGCCTTCCCTATGCTGATCGAGTCGAGCGATAACGGACCGTGTGAGAGTCCTGAGGGCTGCAGCGACCCCCGGTCTACTCGATCGGCGAGCCCCGTGCCACTGGCACGGGGCTCAGCCGTTTTTCAAGCCATTACGCCGCGAGCGGGTTCAGCCGAGCGATGGTGTAGACACATGGACGTGCCAGAGCCGCAGAAAACGATCCTCCCGCCGGACTTCTCCGCGCCGTTCGACCGCGAAATCGGGCTGCAATTCACCGAACTCAGCCCCGACGGGGCCCGCGCCCAGCTCGAGGTGACGCCCAAGCTGTTGCAACCGATGGGTCTGGTACACGGCGGCGTTTACTGCTCGATGATCGAAAGCATGGCCAGCGTGGCCGCCTACACCTGGTTGGCCACCCGCGGCGGCGGAAATGTGGTGGGCGTCAACAACAACACCGACTTTCTGCGCTCCATCGGCTCGGGCATGGTCTACGGCAGCGTCGAGCCGATTCACCGCGGCCGCAGCCAGCAACTGTGGTTGGTCACCATCACCGACAGCGACGACCGGGTGATCGCCCGCGGTCAGGTGCGACTGCAAAACCTCGAACTACGCGAAGGCTGACGGCGGCCGCGCACGGCAGGTTGACCGGCTAGCTGGCTCGCCTGGCGGGCCGCTTCGTTTCCGCGGCGACCACCGCCAACTGTTCGAGCCGGGTGCGGGCGAACGCCTGCTGCTCGGTGATGGTGAGCTGACCCCGTCGGGTGCTCAGGAACGTCACCGTCCAGGACAGCAGCGTGCTGATCTTGGTCTTGAACCCGACCAGGTAGACCAGGTGCAGGACCAGCCAGGCGAACCAGGCGAACAAACCACTGAACTCGACCGGGCCGATCTTGGCCACCGCGGAAAACCGCGACACCGTGGCCATGGAGCCTTTGTCGAAGTACTGGAAGGGTTCCCGGTCGGCAGGGTTGGCGCCGCCGAGCTCCGCCTTGATCGTGCTGGCGACATACTTGGCGCCCTGAATGGCACCCTGCGCGACGCCCGGCACTCCTTCGACGGCGGCCAGATCACCGATGACGAACACGTTGGGGTGGCCGGGAACGGACAGGTCCGGTAGCACCTTGACGCGGCCGGCGCGGTCCAGTTCGACGGATGACTGATCGGCCAAGTCGCGGCCCAGCGGGCTGGCTGAAACGCCGGCAGACCATACCTTGCAAGCAGATTCGATACGCCTGATGGTGCCGTCGGAGTCCTTGACGGTGATCCCGTTGCGGTCGACGTCGGTGACCATCGCCCCCAGCTGGATCTCCACGCCCATCTTCTCCAGCCGGGCCGCCGCGCGCTGACCCAGCTTCTCGCCGAATGGCGGCAACACGGCCGGAGCGGCATCGAGCAGGATCACCCGCGCCTTCGTCGAATCGATATGCCGGAACGAACCTTTCAACGTGTACGTCGCCAATTCCGCTATCTGCCCGGCCATTTCGACGCCGGTGGGGCCGGCGCCGATCACGGTGAACGTCAGCAGCTTGGCTCGCCGTTCCGGATCACGAGAACGCTCGGCCTGTTCGAACGCACTCAAGATCCGCCCCCGCACCTCGAGTGCATCGTCGATCGACTTCATGCCCGGTGCGAACTCGGCGAAATGGTCGTTACCGAAATACGACTGGCCGGCGCCGGCGGCGATAATCAAGCTGTCGTAAGGCGTTTCGTAGGTGTGTCCCAGCAAGTCCGACACCACGTACTTGCCGTCCAGATCGATATGGGTGACGTCCCCGAGCAACACCTGGACGTTGCGCTGTCTGCGCAGCACCACCCGGGTGGGCGGTGCGATGTCGCCTTCGGACACAATGCCCGTCGCCACTTGGTACAGCAACGGCTGGAACAGGTGGTGCGTGGTACGGGCGATCAGTTTGATGTCGACGTTGGCGTGCTTGAGCTTCTTGGCCGCGTTCAGTCCGCCGAACCCGGAGCCGATGATGACGACCTGGTGACGACGCTCCGGTCCAGCTGTGGTTCCTGGCTGGGGGCTCATGTTTCCGCTGCTCCTGACGAGGGCTTCTGGACGCGCGACTGCGATCAGTTACCACGCTAGTCAGGCGAATACCCCCAAACCTAACTGGCAACATGTGTAATCAAACACATCGCCAGTATCACTGCTGGTCGCTCGACGTGATTCTGGTCATGCCCGCGCGCGACCTGTTTGCCGTGACGTGAAAGGCCTGGACAGGCTACAGACCTACGAGCGGGCGCAGCGCTTCACCGGCCGCCTGGACGACGCCGGGTGTGTAGAAAGGCAAGTTGATGATCACGCTGTCGACGCCCGCGTCGATCACCTTCGTTTTGATCTGATCGGCGACCGAATCCGGGGTGCCGGCCACCATGCGCTGCGTCATCTCCGCGGGAACCTGGTCGGGCTTGGCATTCTCGTCGATCAGCACGGTGATGAGCGTGCTGGTTTCCAGGGTGGCGGGGTCACGGCCCACCGCGTCGCAGGACCGGCGCACCGCGTCCAGCTTGCCGGCCAGCTCGTCGAAGCCCGCGATCACGTTGAGGTGGTCGAAATGCCGTGCGGCAAGCGGGATTGTCTTCTTCTCGCCGCTACCGCCGATCATCAGCGGAATGCGGTCGCGGAAGCGGGGGTTGGCGAACGCCTCGCTGGTTTGGTACCACTTGCCCGAGAAGGTGGCCCGCTCGCCCCTGATCATCGGCAGAATGATCTGCAGGGCCTCGTCGAGCCGGTTGAACCTGTCGGTGAAGGTGCCGAATTCGAAGCCCAACTGATCGTGCTCGAGCTCGAACCACCCGGTACCGATCCCCAAGATCGCTCGGCCCTGGCTTACCACGTCAAGCGTGGTGATGGTCTTCGCGAGCAGCGCGGGGTTTCGATAGGTATTGCCGGTCACCAAGGTGCCCAGCTGGACCCGCTCGGTCGCGGTGGCCAGCGCCGCCAAGGCGGTGTATGCCTCCAGCATCGGCTGATCGGGCGATCCCAACATCGGTAGTTGGTAGAAGTGGTCCATCACGAAAACCGAGTCGAATCCGGCGGATTCGGCCTCTTGGGCTTGGGCGATGACAGTGGGGAAGAGTTGCTCAACCCCGGTGCCGTAGGAGAAGTTGGGGATCTGCAGACCGAGTCGAATAGCCACGAGAATCACCGTAGCCATCGGCCCGGTCTGGGAGAAGGGCGGGCAACGGGTGCGCGTTACGCCTCAGGCGAAACGGGCCAGCGCGCCGTGGCTCACGTGCAACGTCTGGCCGGTGATGTGGCGAGCCGCTGACGTGGTCAAGAACAGCGCCAACCGGGCGGCCTCCGCGGCCACCGGCGCCGGTGTGCGGGACAGCCCGTCGTAGCCGGCCTCGGCGCTGCGTCCGCCCGCCACGACGTTGACCGTGATCCCGCGGGTGCCGAAAATGCTTGCCTGCCCGGCAGTCCAGCTCGCCAGCGTCGCCTTGATAGCGGCGTCGACGCTGCCGGCCGGCGGGTTCTCGGGCACCAGACTGATGATGGAGCCGCCCGAGCGCAGGTGATCGCCCACGGTCTGCACGGTCAACACCGCCGAAAGCACCGTGGCGTCAAGGGCATGGCGCCAGGCGTCGGCCGTGTCGGCGATCGAGTAGGTGCGCGGGTCGCCGGCTTCCCAGATGGGTGCCGGCACGTTGACGATGGTGTCCAGATGATGGGGGAACAGCGGACGCGCCTCTTCCAGGCTGACCGGGTCGGTGGTGTCGCAGACGATCGCCTCGACCTCTAGTTCCTTGGCGGCGACCTCCAGGTCGCTCTTGCGTGCGCCCACGAGGGTCACTTTGTGGCCGTCATCGCGGAAGCCCTCGGCCACCGTGCGCCCCAGTTCTGTGTCTCCGCCGGTAACCAGCACCTCCACTGCCATGCCCTCCTCGTGTTCACGCGCGTTATGGCATTGATCCGCACGTATGTTACTGGACAGTAGCTACTCGGCGAAACTTTCACCGACGCGACGCGCGGATCATTTGGGTAACTATTCCGACGTCACTTGCTTGCGGCGATTCAACCGCGAGCGGACCGCATCATCGGCGGGCTAGGGTGCATCCATGCGTCGGATCGGGATCCTGGCCGGTGTGGTTTCGACGATGCTGATGGTGGGCCTGATCGGGTGCAGTTCGAAGTCACCCTCAGCCGGCCAGGCGTCGGGCAAGGTTGTGGTGTTCGCGGCGGCGTCGCTCAAGCAGGCGTTCACCCAGATCGGCCAGCAGTTCAAGACCCAAAACCAGGGCGCCGGCGTCGAATTCGAGTTCGCCGGCTCGTCCGACCTGGCGACTCAGTTGACGCAAGGCGCTACGGCCGACGTCTTCGCCTCGGCCGACACCGCCCAGATGGACATCGTCAGTAAGGCCGGCTTGTTGACCGGCGACCCGACGAACTTCGCCGCCAATACGTTGGTCATCGTCACCGCGCCGGGCAACCCGAAGAAGATCGGATCCTTCGCCGATCTGGCCAAGCCCGGCCTCAACGTGGTGATCTGCCAGCAGCCGGTGCCGTGCGGGGCGGCGACCCACCGCGTCGAGGACAGCACCGGCGTGCGGATCAATCCGGTCAGCGAGGAACTCAGCGTGACCGATGCCCTCAACAAGGTCACCAGTGGGCAGGCCGACGCCGCACTGGTCTATGTCACCGACGCCAAGACCGCTGGCAGCAAAGTCGCGACCGTGAACTTCCCGGAGGCCGCAAGCGCGGTGAATGTCTATCCCATCGGCGTGCTGAACAAGGCGCCGCTTCCCAGCCAGGCGCACAAGTTCGTCGACCTGGTGACCTCTCCGACCGGGCAGCAAATCCTGGCCCAGGCCGGCTTCGCGAAACCCTGAGCGCCGCCCGTGCAACGGCCGATCGATCTGCCCCGCTGGGTGTACGTGCCGGCGGCGGTAGGGACCGTCTTCGTGGTGCTGCCGTTACTGGCGATCGCGGTAAAGGTCGACTGGCCGCATTTCTGGTCGCTGATCACCAGTTCGTCGTCACGGACCGCGTTGCTGCTCAGCCTGAAGACCGCCGCCGCCAGCACGGTGCTGTGCGTCGTTGCCGGGGTGCCTATGGCATTGGTGTTGGCGCGCAGCACGGCGCGGCTGATCCGGTTGCTCCGGCCGCTGATCCTGCTGCCCCTGGTGCTGCCGCCGGTGGTGGGCGGAATCGCGCTGTTGTACGCCTTCGGCAGGCTTGGATTGCTCGGCCGGTATCTGGAAGCCGCCGGCGTCAGCATCGCGTTCAGCACCACCGCCGTGGTGCTGGCCCAGACCTTCGTCTCCCTTCCGTTCCTGGTGATCTCGCTCGAGGGCGCCGCGCGTACCGCGGGGGCCGATTTCGAGTTGGTGGCCGCGACTTTGGGTGCACGCCCCAGCATCGTCTGGTGGCGTGTCACCCTGCCGCTGCTGTTGCCGGCCGTGGCGTCGGGGGCGGTGCTGGCCTTCGCCCGCTCGCTGGGCGAGTTCGGCGCCACACTGACGTTCGCCGGGTCCCGGCGGGGGGTGACCCGCACGCTGCCGCTGGAGATCTACCTGCAACGGGTGACCGACGCCGACGCCGCGGTGGCGCTGTCGATCCTGCTGGTGGTGGTGGCGGCGCTGGTGGTGCTGGGGTTGGGCGCTCGCCGGCTGACCGGGACCGACAGCAGGTAACCGTGAGCGAACTCCAGCTGCGCGCGGTCGTCGCGGATCGTCACGTGGACGTGGAGTTCTGTGTATCCGCGGGCGAAGTGCTCGCAGTCCTCGGTCCCAATGGCGCGGGCAAATCGACCGTCCTGCACGTCATCGCGGGGCTACTTCGACCCGACCGCGGGATGGTGCGGCTGGGGAATCGGGTCCTGACCGACACCGCAGCCGGGATAAATGTGGCGACCCACGACCGCCGGGTCGGCCTGCTGCTGCAAGAGGCATTGCTGTTCCCGCACCTGAGCGTGGCGGCCAATGTGGCCTTCGGCCCGCACAGTCGGCGACCGAGATTGCGCTCGGCTCGTGCCGCCGAATCGGCGACGGCACTGCGTTGGCTGCGCGAGGTGGACGCCGAGCGCTTTGCCGAGCGGAAACCGCGTCAGCTCTCCGGCGGGCAGGCCCAGCGGGTGGCGATCGCCCGCGCGCTGGCGGCTGAACCCGACGTGCTGTTGCTCGACGAGCCGTTGGCCGGGCTCGACGTCGCAGCGGCGGCGGCGATCCGGGCGGTGTTACGCAAGGTCATCACTCGTATCGGCTGTGCCGCGGTCCTGGTCACCCACGACCTGCTGGACGTGTTCACGCTGGCCGATCGCGTCCTGGTGCTCGAGGCCGGCAAGATCGCCGAAAGCGGCCCGGTGCCCGACGTTCTCACCGCGCCGCGCAGTCATTTCGGCGCCCGCATCGCGGGGATCAACCTGGTAAACGGGACTGTCGACCGCGACGGCTTGCTGCACGCAAGCTCCGGCGAGCGCTGGTATGCCACCCCGTTGGCGACTGACCAACCGTTCCCTTCCGGGTGTCGTGCGATAGCGGTGTTCCCGCCGACGGCGGTAGCCGTCTACCGCGACCAGCCGCACGGCAGCCCCCGCAATACCGTCGAGGTCACCGTGGCGGAGATGGATATCCGTGGGCCGGCGGTGTTGGTGCGTGGGGCCCAGCAACCCGACGGTGCGCCCGGCCTGGCCGCCGAGATCACCGTCGATGCCGCTTCGGAGCTGCTGTTGGCACCTGGCGATCGGGTGTGGTTTTCGGTGAAGGCCCACGAAGTGACACTGCATCCAGTTGCGCGGTGAGCCACTCCTTTCCCCGCGTCGGGCGGGCGGGAGAAGATTGCACATTGGCAACATCGGTAAATCCGCGCTGCATTAGTCGCAAAGCATCCTTGCGTCACAGCGGTAACACGGTAGGTTCGTCGCCATGGAGCAGGTGGATCCGACCTCGACCCGTCGCAAAGGACTGTGGACGACGCTGGCGATCACCACGGTGACCGGAGCCAGCGTCCTCGCAATCGCGTTCCCGGCAACCTCGAACGCCGATCCCGAGGTGCCGACCCCGGTCCCGCCAAGCCCGGTCGCAGCCCCGCCCGGTGCGCCGAACGCCCCGGCGCCGAACGGGCAACCGGCACCGGGTGATCCCAACGCGGCCCCACCGCCGGCCGGCCAGGCGCCGAACGCGGCCCCACCGCCGCCCGGCCAGGCCCCGAATGTGGTACCGCCGCCACCGGTGGACCCCAACGCGCCACCGCCGCCACCGGCTGACCCGAATGCCGGCCGGATCACCAACGCTGTCGGGGGATTCAGCTACGTCCTGCCCGGCGGCTGGGTCGAGTCGGACGCTTCGCACCTCGATTACGGTTCGGCACTGTTGAGCAAGGTCACCGGCCCGCCGCCGATGCCCGACCAACCGCCGGCGGTGGCCAACGACACCCGCATCGTGATGGGCCGCCTGGACCAAAAGCTCTACGCCAGTGCGGAAGCCAACAATGCCAAGGCCGCGGTGCGGCTGGGGTCGGACATGGGCGAGTTCTTCATGCCCTATCCCGGAACTCGCGTCAATCAGGACAGCACCCCGCTCAACGGCAGCAATGGGAGCACCGGCAGCGCGTCGTATTACGAGGTCAAGTTCAGCGATGCGTCCAAGCCGAACGGCCAGATCTGGACGGGCGTAATCGGTTCGGCTAACGGCGGGACCGCCCAACGCTGGTTTGTGGTGTGGCTCGGCACCTCGAACGACCCGGTAGACCGGGGCGCGGCCAAGGCGCTCACCGAGTCGATTCAGGCGTGGACACCGACCGCGGCACCTGCACCGGCTCCAGGAGCCCCGCCGGCTCCGGGCGCACCGGCACCCGCAGCACCAGCGGCACCGGGAGCACCTGCAGCCCCTGCGGCTCCGCCGGCCCCGGGAGCGCCGGCGCCCGCAGCCCCGCCGGCTCCGGGCGCACCCGCGGCTCCACCGGCGCCCGCAGCACCAGCGGCCCCGGGAGCGCCTGCGCCGGTTCCGGGTGGCGCGCCGGCTTCCGGAGTCAGCCCGACGCCCACACCCGCACCGCAGCAGACCCTCTCGGCCTGAGCGCACCGATCTTTCGGCGCTTCCCAAAACTGAAACCGATTGGTCAACCGTCTCCAATTCGGCACTCATTTCGTGACCCAAACCGGGTATACCGAAGTGACGGCCCAGCAACTAGCTGGGCTTTGCCAGCGATTGCAAGGAGACCCGCATGAACGTCATGGCAGCTACCGAATTCCTGGCCCGCTCCACCACGATGACGAGCGTCGGCTGGATCGGTTACATCATCATCGGTGGTCTGGCTGGAGCGCTCGCCAGCAGGATCATCCGGGGCAGCGGCGCCGGCATTGTGATGGACATCGTGATCGGCATCGTCGGCGCGTTGATCGGCGGCTTCATCTTGAGCTTCTTCGTCAACACCGCGGGCGGCGGGATCATCTTCACCTTCTTCACCGCACTTCTCGGGGCATTGCTCCTGCTCTGGGTCGTCGGCATGGTGCGCAGGACGTAATCGGGGTAACCCGTTGCGGCCGTGGTGGTTAGCGGCATGATGGATTGATGCCTCCACCGGTGACCACCACGGCAATGCGCGCCTGGCGGGTGCGCCGGCCCGGGCCTATGGCCACCTCTCCGCTGGAGGAAGTGGCCACCGAGGTGCCCCGTCCCGGGCCGACTGAATTGCTGGTGGCCGTGCGCGCGTGTGGGGTCTGCCGCACCGACCTGCACGTCACCGAAGGCGACCTTCCCGTTCACCGCGACCGGGTCACGCCCGGTCATGAGGTGGTCGGCGAGGTCATTGAGATGGGGGCTGAGGCCGGCGACGAGTTCCGGGTGGGGGACCGGGTCGGTATCGCCTGGCTGCGGCACACCTGCGGAGTGTGCAAGTACTGCCGTCGCGGCGACGAGAACCTTTGCCCGCAATCCCGCTACACAGGCTGGGATGCCGACGGCGGATACGCCGAATTCGCCACCGTCCCGGCCGCTTTCGCGCACCCTCTACCGAGCGGCTACAGCGACAGCGAACTGGCCCCGTTGTTGTGTGCGGGCATCATCGGGTACCGCTCGCTGCTGCGCGCGGACCTGCCGCCCGGTGGGCGTCTGGGTCTCTACGGGTTCGGCGGCAGCGCGCACATCACCGCGCAGGTGGCCTTGGCGCAAGGCGCCGAGGTGCACGTGATGACACGCGGAGCCCAGGCCCGTGAGCTGGCCATGCAACTGGGCGCCGCATCGGCGCAGGGTGCGGCCGACCCGCCGCCCGTCCCGCTGGATGCGGCGATCCTCTTCGCCCCGGTCGGTGATCTGGTGCCGCCCGCGCTGGAAGCGCTGGACCGCGGCGGCACCCTGGCGATCGCCGGAATCCACCTCTCCGATATCCCGACCCTGAACTACCAGCGTCACCTGTTCCAGGAACGCCAGGTCCGATCGGTCACCTCGAACACCCGAGCCGACGCGCGGGCGTTCCTGGACTTTGCCGGTAAGCACCACATCGAGGTGACGACCCCGGAATACCCGCTCGGACAAGCCGATCGGGCGTTGGCGGATCTGAGTGCCGGCCGCATCGCAGGTGCGGCGGTGCTGCTGGTGTGACCGGTGTCAGGTGGACAGGTGCCACACCAGGGCGGCGGCCAGTGCGCCGAGCCCGTTCAATGACCAGTGCAGGGCGATCGGCGCGATCAGACTGCCGCTGCGGCGACGCAGCCAGCTGAAGACGAATCCGGCGGCCCCGGTGGCCAGCACCGCCCCGGTCACGCCCGCCATCATGCCCACGATCCCGCCGCCGAACAGCCGGGTGAAACCGACGTTGCTGCTGGTCAACCCGAACGATGTGGCGACGTGCCATAGCCCGAACAGCAGCGAGCCCGCCAGCGCGACACCGCGAAAGCCCCAGGCCCGATGGAGTGCGCCGTGCAGGACGCCCCGGAAGGCGAGTTCCTCGGGGATGACGGTCTGCAGCGGGATCACGACCATCGAGGCGATCATCGCGCCGGAGATCGTGGCGTAGCGGTTGTTCATGAACATCGGCCGGGTCGCCGGGAACAACACGCCTAGCGCGATCACCGATGCCACGACGGTCACGGCGCCCAGCGCGTAACCAATGCCGGGCTTCCAGTGTTCGCGGCCCAGGCCGAGGTCCACCCAGCCCAAACCGCGGCAGCGCATCAAGATGACCAATCCGACGGCCGCGGCCGGGACGGTGGCGATGCTCGCCCAAGGCGTGGTGAAGTGCGCGATCAGGTTGGTCAGCACCAGCACCACGACGACGACGGCGATGTCGAGGTGGATCCGGAATCGGTGCAACGCCGAGAGCTGGGACACCGCGGGGTGAATATCGGCTGTCCCGGTGGCGTCAAGCATTCGACCAGTTTACCGGCGCCAGCCGGCCGCGCCGGATTGCTCCCGTCACTCGCCCGCCTGCGTCACTCGCTCGTCTCCCAGGTCCAGCCGGAGATCTTCGGGTCGTCCTCGCCGTGCTCGCGGGTGTACAGCCGCGCGGCCAGGCGGGCGTCAACCATCCGCTGCCGCAGCATGGCGGCGCGACTGGCCAGCCCGTCGACCCGGTCGATGACATCGATGACCAGGTGGAAGCGGTCCAGATCGTTGAGCATCACCATGTCGAACGGCGTCGTCGTGGTGCCGCGCTCCTTGAAGCCGCGCACGTGCAGGTGGGCGTGATTGGTGCGGCTGTAGGTGAGCCGATGGATCAGCCAGGGGTAGCCGTGATAGGCGAAGATGACCGGCCTGTCGCGGGTGAACAGCGCATCGAACTCGCGGTCCGGCAGCCCGTGCGGGTGCTCGGAATCCGGCTGCAACCGCATCAGGTCGACGATGTTGATCACCCGCACGCCCAGCTCCGGCAGCTCTTTGCGCAAAATGTCGGCGGCGGCCAGCGTCTCGAGCGTCGGGATGTCCCCGGCACAGGCCAGCACCACATCGGGCTCGTCGGTCGCCGTGCTCGCCCACGGCCAGATGCCCAGGCCGCGGGTGCAGTGCGCGATGGCTTCGTCCATGTCGAGGTAAGCCAGCGCGGGCTGCTTGCCCGCGACGATGACGTTGATGTAGTCGCGGCTGCGCAGGCAGTGATCGGCGACCGAGAGCAGCGTGTTCCCGTCCGGCGGCAGG
>NZ_LZKU01000218.1 GCF_001672975.1 Mycobacterium sp. 1465703.0
GCCGGCCGGCGAATTGGTCAGCAGCGTCACGTAGACCACGATCGCCGGGGTCACGCCGAAGTTCACCGCGTCGGCCAGCGAGTCGATTTCTTCGCCCATCCGCGACTGGGCGTCCAGAATGCGAGCCACCCGCCCGTCGAGCCCGTCCAGGATGGCGGCCGCCGCGATCAGCGCCATCGCGGCCTTGGGCTGGTGCTCGAGCGCGAACCGGATCGAGGTCAGTCCGGCGCAGACGGCGAGCACCGTCATCGCGCTCGGCAGGATTTGCAGGTTGACCGCCGGCCGGCCGCGCGGCTTGCTGATCATGGCAGCTCGGCCAGGACCGTCTCGCCGGCGATCGCGCGCTGGCCGACTTTCACCAGCGGTTCGGCGCCCGCCGGGAGATAGGTGTCCAGCCGGGAGCCGAACCGGATCAGGCCGTAGGTGTCGCCGATCGACAGCTTGTCCCCGATGTGCGCGTCGCAGATGATGCGCCGGGCCAGCAGCCCGGCCACCTGCACGGCGACCACATCGGTCCCGGAGGCGGTGCGCAGGCGCAGGCTGGTGCGCTCGTTCTCGGTGCTCGCCGCGGCCAGGTCGGCTGAACCGAAGCGGCCCGGTCGGTGCTGCACGGCGATCACCTCGCCGCTGACCGGCGCGCGCTGTACGTGGGCGTCGAGCAGCGACAGAAAGATGCTGACCCGCGGGAGCGGCGCGTCGCCCATGCTCAATTCGGCGGGCGGAGCGGCGAAGTCGATGACACAGATCTCGCCGTCGGCGGGGGCGACGATCGCGCCGGGCCGGG
>NZ_LZKU01000219.1 GCF_001672975.1 Mycobacterium sp. 1465703.0
GCGTGCCGTCGTGCAACACGACCCGATGGGTTATCAACAGGGCACCGGTCCGGCGGCCGCGGTGACCGGCTATCAGATGGCGGGCAAGACGGGTACCGCACAGCAGATCAACCCGGCCTGCGGCTGCTACTTCGACAACGTCTACTGGATTACGTTCGCCGGAATGGCCACCGTCGACAACCCCCGCTATGTCATCGGCATCATGATGGACAACCCGGAGCGCAACGCCGACGGCACGCCGGGCCACTCGGCGGCCCCGCTGTTCCACAACATCGCCGGCTGGCTCATGCAGCGCGAGAACGTGCCGCTGTCGCCGGACCCCGGCCCGCCGCTGACGTTGCAGGCCACCTAGCGAAGGCTGCCTTCGCGGAGCCACTCGGCGGCTGCGGCGGCGCGCGGATCGCCTCATGCCCGGTTGCGGCTAGGTAGGGTGTCATGGCCGATCATGAGGATCACGCGGCGTCGGAGGGAGGTGTGACCGAAGTGGTGCCGGTGCCCACTGGCTTACGCCCGAGCGCCGAAGCGGGCGTGCGGCTGCCGCAGCTCGCCGCGCAGGTAGGGGCGACGCTGGCCGACCGCCCAGGTCAAGGCCCTGCAATAGCCGACGTGACCATCACCGGCGTGACGCTGCGTGCCCAGGATGTTCGGCCCGGTGACCTGTTCGCCGCGCTGCCCGGGTTGACCACCCACGGGGCCCGGTATGCCGCCGATGCGGTCGAACGCGGCGCGGTCGCCGTGCTCACCGATACGGCCGGCGTCGCCGAGATGACCGCGGCCGGCGTCCAGACCGTGCCCACGCTGGTGCACCCCGACCCCCGCAGCGTCCTGGGTGGCCTGGCCGCCACGGTGTACGGCGACCCGTCGCAGCGGGTGGCCGTCATCGGCATCACCGGCACCTCCGGCAAGACCACCACCACTTACCTGGTCGAATCCGGGTTGCGTGCCGCCGGCCGCACGGCGGGCCTGATCGGCACCATCGGCATCCGCATCGACGGCGCCGACATCCCCAGCGCGCTGACCACTCCGGAGGCCCCCGCGCTGCAGGCGATGCTGGCGGCAATGGCCGAACGGGGGGTGGACACCGTCGTCATGGAGGTCTCCAGCCACGCCCTGGCTTTGGGCCGGGTGGACGGAATCGGCTTCGCGGTCGGCGCTTTCACCAACCTGTCCCGCGATCACCTCGACTTCCACCCGACCATGGAAGACTATTTCGCCACCAAGGCATTGCTGTTCGACCCGACCTCGCCGCTGCGGGCGAAGCGCGTCGTGGTGTGCGTCGACGACGAAGCCGGGCGCGCCATGGCGGCTCGGGCCGGCGACGCGATCACCGTCAGCGCCGAGGGCCAACCCGCACACTGGCGCGCGATCGACGTGGTGCCGATCGGCGCCGGGGGACAACAGTTCACCGTCGTGCAGCCCTCCGGTGCTCAGCATCAGATCGAGGTTCCGCTACCCGGTCACTACAACGTCGCCAATTGCCTTGTGGCACTGGCTCTTCTGGATGCGGTGGGGGTGTCTGCCGAGCAGGCCGCGCCGGGTCTGGCGCGCACCCGGGTGCCGGGACGCATGGAGAAGATCGACGCCGGGCAGGACTTTCTGGCGCTGGTCGACTACGCCCACAAGCCGGGCGCACTGCGTGCGGTGCTGACCACGCTGGCAGGCCCGGACCGCCGGCTGGCGGTGGTGTTCGGCGCCGGTGGCGAGCGCGACCCCGGCAAACGGGCGCCGATGGGCGCGACCGCCGCCGAGTTGGCCGATCTGGTGGTGATCACCGACGACAATCCGCGCGGCGAGGATCCAGCGGCGATTCGTCGGGAAATCTTGGCCGGTGTGGCCGAAAGTGGTTGTGCCACAGAAGTTATCGAGATCGCCGACCGGCGCGAGGCGATCAGGCACGCGGTCGGCTGGGCGCGCGCCGGTGACGTGGTGCTGATCGCCGGCAAGGGCCATGAAACCGGGCAACGCGCCGGCGGCCACACCCGCCCGTTCGATGACCGGGTGGAGCTGGCGGAGGCGTTGCGGGATCTGGACGGGGCGCAGCGATGATCGACCTGACCGTCGCCCAGATCGCCGACATCGTCGGGGGCGCCCTGTCCGGCATTTCGGCGCAGGACGCCGCGCAACGTCACGTCACCGGGACGGTGGAATTCGACTCACGCGCCGTCGGTCCCGGCGGCCTGTTCCTCGCCTTGCCGGGGGCCCGGACCGACGGGCATGACTACGCGGCCGCCGCGGTCGCCGCCGGTGCGGTCGCTGTGCTGGCGGCGCGACCGGTCGGGGTGCCGGCCATCGTGGTGCCCCCGCAACCACCCGCGGCGCACCGCGGACTGGCCGGAGTGCTCGAGCACGACGCCGACGGGTCCGGGGCCGCGGTACTGGCCGCGTTGGCCAAGCTGGCCAAGGCGATGGCCGCCGAATTGGTGGCCGGCGGGCTGACCATCGTCGGCATCACCGGATCCTCGGGGAAGACCTCGACCAAAGACCTGGTGGCTGCCGTGCTGGCGCCGCTGGGTGAGGTGATCGCGCCACCCGGGTCGTTCAACAATGAGTTGGGGCATCCGTGGACGGTGCTGCGCGCGACGGCCGACACCGACTACTTGGTTCTGGAGATGTCGGCCCGCCATCCCGGCAACATCGCCGCGCTCGCCGAAATCGCCACGCCGTCCATCGGGGTGGTCCTCAATGTCGGCACCGCGCATCTGGGCGAGTTTGGTTCACGCGAAGCCATCGCCCAGACGAAATCTGAACTGCCACAGTCTGTTCCGGCTTCCGGAGTGGTGATCCTGAACGCCGACGATCCGGCGGTGGCGGCCATGGCCGAGGTCACCGCGGCCCGGGTGGTTCGGGTCAGCCGAGCTGAGCACACCAACGCCGGCCCCAGCGATGTGTGGGCCGGGCCGGTGTCGCTCGACGAGTTGGCCAGGCCGCGTTTCACGCTGTATCAGCGCGATGCGTCCGGGGTGCGGCAGGTACCGGTGCAACTCGGTGTCTACGGCGATCACCAGGTCGGCAACGCGTTGTGCGCCGCCGCGGTCGCACTCGAATGCGGCGCCGGCGTCGAACAGGTGGCGGCCGCACTCGCCGGAACGGGCCCGGTGTCGCGGCACCGCATGCAGGTCACCACCCGCACCGACGCCGTTACCGTGATCGACGATGCCTACAACGCCAACCCCGATTCGATGCGGGCCGGGTTGCAGGCGTTGGCCTGGATTGCGCACGGCGGGGGACACGGTGACGCGCAACCCCGGCGCAGTTGGGCGGTGCTCGGCGAGATGGCCGAGCTCGGTGAAGACGCGATAGCCGAGCACGATCGCATCGGCCGGCTGGCGGTGCGCTTAGATGTGTCTCGACTCGTTGTCGTGGGAAGTGGGAGGTCGATGAGCGCCATGCACCACGGAGCGGTCATGGAGGGTTCCTGGGGCTCAGCCGATAAGGGGGCCGTCAACGTCGCCGACAGCGATGCCGCCCTGGCGTTGTTGCGGGCCGAGCTGCAACCCGGCGACGTCGTGCTGGTGAAGGCGTCCAACTCGGCCGGGCTGGGTGCGCTGGCCGACGCGCTGGCCCGTGACGATCGCGAGGGCGGCGAAGCCGGGCGAAGCGGGTCGTCACCATCGGAAGGCGCGGCAGACGCCAACGGTCGGACGCGCCGATGAGACAGATCCTCATCGCGGTCGCCGTCGCGCTGACCGTGTCGATCCTGTTGACCCCGGCGCTGATCCGGTTGTTCACCCGGCAGGGATTCGGCCACCACACCCGCGAGGACGGGCCGCCGACCCACCACGCCAAACGCGGTACACCGTCGATGGGCGGGGTGGCCATTCTGGCCGGTATCTGGGCCGGATACCTGGGGACGCACCTGGCCGGGATGGCCTTCGACGGCGAAGGCGTCACCGTGTCGGGTCTGCTGGTGCTGGGACTGGCCACCGTGCTCGGTGGCGTCGGATTTCTCGACGACCTGATCAAGATCCGCAGGTCGCGCAACCTCGGCCTGAACAAGACGGCCAAGACCATCGGGCAGGTCGCCGCCGCGGTGCTGTTCGGCGTGCTGGCGCTGCGGTTCCACAACCGCAACGGCCTGACACCGGCGAGCGCGGATCTGTCCTATGTGCGCGAGATCGCCACCGTCACGCTGGCGCCCGGGCTGTTCGTGTTGTTCTGCGTGGTCGTGGTCAGCGCCTGGTCCAACGCGGTCAACTTCACCGACGGCCTGGACGGGCTGGCCGCCGGGAGCATGGCGATGGTTACCGCCGCCTACGTGCTGATCACCTTCTGGCAGTACCGCAACGCCTGCGTCACCGCACCGGGGCTGGGCTGCTACAACGTGCGCGATCCGCTGGATCTGGCGCTGGTCGCGGCCGCCACCGCCGGCGCCTGCATCGGCTTTTTGTGGTGGAATGCCGCACCCGCCAAGATCTTCATGGGCGACACCGGATCCCTGGCGCTGGGCGGCATCATCGCGGGCATCTCGGTCACCAGCCGCACCGAGATCCTCGCCGTGGTGCTGGGTTCGCTGTTCGTCGCCGAGGTCAGCTCAGTTGTGTTGCAGATCTTGACTTTCCGCACCACCGGGCGCCGGGTGTTCCGGATGGCGCCCTTTCACCACCACTTCGAATTGGCCGGCTGGGCCGAGACCACGGTCATCATCCGCTTCTGGCTGCTCACCGCGATCGCCTGCGGCCTGGGGGTGGCCCTCTTCTACGGTGAGTGGCTGGGCGCGATCGGTGCCTGATGAGCGGCCTTGACCCCTTGGCGCCGGGCGCCCCGGTGCTGGTGGCCGGCGGACGCGTGACCGGCAAGGCGGTGCTGGCGGCCCTGACCCGGTTCGGTGCGGCGCCGACCGTCTGCGACGACGACCCGGCCACGTTGCGCGGTCACGCCGATGCCGGAGTGCAGACCACCTCTACCGCGACGGCCATCGAGCAGATCTCCCGCTACGCGCTGGTGGTCACCAGCCCCGGCTTCTCGCCGACCACGCCGCTGCTGGTCGCCGCGGCGTCAGCGGGCGTCCCGATCTGGGGTGACGTCGAGCTGGCCTGGCGGCTCGACGCCGCGGGCCAGTACGGGCCGCCGCGGCGCTGGCTGGTGGTGACCGGAACCAACGGCAAGACCACCACCACGTCGATGTTGCACGCCATGTTGGCCGCGGGGGGTCGGCGGAGCCTGCTGTGCGGCAACATCGGCGACCCGGTGCTTGATGTCCTGAAAGAACCCGGCGACCTACTGGCCGTCGAGCTGTCCAGCTTCCAATTGCATTGGGCGCCTTCGCTTCGGCCCGAGGCCGGCGCG
>NZ_LZKU01000220.1 GCF_001672975.1 Mycobacterium sp. 1465703.0
GCCCACGACCTGGACGGTGTGATGCTGGTCGCACCGCTGCCGCCGCCGCGGCGCTGGCGCAGACGGTGGGTTGCGCACTGGGCGGCGGGGGCGGCGGCACCGCGGTGGGTGGCGGTGCGACCGGACGCGGCGCCACGGAGTTGGCGGGCGGCGCCGGCACGGGCGCCACCGAGGGCGCGGGCGGGGCCTGGCGGTTTTCTATCCCGGTCAGCGTGTAGGCCACCCCGCCGATCGCCGTCATCGCGACCACCGCCGACATCCCGACGATCAACTGGGAGAACCGTAGGCGCCGCCACGACCCGCGCTCCCGCGGCGGTTCGATGACGTTGAGCCGCATCGACCAGCCGGCCGGACCGTCTTCGTCGTAGGTCTCCCCACCGAACCGCATCCGCAGGTCGCCGGGGTATTCGGTCTGCGACCAAGCCAATTCACGATCGGTCAGCGCTTCGTCATCGATCACCAGAACATCGCCGGCCCCCAGATCGACGACATCGCCGGAGGCGTCGGCCGAAGCAAGCAACCCGATCGACGTACGAGTGCGCAGGTCCAATTCGCCGCCACGAGAGGCCAGGATCAGCGCACCGCTGGCCGCGGCAAGCACCGGTTGCGACGGCGTCAGGATCGGCATCCGGCCATGTATCGAAAGTCGTTCGGTGACAAGCGGAATGCGCGCGCCGCCACCGACTGTCACCACCGCTGCGAGGTCAGACCAGCTCATCCGGTAGCGCACCAGCATGTCGTCGAAGGCATAGATGAAGCCGGTCAGCCGATCCTGAATCAGCTCTTCCAAGTCGTCTTGGGTAAGCGTCAGGCTGCAACTGCGCCCGCCGAGCACCGCGGCGATATCGGTGGTCATCTCGGTCGAAAGTCGCTCCTTGGCCGCGCGGCATTGTTCCCCGAGTTCGCTGAGCTGCCCGACAGCTGCCGTGCTGGCCGGGTCGAGGCCGCTACCGCGGCCCAGCTCGTCGAAGGCACGCAGCTGCAACTCCTGATCGATCTCGTCACCGGACAGTGCTGCATAACGCATTGTGGCGCTGACGAGTTCAAAGTCTCCCGCGACATTCACCAACGTTGCCGACGTGCCGCTACCGCCGAAGTCGAGCACCCCCACCACGCCCTCGTCCGGCAGGCCGAGCTCGGACTTCACCGCGGTCAGCGACGCGATCGCGTCCGAGACCAGCCGCGGCGCCATTCCGCTTCGCACGAAACCCAAGTGCGTTCTCAGCGCATCCCGCAACGCCTGCACCGTCGTGGGTTTCCAATGCGCGGGAACGGCGATGGAGATCTCCGAGCACGCGGCATCCGCGCCGGCGGCGAGCACCATCGCGTCCAGCGCCTCCACCGTCAGGAGCTCCGGGTCGTGCGCGGAACCGTCGGGTGACACTAGCGCGACAGAATCACCGATGCGCTCGATAAAGCCCTTCATCGGTACGCCGGGCTCGACTAGATACGGGTTCTCTTCGGGTGCACCGACTTTCGGTGCACAGTGCGGGTAAAGGGTCAGCACAGACCGGCGGGTAACCGGTGGGCTTCCATTACGCGCAGCGACCAGGTTCGTGGTCCCGATCGACAACCCGAGTGGGTCGTACATAGAGCGAAAACCTCGTCTATAGGGGTCGGTGGCCAGCGTTAACGATAGCCGTGGACACGCGGAAAGCCGATGCTTCGCAATGTCATTGGTATCCGCTCGATGCGGTTGCGTCACCGAAGCGGTACCGAAAACCCCTTGACAAAAAGCCTTGTGTTACAAGACCGTCAGCGGCAGCGAACGCCTGGGCTCGAATTGGAACGTCGATCCGCCACTGACTCTGACCACCGAAACCTCAGGCAGTTCCTCGGTGGGAGTGTCGGTTTCAACCAACTCCGCGGTCCAGTCGGTGGCCGTTCCGCTAACTCGAACCTCGATGTGCGGTTCCACCGCGGTGGCGATCGCCTGCAGCGGCTGCACCGAGTCCGGCGAGCACAACGAGATCCACGAACCGTCGTCGTGCGCCGGGGACGGGTGGACGTGCAGGCGGCTCGACTCCGTCTCGGCGACAACGTAGTCCACCGGGTTCAGCAGCGGATGTAGTTCGAGGACGCGGCGCACGCCGTCGACCCCGCCCGGAAGTTTGAGCGCGCGGTGGATGCGTTCGGCGGCCACGCCCGCGATACCGGTCAGGCCGCGGGTGCACACGCTTCGGGCCTCGTCCTCGCTGGCCGCGCGGGCGCCCACGGCGATCGCGAACGACAGGTACAGCAGGTGCATCTGCAGGCACACCTCATCGGCCATCCGGACCAGCGCCGAATGCGAGTAGGCGGCGAAGTCGAAATCGGACAGCAACGGCCCCGAGTAATCCGCCTGCCCCTCGTCGGAGCGATCAATGGGGTCGAGTTCCCATGTCGCAGCCCGGGTTTGGCTGACAATGTCTAGCGCCGGGATGCTCTGCGCTTCGGGGTAGGACTCGTCGATGATGACGGTCCACGCGCAGTGCGGATGCCGGTCGGCCGGCGTTCGCGGCGGGCGGTGGATGGGCCGCACCTGGGCGCGCGCGTTGGTCGCGATCGCGGTGGCGTCGAACGTCGGATCTTCGATGGTGTGACACATGCCGAAGACGTACTGCTCGCCCATCGGCTCCACGTCGAGCAGGGCACCGCAGTGGTCGAGACGGAATTCGCCATGCCACCGGTCGTGGACGGTGTAGCGGAAATCCATGAATTGCGGTGGGGCGCCAATATCGAGCTGCAGACCCTTGAAGATGGTGGGTACGTCGTCGCCCTGGTAATTCAGCGCGCGCTGCATGCGCTTGGTGTAGATCGGGCTGGCCCCCGCCCACTCCTCGATGGCGATCTGGACCATCTCGTCTCGACCGAACGATGAAATGCACCAAGCCATCCCGGATCGGTCGATCAACTGCCCGATCAGCAGCAGTTCGGGAACCAGGATGGCCAGCTCGTCACGGGACAGTTTGGCGTATCGCGAGGGGCTGCTCACGCCCCAAAAATAGACTCGACTATGTTATAAAGTCAACAATGTCCGTCGTCGCTGGCCAGACGCCCGATCGCCCGGTTGGTCCCACCCGGCGAACCACCGCGCCGCGCAAGCGCGGCGATGACACCCGGGCGAAGATCATCGATGAGACGGTGCGCTGCATCGTGGAGGAGGGGTTTTCCGCGGCCACCGCCAAGCACGTGGCCGAACGCGCGGGCGTCACCTGGGGGGTCATCCAGTACCACTTCGGCGATCGCAATGGACTGTTGATGGCCGTGGTGGACGATGGGGTGGCCAGGTTGGTGGACAGCCTGTCGTCTGCCGATGTCAGCGAGTTGCCGCTGCGCGAGCGCATCGAGGTCGTCGTCGACACCGCCTGGAGCTGCTACAGCAGCCCCACCTCGATGGCCGCCTTCGAAATCCTTCGGGCCACCCGCGGCGGGCCCGACCCGTCCTCGCGGCGCCACCTGCTCGAAATGAATTCCGCGATCGGCCAGCTCGGCCGATTGATCACCACCGATCCCGCGCATGCCGGTGTGGCCGAGGTCATTTGGGCCACCTTGCGGGGTGTGGTGCTGGTGCAGATGGTCACCGGGACCGCAATCGATTGGGGCCTGGAACGACGCGCCCTCGTCGACATGGTCACCCGTGTGCTGCAATGACCTGATGACCCTCGACGATCTCGCTGATATCGAAGCGATCAAGCAAGTCAAATACCGGTATCTGCGCGCTCTGGACACCAAGCGGTGGGACGACTTCGCCGACACCTTGGCCGATGACGTGATTGGCGACTACGGCTCGTCGGTGGGCGAGGAGCACCGTTTCACCAATCGGGTCGACCTGGTCAACTTCATGCGCAAATCGCTTGGGCCGGCGGTGATTACCGAGCACCGGGTGACTCACCCGGAGATCACCGTGACGGGCGACGAGGCCTCGGGCGTCTGGTACCTGCAGGACCGGGTGATCGTCTCCGACTTCAACTTCATGTTGATTGGCGCGGCCTTCTACCGGGACACCTACCGGCGCACCGAGGACGGCTGGAAGATCGCCGCCACCGGGTACGACCGGACCTACGAGGCGACAATGTCGTTGACGGGCCTCGATTTCAAGGTGACACCCGGCCGCGCGTTGGACTGAAGCGCTACTTGGTGATGGCGATGACCGCGCCGGGCCGCAGCCATTTCATGATCGACACCAGCTGAGCGTCGTCGACCGCCACGCAGCCCTCGGTGGGCTTCCCGTCGGTGGTGTGGAAGAAGAACGCCGCACCCCCGCCCGGGGTCTTGTTTTTGTTGACGCCCATCACCACCGCGTGCTTGTACTGCGGGATCTGCAGATTTTCACTGTCTGCCGTGTTGAACGGGCACTGCGCTTTCTGGCACACCTGCATCGAGTTGAACGTGGGACTGTGGTCGTCACCGCTCCACCAGTAATTGGGGCCGGCGACCTGGGTGTAGGGCAGGCCGGTACCGGGATTCGGCGCCGTGCCGAACGCGGAGTCGAGGCTGTACGCGCCCATCGGCGTCGCCGGAACACCGCTCTTGGCCTCCGGCGCCATGCCCGCCGAACCGACATGGGTGGGGATGCCGGACCTCAGCGACTGCCAACCGGTGCCGGTGCGCTGGAAGATTTCCATGGTCGCGTTCGAACCGCCGGTGCTCACCACCGAAACCACCTGCGTCGCATTGCCGACGGCGTTCGCAAACCAGGGGGCGCCGGCCGCGGCGCTGATCGGCGCCAGCACCACCGAGCCGAAAAGTACGCACGCAGCGGCGCACAGTGAAGCGAGCAGTCGGTGCATGCACTCCATCGTCAATCCCGCACGTCATCAGGGTCAAGTCAAGCTTCAGCCCCGGTTAGGTCACCGCGCCGTGACCAAATGTCCGTCGCGACAGCGCGGTTAGCACACCGCAGCCGATTCGGTCGCCCGCTGTGCGATGACGGGTCGCGTGAGCCAGGGCCGAAAAACCAAGAGACACAACAGGAAATACAGATATCCCAGCGACCATCCGGCCAGCACGTCGGACGGATAGTGGACGTTCAGCGCCACCCGGGAGACGCCGACCGCCAGCACCGACACCGCCGCCACGACGACAGCAAGTCGGCGGACCAACCGGCTCATCACCGCGGAGAACACCCACATTATGGCGAGCAGGGCGGCCATCGCCTCTAGCGCATGCCCGGACGGAAATGAGGTGGACGGAGCGGCTACCAGCATGGTCGCCGGGCGCGGACGGTCGACCAGGGCCTTGGCCCCCGCGGTGGCGAACTCGTTGAGCGGCCCACACCCGAAGGCAAGCACCAGCGCGGCCCGCAGATTACGCATCACCAGCGCTAACACCGTCACCGCAATGCCGAGCGCGGCCATCGGGCCAGGACCCAGCACATACGACACTCCTTCCCAAAACCGAAGCCACAGCGGGTGTTTGAGCGCGATGTCACGGGCCGCGTTCAACAACGACCAATCCATCCGATGCAGCCAAGTCCAGTGCCGCAGGTAGCCGGCCCACATCACCGCGTATACCGCGGCCGCCGATACGGCGATGCACACGGCCACCGGCGTCCTCGGGCGAGTCATAACCAACCGATACCAGCAGGGCTGCCATGACACGGGGGCGACCCGCCACACCCGGCGACAAGGGACGCGTCCGGGATCACCTTGCGGCCCCCCCACGGACTCCTTCCCGCGGTCATACTGTCGATATGGCCGTCTTTGTCCGTAGGTTGTTCGGCATCGGCAAGCTGCCCGACGAGCTGCATGCCCAGGTCGAGTCGGAAGGCCTCATCTACCTCGCCGATTACGTCGCCGTGACCCGGCGGTTCAAAGGCACCATCCCGGGCGTGCGATTGCCGCACAGCGTCGCCAGCTACACGGGTTCGCTCGCCTTCACCTCGGAGCGGGTACTGGCGACGCTGTCCATGCTGCCCCGGCTGGCCGGCCCGACCGTCAACGTGCGCTGGAACGATCTCCAGACCGGCGCGGCGCAGGTGCAGATCTCGTCAACCGGCCTGCAGGTAGATGTCGACGTGGCCGGGGTGGACGAGAAGTTCAGCGGCGAGCTGTCGCTGCACTACAAGGTCGCCATTCCGGCCGACGTACTCAGCGCCCTGCCCCGGCATTCGCTGGCCTTCGACATGCCACCGGAATATGTGTTCCGCGCTGTCGGGGTTACCTATAGTCCCTGATCGTGATGCGCGGCCAGGGCGGCTGCCGCAGCACCGCCAGGCTGCCGATCACCGCGGCCAGCAGACCGGTGATCACCCCGATCAGCGCCACCCGGCCCGTGTCCACGGCCGGCGTCCAAGTTGCCTGCCCGTTGCGGATGGCGAACACCCCCGGCGGTTTGGCCACCACGATGACGGTGGTGCCGTCCGGGGTCTGATAGGGCTCGCCGTAACCGCGGCCGGCAGCAGGGTCGGCGGCCAGCTGGTCGAGTACATCGGAAGGCTTCACGAGACGCTCCCTTGCTGGGGTTTCACCAGGCCCGCAGGGCTTGGCACGATCCACGCTAACGCGGATTTTCTACGATGAGTGACGTGACCGGGGACGCATTCAGCCCACAGGAGCGCCGCGCCGTCTATCGCGTCATCTCCGAACGCCGTGACATGCGCCGATTCGTTCCGGGCGCGGTGGTGGACGAGACCGTGCTGGCGCGCCTGCTGCAGGCCGCGCACGCGGCGCCCAGCGTGGGCCTGATGCAGCCGTGGCGCTTCATCCGGATCACCGACGTCTCGCTGCGGCGTCGCATTCACGCCCTGGTGGACGAGGAACGCCCGCGCACCGCCGCCGCACTGGGCGAGCGGGCCGACGAATTTCTGGCACTCAAGGTGGAGGGCATCCTCGAGTGCGCGGAGCTTTTCGTGGTCGCGCTGGGCGACGGCCGCGACGCGCACGTCTTCGGCCGGCGAACGTTACCGCAGATGGACCTGGCGTCGGTGTCGTGCGCGATCCAGAACATGTGGCTGGCCGCCCGGTCCGAAGGTCTCGGCATGGGCTGGGTGTCGCTGTTCGATCCGCACCGGTTGGCCTCGCTGCTGGGCATACCGCCCGGCGCCGAACCGGTGGCCATCCTGTGCCTGGGACCGGTGCCCGAATTCCCCGACCGCCCGGCACTGGAACTGGACGGTTGGGCGGTGGGGCGCCCGTTGTCGGAGTTTGTCTGCGAGAACCGATGGGGTCAACTGCCGGTGCCCTGACGCGTCGGCACTCAGCAAACGTCAAGGAAAGTTGCGGTAACGTCGCCGGTCGCAAGGCAATGTGAGAGGTGACGCAATTGACGCCGGGCGACATAGCGGACCAAAAACAGAACACGGGATTTCAGGACAACGTGCTGATCGTGCACTGGCACGATCTGGGGCGCTATCTGGGCGCCTACGGCCACCCGGACGTGTCCAGCCCGCGTCTGGACCGCCTTGCCGCCGAGGGCATTCTGTTCACCCGCGCGCACGCCACCGCGCCGCTGTGCTCGCCGTCGCGCGGTTCGCTGTTCACCGGCCGCTACCCGCAGAACAACGGCCTGATCGGCCTGGCCCACCACGGCTGGGAATACCGCGACGGCATCCGGACCCTCCCCCAGATTTTGTCTGAATCAGGCTGGTACTCCGCATTATTCGGTATGCAGCATGAGACGTCGTATCCGAAGCGGTTGGGCTTCGACGAGTTCGACGTGTCGAACTCCTATTGCGACTACGTGGCCGAAAAGGCCGACGAGTGGTTGCGTCAAAACGCTGAAGGACTTGTCGGCCAACCCTTTTTGTTGACCGCTGGCTTCTTCGAAACGCATCGGCCGTATCCGCGGGACCGCTACACACCGGCTGAGCGCGCCGATGTACATCTGCCCGACTACTTGCCCGACACCCCCGAGGTGCGCGGCGACCTCGCCGACTTCTACGGCGCCATCAGCACTGCGGACGCCGCGGTCGGGCGACTACTGGACGCGCTGGCCGACACCGGCTTGGACGCCACCACCTGGGTGGTGTTCTTCACCGATCACGGCCCGGCGTTTCCCCGGGCCAAATCCACGCTGTACGACGCCGGAACCGGCATCGGAATGATTATCCGGCCGCCCACCAACCGGAGGGCGGCGCCCCGCGTCTACGACGAGCTGTTCAGCGCGGTCGACTTGGTCCCGACCTTGTTGGGGCTGTTGGGAATTGACGCCCCAGCCGATGTCGACGGTGTCTCCCACGCGGCTGTTCTGCTGGAGCCGGATCCGCAAGCCGCCCCGGTGCGCGATCACGTGTACACCATGAAGACCTACCACGACTCGTTCGATCCGATTCGGGCGATTCGCACCAAGGACTACAGCTACATCGAGAATTACGTGCCCCGGCCGCTGTTGGATCTGCCATGGGACATCAAGGAAAGCCCGTCCGGGCAGGCGGTCGCGCCGTTGGTCAAAGCGTCGCGGCCCGAGCGTGAACTCTACGACCTGCGCAGCGACCCCACCGAGACCACCAACTTGCTGGCCGCCGACGGCGCGGAAGCAGACGAGGTCGCATCCAATCTTGCTGTGCAACTCCATGATTGGCGCCAGCGCACCGGAGACGTCATCCCCTCCGAGTTCGCCGGCACCCGGATCTCCGCGCGTTACACCGAAACGTATTTGCGGATCCATCACGCCAAGCCCACCCCCCGATCGGGCATCGCCGCCGACCGCGGCATCGAGGAAGGCAAACCCTCGCAGCGCTAGTTGCGGTCAGCATGACGCAAAGTCGTCGCCGCCACGCCGGGGCTACCCAGCTGAGCGGCTTGCGCCACCCACCTCGGCGATGATGAACACCCGCCGGAACGGGAAGATCGTCGCACCGTCGGATCGGGGTGGGTAGGCGTCCTGCAGCAGCGGGATCAGCTCCTCGCGGAATTGCTCCCAGGTCTGGTCATCGAGCCGCTCGCGCACTGGTACCAGCGCCGTGCCGGTGATCCATTCCAGCACCGGATGCTCGCCGGTCAGCTGGTGCAGATACGTGGTCTCCCAGACATCGACCTTGCAGCCCGCGTCGAGCAGCAGATTAGCGTAGTGCATCGGTGGCTGAACCACCGCCCCTACCCGAAATGGTATGTCGCGCAGCAACTTCGCATACGGCTCCCGGCGGGCCAGCGCTCGCACCGCGGCGTAGGACGGCGACTCGAAGTTGCCCGGCATCTGAACGCCTATCCATGAGCCGGATGCCAGTTGTCCCGCCCACCGCAGTAGCAGGTCGGCATGCTCGGGCACCCAATGCAAGGCCGCGTTGCTGACCACCACGTCGGTGTCGGGTTTCGGCTTCCAGTCGCGCAGGTCCCCGGTGACGGCGTCGATGCCGCGCTCCTTGGCGGCGGCCACCATCTCCGGCGAGCTGTCCACCGCCTCGATCACCGCGTCGGGCCAGCGCCGGCCCAGATACTTCGTCAGGTGACCGGGCCCGCAACCGAGATCGACGACACGGCGCGCCCGATCGGCTCCCACCCGCGACAGCAGGTCATAGAAGGGGCGGGCGCGATGGTCGGCAAAGGCGAGGTAGACGTCCGGATCCCACATGTCGGTCCTCCTGATCCTCGCGCTGCCGCTGGTCGGCCGAAGCAAACCGTATAACCCCTATGGTGCGCCAACACCGGCCGAGTGGTGCCGGACAACGCCGCTATGCAGCAAACCGGCCCAACGCCCAGGAAAAGCAAGCGTGTCGGGCTACCATCAGCGGTCGTGGCGCCCGACTCAGATCCGATCGACCCGCCCATCCCCGTCCCGGACGTTTCCGGCGCCGATCTGCCGGCCGGCGCCGGCGGATTACCCCCCCATTCGGCGTTGTCGCCCCGTCAGCGAATGGTAGTCGAGGCATCGGCCTTCGGCGATCTGGCCCTGCGCACCTGGGTGGCCGCACTGCTCACCACGACCGTGGCGCCGTTCGTGGTCGCCGGCACCCTGCGGCAAGCCGATGCCGGCACCGAACGCGGCAATCTCGATTTCTACACCGAATTGGGGGCGGCGAAAAACCCGACGCTGTCCTTTCCCCCACCGACCGAAACGCCCCAGGTGACCTCGCGTCGCGCCAGTTCGCTGGCGGAGTGGATCGCGCACGGCACGGTCGACAACATCGCATTTCCCAGCAGCTTCACCGCCATCAACCCCGCCATGCGCAAGCAGTGGAGCGCCTGGCGGTCTAATAACACTGTCCGCGCCCAACATTGGCGCCACGACGACGGACCACGCCCTACCCTGTGCGTCATCCACGGCTTCATGGGCTCGTCGTACCTGGCCAACGGACGGTTCTTCGCATTGCCCTGGTACTACCGGTCCGGCTACGACGTTCTGATGTACACGTTGCCCTTTCACGGCAAGCGGGCCGAAAAGTACTCCCCCTTCAGCGGTTTCGGCTATTTCGCCGGCGGTCTCAGCGGTTTCGCCGAGGCCATGGCCCAGGCGGTGCACGACTTCCGTTCCATCATCGACTATCTGCGCCACACCGGGGTGGACCGCATCGCGCTCACCGGCATCTCGCTGGGCGGATACACCTCCGCGCTGGTGGCCTCGGTCGACGACCGGCTCGAGGCGGTGATTCCCAACTGTCCGGTCGTCACCCCGGCGACGTTGTTCGACGAATGGTTCCCGGCCAACATGCTGGTTCGGCTGGGCCTTCGCCTCTCCGACATCAGCCCCGACGACCTTGCCGCAGGGTTGGCCTACCACTGTCCGCTCAATTACCAGCCGCTGGTGCCGCGGGACCGCCGGATGATCATCACCGGGCTCGGCGATCGGATGGCGCCACCAGAGCACGCCGTCAAGCTATGGCGACACTGGGATGAGTGTGCGCTGCACTGGTTTCCGGGCAGTCACGTGATGCACGTGAGCCAGCTGGACTACCTGCGCCGAATGACCGCGTTCCTGCAGCAGGTTATGTTCTGACCACCTCGACGGTGTCGGCGGTATGAGCGCCCCGGCCGGTTTCGCCCACCGAGGCCCGGTGCGCTCCGCCGACCAGGGTGGGCCAACGTAGCTGGGAGAGCAGCTCCGCTGGCGCGGCGGTGTGTCCGTCGAGCCGCCGGGTGGACAGCAGGTCCAGCGCCGTCAGCGCGGGCAGGTGATTGCCACGCTGCGGAGTCAGTCCGTCCAGCGGCGCCTTGCCGTCTGGATGGGTCTCGGTCTGGAACGCACAGGCCACCGCGACGGTGGGCTGGTTCTTGTCACCGGCGATCTCCAGCGCGGTACAGGTTTCGCGCGCCGAATACGACCGGATCGCCGCCAAGGTCTCCGGCAGCGCGTCATCCGCCTGGATTTGGTATGCGGCAAGGTAATCCGAAGCGCCGCGCTGCACGCCGCGCCACTTCTCACGTGGGTTGGACGTCAACAGCCGAGGAACATCGTCGGCCGCGACGGTAGCGGCTTCCCACCCGATCTCGCGGAGATGGTCGGCCAGCCGGCGCGCCGCGACCTGCGCGGTCTCCCGCAACGGGATTCGCGGTGAGCGGGCCTGCAGCGCAGCCAGATTGGCGGGAGCCGAAACGGTGAGCCCGATCCAGGTTTCGCGTCTCGACGCGTCGGCGGTGTTGTCGCGGCTGGTGATCCGGATCTTGTCCGCCCGGATGCCGTAGCGGTCCAGGTAGCTCGCGAGCAGCGGAAGCGGAAGGACATCGGAGTCGCCCTCCGGCGCGCCGACCCGAACCAGGGCGGTTGTCGCCGCCTCCGAAGTGTTCGCGGGGACGCCATTGCCGCGCCCGATGATCGCCGCGCGGCGACGCACGATGGTGGTGAAATATAGACCACCCCACCAGCCGAACAACACGATCACGACGGCGGCGGCGATGCCGATCAGCCAGTAGTCGCGCGGTGTTCGCCACGGGTAGGCCATCACGGCGGGCACAACGGCCAGCAGCGCCAACGTGATTCGACCGCTCCCGGGAGTCGGTATCCGATGCTTGCTCACGGGGTGGGGTCCTTTCGTCGGCGTGCGGCGATTGCGGTGACCGCGCCGGCCACTGCGACCAGCACGGCCAGCGCGGCGGTGCCGGCGACCGCGACGGTCCGCGGTTTGGTGTCCTTGGGTGCTGGTGCCGGCGGCACGGCGACCGGCTTCGATGCCGCCGCACCGGGCTGATTCTCGGTGGGCAGTTGCCAGGTCAACGCCGCCACCGGGTCCACGCTGCCGGCGCCGACCACGTCGGACGGGTCGCGAGCGCCGTTGTGGGCGGTTGCGGTGATGCGATGCAGCACCGCCGCGGCGGGCAGGTCGGGATATTTGCTGCGGACCAGCGCGGCGACGCCGGCCACATAGCCCGCCGCGTAACCGGTGCCGCTGAGGGCAGCGAGTTGCTGATGCTCGTCGGGCAGTCCATTGACCAGCCCACCGCCATCGGCGTTGCCGATCGACACGATCCGTTCACCGGGCGCGGCGACTCCCAGCCACGGCCCCGCCACGGTGAATTTCGACGCTTGGCCGTCCGGCGTCAGCGACGCCACCGACAGCACGTAAGGCTGCCACCAGGACGGGATGGATACCGAGGTGACGCCGCCCCAATTTCGCGGATCGTTCGGTCGGCTCAGGTCGGTGAGCGGATTGGATTCACACGACGTGCCGCCGGCGAATGATCCGGTGGGCCCGCTGTCGCCCGCCCCGGCCACGATCACCGCGTCCTTATCCACCGCCGCGTAGCGGACGGCGGCACCAAGCGCGGCCTGGTCGACGGGCCGGTTCACCGGCAGGCAGGTGGCCGAGCCGACGTTGATCACCCGGGCACCCAGGTCGGCCGCATGCACAATCGCGCGGGCGAGCGTCGACACTTCGGCCGATACCCGCGCCATCAACGGATCGCCGCCCGGCGTCCGTGGCGAGAACTTGGCCGACGTCGTCCGAAGCGACACCACCCGCGCCGCGGGCGCCACACCGGAGAAGCCGTCGTCGGCCGACGGTTGGCCGGCGATGATCCCGGCCACCAGCGTGCCGTGCCCGTCGCAGTCGGTCAGGCCGTCGGTGGTCTCGACGAAGTCACCGCCGGCTTCGACGTTGGGTAACCGCGGGCCCGGGCGCACCCCGGTGTCCAGCACTGCCACCAGCTGTCCCTCGCCCCGCGAAAACTGCCATGCCGCAGGGAGATTCAGTACCGACTGGCTGGGCGTGATGGCGCCCGGATCGCTGCCGGGAACGACTCCCGAGGTGCTGCAGGGTCCGCGCTGCTCCATCGGCTGCCCGGGCCCCGGCGCCCCGTTGGGCGGCGGGACGCCGGGATCGACCGTCGGCGGGCTGATCGCGGATGCCGGCGGACTCGTCCACGTCGCGGCGGCCGGCAACAAGGCCAATGTCGCTGCGAAGCAGGCTGATGCCGGCCGAATCATCGATTGAGCACCCAGCTGAACAGACCGACCACGAAGGCCATGACGGGGATGAGTGACGCGTCGAGGCCGGTCGCGACAAAGCCAACCAGCCGGCGCACCGGCAGCGAATAGCTTTCCGGCGCAGCGATACCCGGGTTCAGCGCCACCACGATCCACACCGACACGAGCACCAAGAGCACCAGCACCGCGCCCAGGGCGGCGGCGTAGCGTCCGGTCGAGGTGTAGAGCACCAGCAGCACGCCGGCAGCCAGATAAGGCTGAGCGAGCAGCCACGCCTTGCACGCGGCCGAGTCCCAAATCCGCGCGCGCAGCACGGACGTCGCCGCGGTGGCCGCCAGCACGTACCACGCCGCGACGCTGAGCGTCTCGGGCCGCAGGCCGATCGCCACCGAGCCCAGCACGCTGAGCAGCACTGCGGCAGCGATGAATCCACTTTGGTGTGCATCACTGATCCGGACTCGGCGCGGCAGGTCTTCGAGCACCTGTAGCGACGGCGCCGACGGGGTGGGATCCCCGGGCGCCGGGATGACCGGTAACGGGAAGCGCGCCCACAGTGCCGACAGTTGCGCCGCCTCGATGGTGACCAGCAGGGCCGCCACGATCAGCCCGCAGCCGATGGCAATCGGCGTGGGGTGCCACAGCAATTCGGCGCCGGCGGCCAACAACACTCCGGCACCCACCACCGCGGTCGCGGTGAAGAAGCCGGCGATGCGCTCACGTTCAGCGCTGGGCGCCATCAAGACGATCAGCGACCATGCGGTGACACCGGCTGCGGCAAGGGTCAATTGAGCCGGGCCGAATTCACCCGGCACCGCCAACGCCAGCGCGGCGGCGATGGGAACCAGCGCGGCGATCGAGAGCACCATTCCGGTGCGCGGCGAGCGCGCCGTGACCAGCAAGCCGACGATCGCGGTCAACGCCGCGACCACACCGACCGCCACCAGCCCCGCCAGCGCGCCGGTGGCCACCCGATAGGTGACCGACAGTCCGGTCGCCAGGAAGGCCACCGCCACCGCCGCGGCCAGTGCGCCCCGCTGGATATGCGTCGCGCCCCAAGGCTTGATCCGCGAGGTGGAGAAAATCATGGCGGCATCGGCGATGTCCTCCACGATGCCGGGCGCGGCCGGACCGACCGGTACCGGTTGCAGCGCCAGCAGGTCGCCGTCGACAACTCCGACAGTGTCCAGGCTGGCGTCCAGGCTGAACGGCGCACCACCGATGGGTGCCAGGCTCAGTTGGGTCGCAGCACCGACCTCGGCGGCGCCTCGCGAGGTAGCGCCGTCTTCCGAGTCTCCGTTACCGGTCGCGGGGACCACCAAACGCTGGACAGCGGGCAATATTTCGCGCAGCGGCAGCTCGGCAGGCAAGGCCATTTCCGTCAGCCTGCTGTCCGCGAGGATTGCCACGCGGACGATCGGCATGACGGTTCCGGACGTCACCGGACCCTCGAAACGTGTTGTGGCCGTTCCTGGAACATCGTGCTCTCTTCTTTCATGTCAGTGTTGGACGGAGAAATCTCGGGCTAACCGGTGTTCGGAGAACCATCCGGCGTCTGGCAGTAGGCCGGTCAGCTGTTCAATCGCGACGGCGATCGCGAATGGAGTTCCGGGCGTGAATGTCGAAACCCACTCGCCGTCGAAGGCGCGGGACGGACTGACCAGCACCCGCCCCTCGCGTGCGTCGACAATGCTCATCCCCACCTCGCTGGTGGCGTGCCGGCCGTCGCGGTGGCAGCCGGCGACGATCTCGACGTAGCTACGCGGCCCGTTGAACACTGACTCCACCACCCGCCGTGCCGATTGCGGAATACCCAGGTAATCAAGGACTTCGGAGAGCGGAGCGCCCGAACGCAGTCGCTCGTCGGCTCTGGCACCGACCCGGGTCGGCATGTTGAACTCGTCGAACCGAGCCGGTGGCCGCTGCGCGAGGCCGACGGTGAGGACCGGTACCAGCGCCCGCGGGTCATCGATGTCCATGGCGGTGAACGTGATCAGCTGCGCACTGCGCAACGCGACCACCGTGATCGACGGTTTGCCGGCCACACCGCCGCGCTGCGCCACGATGCCGCGCAGCAACTCGGCGGCGTCGCCAGCGGCGGTGTCCTTGGCGGGGCCGACGTAACGCAGGTCGAGCCACCGCTCCGGGAAACACACCACCTTGATCCACTCGGCGACCGCTGGGTTGATGACTCCGCCGTCAGAGACCAGGCCGAGCTCGGTCAGCTCAGCCTTCTGACGGTCGAGAAACGCGCTGCGTTCCGCGGCATCACGATAGGGCGAGGTGATGGCCAGCACCCAGGGAAAGCTCCCCGCCCCAATCGTTTCCGCGATGAACCACGCGTGATCGACCGTCAGCTCGACGGCGTTGGGCGCTCGGTCCATCAGGTTCGATCAGTCACGAACTAACCGCCCCATTTGGCCGCTTCGGCCTGGTCGCGGGCCAGCATGGACATGGTGTTTGCCTCATGGGTGCTGGCCATCGACTGGTAGGCGCGCACCAGGCTTTCCATGGCCTGGTTCCACTGGGCCTGCCACACCTGGTAGGTCATACCGGTGTCACCCTGCCAGGCGTTGGACAACGTGGCCTGCTCGCTGGCGATATCGGCGCCGAGCCCCTGCATCGTGCCGGCGTAGCCCGACATGTCGGCGGCGTGGCTCAACATCGCCGGGTAGTTGTACATGATCTGCGACATGAGAAGTCCTTTCGCGGTTGCTAGCTGTGAGATCAGAACGCGGTGTAACCGGACGCGGCGGCGGCATCCGCAGCCACGTAGGTCCCGGCGGCGTCCCCGAGGTTGGCCTGAGCGATGTCCAGCAGGGTGTTGACCCGTGCGGCGACCTCGACGAACCGGGCGTGCGCGGCCTGGAATGCGGCCGAGGACTCGCCTTGGTGGAACGCCTGTGCCGACATCGCTTCCTGCTCTGCCTGGCTGATCGTGCTGCGCATCAACGCCGCCTTGGCGCTGAACGCCGACTGTGCGGCTACCAACTGCGGAATGTGAGCGTCCAACATACTCATGTTGATTCCTTTCTGTTGCGTCCGTTGGGGTTTCGGTAATTCACCTTCGTTCGGCTGACTGCCTTACCCCCCTTTCCCCGGTTCAGCTGGGCCCGAGCCGTTACCAGCTTCCTGCTCCCACGTGCCGGGCACCATCGGCATGCGTGGGCCGCTGCCGAAGTCGTCGTCGGCCAGTTTGGTCAATCCGGCGGCCTGAAATGCCTTCTGCCGCTGCCCAGTTCCGGCGAACCCCAGCGTCCCGGCGCCCTGGGCGGATGCGACCGCCGCCGCCAGCTGCTCGTCGTTGCCGTAATCCGGCGGAACGCCGAAATCGGAGTCCATGTCCGCGAACTCGTCAGCGTGGTCATGCAGTGTGCCCCGCCGGCGGCGCCGCGCCCGAGACTCGGCCCGGCGGGCCGCCGCAGCGCCGGCCGCCGGGATGGTCGCCGCCGGCGCTTTGGCGCCACCGCGTCCACCCAAGGTGGGACCGACGCCTGCCTCCGGGTCTCCGCCGACGGCGATCAGGTAGCCGAAGTTGGCCGCGGCCGGCGCCGGCGCCGGCGCGGCGGGCGCGGCCGAACTCGCGGCAACGGTGGTGGCCGGGGCACCAGCCGGCGTCGGCACCGTCGGGGCCAGCGCGACGGCGGGCATCATGGACGGCTTGTTCGACGTCAGGACCGGGGCCACCACGGCGGGGGCCGCAGGGGCCGCATCCGCGACCTCCACGGGCGTGGTGAGCAAGGAGCTGAGGCCGATGCCCAGCAGCAGCGGGATGAGCAATGGCGCGGTCAGGATCGCACCCCAGGTCGGCCAGCCGACGGCGTTGAAAAACACTTGGTAGGCAACGAAGAACAGCAGCGGTCCGTTGGCGGCCAGGAACGCCGGCAGATTCGAGAAGAAGTTCTGCATCATCTGCTGGATGTTCTGGAAGAAGTCCTGCAAGGCCTTCGACAGCTGCTGGATGAAGTTCTGCCACCAATCCTCAGCACTGTTCTGTGCGGTGTTGGCCGCGAGATTGTTGGTCTCCCCGCCGGGATTCACGATGGACGGCGCCATCATGGTGCGCGGCGCGGCGGCCAGGGCCGATCCCGAGACGGCCTGATAGGTGCCCATGGTGGTGGCCGCTTGGACCCACATCCGCACATAGTCGGCTTCGTTGACCGCAATCGGGATGGTGTTGATACCGAAGAAATTCGTTGCCAACAGCACCCCGTGCACGGTGTGGTTGGTGGCCAGTTCCGCCAGCGTCGGCATGGCCGCCAATGCGGCCGTGTACGCCGCCGCCGCGATCTCTTGCTGGGCGGCCGCACCCGCGCTGTCGGCACTGGCCTGTTGCAGCCACGCCAAGTACGGCAAGTGGGCCGCCACATACTGCTCGGCGCTCGGTCCCTCCCAGGAGCCCGCCTGCGCCTCCCCCAACAGCGCACTGAGTTCGGCTGCCGCCGTGGCGTATTGGGTGCTCAGCGAGGTCCACGCGCCGGCGGCCGCCAGCAGCGGCCCCGGCCCCGGACCGGCGCTGAGCAATGCCGAATGCATCTCCGGTGGCGAAGCCATCCAGATCGGCACGACGGGGGAGGTCATCGTCAGGCGCCCGCAATCCCGAACGTCGCAGCGGCCGCGGTGTCGCCCGCGAGATAACTTGTGCCGGCTTCACCGACACCGACCCCGGCGCGGCCCAGCTCTTCGACACCCTGGGCCGCCACGGCGGCGTGCTCCTGGCCTTGAGCGCTGAATCCGACCGCCGTTTGCAGCGATACCGGATCGACCGCCGGCGGCACCACCGCCGTGATAGCCGGGGCCGCCGCCGCATGCGCGGCCGCCAGCCGTGCCGTCAGGGCCTCCACAGCCGCACTGGTGGCGGCCAGACCTTCGGGAACCACTCGCAACGTCATGGTTACTCCTTTCCTGGTCCTTCTCCTCGAACTTCCATCAACATCAGTGAGCGAAACCTTCGTTGCCGCCCTCGATCACGGACTCCGCAACCAACGGGTTGACCAATTGCACATAGGTCGGTGCGTCGCTGTCGCCCAACAGGATCGCCCGCCCGGCGGGCAACCGGCCGAATCGTTGACCTCGGATCTTGCCGCTGTCCTGCGGATTGCCGGCCAGCATCAACGTGGTCGCCTGCAGGTCGTTGAAGCGGCGCAGCAGCGGGTTGGTCATCAACGCGTGCCCCGAGCCGGTAGCGCGTGCGGTGACGATCACCCGCAGCCCCAAATCGGCTGCCTGCGAGAGCAGTCCGATCAGCGGCGTCCACGGCCGCTGCCCCACATAGGGTCCGCTCATCGCCGGCGAATCTGGTATCTGGTCGACGTCGTCGATGATCAGGTAGTGGGTGTGGCCCGCGTACCGCCAGTGCGCCAACTCCCCCGGCGACAGGCCGGCCGGTGGCCGGCGCGATTCGATGAGGTTGGCCAGCCCCAGCATCGCCGGGATGATGCGATCGATGTTGGCGGTGTACTCGTTGTCGGCGAACAACGGCTCGTCGACAAGGTGCAACCGCCGATCCAGCACCGTGAAGGCCACCTGATCGGGCGTGGAGTGCTCGCGCACCGTACGGATGAGGTGGCGCAGCAGCGTGGTCTTCCCAGACTTGCTGTCGCCGAACACCATCAGCAACGGGTTCTCGGCGAAGTTGACCACCACCGGCGCGAGGTCTTCTTCGCGCTGACCGATGACGACCTGCTCCGGTCCGCGGTACAGCGACCCGACCTCTTCCGGCACCAGGTTGGTCGGCAGCAGCCGTACCGGCGGCGCGGTCAGACCCGGGTAACGCGCGTTGAGTGCGGCCACCTGGTCGAGCTCTGGTGCGGCGAACAGGAAATGCTCTGCGGCCATGGTCAATCCGCGACCAGGCTGGTCGTGTGGCACCGCTTCGGCGGGGCGGCGCAGGGCACCGACCACCCGCACGTTGCTGTCCCGTGGATCGTGCAGCTTGAGCTCGAGCCGCAGCCCAAGGCCGTCGCGCATGGCCAGCGGCACTTCCAGCCAGCTCGGGGTGGTGACTATGACGTGAATGCCGTACGCCAGGCCGATGTTGACCAATTCGCTGACTTTGGCCAGCAACGGGTTTCGGGTGTTGAACTGGTCGGTGTTGTCCCGCCCGAACGCATAGAGGTTGTCGATGACCAGGAACACCTCGCCGAAGCCGTCATCGGGGGCCGCACCATGCTTGTCCCGGAACGCTTCTCGCCGCTGCCGCGACAGCAGCAGCTGCTCCAGCTCTCCGAAGGTGCGCCGGATACGTTCGGGCTCCAGCCCCGAGGCCACGCTGCCGACGTGCGCCAGGTCTTCGAGCGCCCGCAGCTTGCCACCGCCGTAGTCCAGGCAGTAGAAGGTGACCTCGCGCGGCGAGTGCAGGCTGGCCGCGGACAGGATAAAGGTCTGCAGCGCAGTCGACTTCCCCGATTTGGGACCGCCGTGGATGACCATGTTCCCGGCCGACGAAGCGGCGTCGAAGATCAGCGGGTCGCGGCGCATCTCGAACGGCTTGTCGATCTCGCCGAGCGGCCACTGCCATTGCCGGGGAGGCACGCCGGCGCGGGCCAGTGTGGCAGTCAACGGGATCGGCTCATCCAGGGGCGGCAGCCACAGCTGCGGCGCCCGCGGACCGTAACCGGCCAGCTGCTCGCCGATGGTGGCGATCAGCTTGCGCGGCGGCCCGCTCATTTCGTCTTCCTCAGGCGCGGTGACCACGGTGTCCTGATCCGGCTCGACCCGCCCGGCCGTGAACAGCTTGGGCTCCGGGATAGATGGCACCACAAAGGATTTGGCCTTCTGCGGTGGATCGTAGATGCCGTCCACATAGGTGCTGCGGAACTTGATCGGGGTGGCGCCCGGAGCGGGCACCAAGAAGCCCACGCCTTTGTGCTCCTTGCCGGATTCGATGTGGTAGGCATCCTCCACACCGATGATCTGACGGGAAACACTGGGACTGGCCACCTTCAACCCGATGCGGTAGGAGGTGTTCTTGTCGATGTCCTTGATCTTGCCGACGTCCAGGGTCTGCGACGCGAACAGGATGTGGATGCGGAACGAGCGGCCTTTACGTGCAACGTAATCGAACAGCTCCGCGTATTCGGGATGGTCGGCCAGCATCAGGGTGAACTCGTCGGCGACCACGAACAGCGTCGGGATCGGCGGCAGGTCGTGCCCCGCCGCGATGGCGGCCTCGTACTCCACCACCGAGTTGAACGCGCTGCCCTGGACCCGGCGGCCCGCTTCCCGGAGCAGCGTCTCCCGGCGGGCCACCTCGCCGCGCAGCGTGTCGGCGAAGCGGTCGGCCAGCGACTTCTTCTCGGCCATGTTGGAGATGACGGCCACCACTTGCGGGAAGTTGCGGAAGCTGTCGGCACCGGCCTCACCCTTGAAGTCGGCGTAGATGACGATCAGCCGGTCCGCCGAATGAGTCGTCAACAGCGACAACAAGATTGACATCAGGGTTTGGGATTTACCCGAGCCCGTCATACCGATCATCAGCCCGTGCGGGCCCATGCCGCCCTCGGCTTCGTCCTTGAGGTCGAACATCAGCGGCTCACCGGTTGCGGTGACCCCGATCGGAACGCGCAGTTCGTCCTCGCGGCGCCGGGGCGCCCACAGCGCGGGGACGTCCAATTGGGATGCGTCCGGAATGCCGAGCATCGTGCTGAATGTGGCACCGCGGGTGGCTGCCGAACGCAACCCGGTGTGGGTCGGGTTGGAGTCCCACCTCGACAACTGGCGTGCCAGATGCGCGGCCTCGTCGGCGCCCAGTTGGTCGGCGTTGTCGATGTAGGGCTGCCAGCCGCCAGTCTGCCAGCGTTGCAGGGCGCCGCTCGCAACGCGCAGGATCGGCTTCTCCGGATCCGAATACTGCTCGCGGTTCGGCGCTGTGGCACTGCGGTGCACGACGGTGACGCCGGCGCGGCCCAGCGCCAGCGTCGATGCATTCAGGCCAAAGTCGGGGTCGTCGATAACGATCAGCAGGTGACGCAGCGCGTCGGCGGGCTCGCCGGTGAACGCGGGACGGTCCAACAGCGCCGAACCCAGACTCGCCACCAGGTCGTCGGCGTTGGTCGACATGAACCGGGCGGGCCCGAGCCCGTCCAGCTCACCGGGAACGTCGATGTGCGGCAACCACTTCAGCCAGGACCAATCCGGGCTCTCCAGATCCGGGGTGACCAGCGCGAGCCCGAGCACGGTCGGGTCGTGCCACGTCACCGCCTGAGCGACCCAGGCGCGCAGCGCCGCCCGGGCCTCGTCTTCGGCACCCAACAGGGTGATCCGGGATACCTTGGCCAGGTCGATTCCGGTCGGCACGTCGCGGACGGTGCGATGGGTGTCGAGCAGGCTACGTAATGCGCTGTGCGACACCGGCTCCAGGTCGATCTCGTCGGCGGTGTCATTTACCCGCAGGGCGGTGGCCAGGGGCACGTGGTGGCGGCCGGCCCGCACCACCAGGAAGTCCGGATCGTGCGGGTCACGCTCCCACTGACGGCGGGATCCCGGCACACTGGCCAGCACGGTGGGCTCCGGGTGGGACCACTGTGCGGCGGCACGCTGCGCGGTGGCCTGGGTGCGGATGTTGTCCCGGACCACCGACAGGTAGCGCAGGTAGTCGGCGCGTTCGGCGTCGACCTCCTCGGTACGGGTCTTGTTGTCGTTGCCGCGGTACATCGCGGTGGCGGCCAGCAACAGCACGAACGGGAAGAACAGCGTCTGCGGAGAGATCAACCGCATCCCGGTGGCGAAGAGCGCCACGATCATCCCGACGATCAGGATGACCAGCACGTAGGGCATCGCCCGGCGCAGGAAAGACGGCGGGATGACCCGCGGCAACTCTGGCGGTGCCTCGATGGCGATGGTGCCCTTGCGGGTGACCGGTGGCGCCAGCCGGCGGCGCGCTTCGAAGATCAGTCGGCTCATCGGGGGGCTCCCTCGGCAGATGCCACGCGGCCGGGCTTCGGGTCGGATGTCAGCCCGTCATGTGCCAGCAGCGCGTCGGCGCGCGATAGCGTCGGTCCATTGGCGAACAGCGACAGCACCGACCACGGGATGGGCACCGGTGAACCGGAAAGGCCAAGGGCCTCAACCGTTTTACCGTGTCCAGCGGCCGAGTGCTCGGCCTCGTTGTCGATGCCGTAGCGGACACCGGTGTCAGAGACCCAGAACAACGAACCGGTGCCGGGCGAGTCCGGTCCGCCACCGACGGTCTGGGTGAAGTAGCCGGTGCCCGGCGCCACGGCGACTCGGGTGGCGGTTGTCGCGGCGCCGCCGCCCACCAGGTCGACGGTGCGGATCGATTCGGCGATCGGCAGGGCCGAGCCGGACAGCAGGTTCAGCGAGCTGGTCGCGGCCCCGGCCGGCTTACTCCAATAGGCGCACGCGACAGGGGATTTGGCCGCGTCGACCAGGCTGATCTGTTGGTCGGGATAACGCGCGGTGTCCAGCATCCGTGACACCGGCAGCTTGGCCACCGCATCGGCACCCAGCCGCGGCGGTTGGTCCAGCCCATAGGAATTGGTGTTCCGCAGGATCGCGGCGAGCACCGGCGAGATCTGCTGCAGGCCGTCGGGCAGTACCGCGTAGTAGCGCGGCGCACCCGAAGAGCTTTGATCCAGTGCGTAGGAGACCACCACGGCGCCGATCGGTGCGGGCACGCTGAACGGCGCCGGGGCACCGGCGTTCGGGATGCCGGGTGCGGTCAGTGGCGGGCCCTCGGGTATCGCGTTGAACAACCCCAGGGCGATCGGCCGGGGCGCGGGCACCTCGGAGTTCGCCTGCCCCAACCCGAGTGCGTTCGTGATCGCATGGTCGGCCAAGTTGATCTGAGAACGCCTGCCGTCCCACAACAGCCAGGTGCTGCCGTCCCTGTCGGCGAGGATCGCCCGTCGCGACTCGAGCGAGGCGGCACGCGCACCGCTGCTGTCCGGCCGGCCCGCGATCACCGTGACGCCGGTGCTGTGGGCGGCATGCCCACCCTGGGCCGGCTCACTGACCGCATCGCACACCGTCCAATTCGCGTCGTGCGAGGGATTTTGCACCATGCGCTCCGGCGCACCCGGAATGCCGATCAGGTTGCCGCGCGGAAACCGGTCCAGCTCACTGGCTGGCGGTTCGTGATGCGCCGGATCGCCTCCGGTATCGCCTTGCACGACACCAGAATGCTGGTCGACCCGCTGCGCACCCAGTCGCGCGCGGTGGCCATGGGCGTCGTCCTTTTGGTCACCGGCCTGGCGGGTTGCTTTGTTTTCTCCCTGATTCGGCCCAACGGGACGGTGGGTACCAACGCCGTACTCGCCGACCGATCCACCGCCGCGCTGTATGTCCGGGTCGGGGACGACCTGCACCCGGTGCTCAACTTGACCTCCGCCCGGCTGATCACCGGCCACGCGGTCGACCCGACCATGGTGAAAAGCAGTGAGCTGGACCGGTTTCCGCGCGGCAACCTGATCGGCATTCCGGGTGCGCCGGAGCGCATGGTGCAAAATCCCA
>NZ_LZKU01000221.1 GCF_001672975.1 Mycobacterium sp. 1465703.0
GCATCCTGGGCATGCACAACTGGATCCACCGCTGGTATGTGCCCGGTGGCCGCAATTCACTGACCGAGATCGGCGACGCCTTCGCCGCCATGGTTTTGTCCGGCCTGCGTCCCTGACCGCGACTGTACGCAATCTTGGGTTCTGCGCCGTCACGAACTGCGTTGACGCCGTGGAAGAGCCTAGGATTGAATGCAATCTGCAGTCCGATCGCTGAAAGGAGACGCAATGCCGCGTCTGAAGCCGATCCCGCGAGATGAAGTCACCGACGATTTCACGCTTAAGATGTACGACTTCATGTTCGGCGATCGTGATCCGGTCGCCGAGCCGGGCACCGTCGGCGGCACACCGGGCAACTGGTGGACGGTGATGGCACAGTCCCCCGCCGCCCTGCGCCACGCCGTGCGTGGCTTCCGTCTCTACCGCGAAGAGGTCTCCATCCGGGCCGATCACCGTGAGCTGGGCCAGATTCGGGCGGGCTGGGTGGTGGGCAGCCAGTTCGTCTTCTCCCAACACTGCACGGCATGCCGGTCGGCGGGATTGTCCGAGGAGAAGATCGCGGCCATACCGTCCTGGCAGACCGCCGACTGTTTCGACCAGACCGAGCGGTTGCTGCTCGCGTACACGGATTGCCTTGCCGGACAGTACGGCCGCGTGCCGGAGCGGCTGATGACCCAGTTGCGCGAGGTGTTCACCGATACCGAGATTCTCGAATTCACCTACACCACAACCCTGTACGTGATGCATGCGATCATGTCCCGGGCATTGCGGCTGGAATTCGACGATGTGGACGACCCGACCGTCGAGGTGGTCGACCCGGAAGGCGGCGGTGTGCTCGACATCGGTGCCGCCACGTCCGGGCGTGACTGACATGAGTGAGATGGATGGCCGCTCACAACTGGCGTACCGGCTCATCAGGCGCGCCATCGCCGAAGGCGAATTCGAGCCCGGCTCACGACTGGTCGAACAACGGATCGGCGAGATGTTCGATCTGTCCCGCACTCCGGTACGAGAAGCTCTGCGGGCCTTGGCCGCCGACGGTCTGGTCACCATCGAGCGCAACCGCGGTGCCATCGTCGCGACGATGTCCGAGACCGATATCCGTGACCAGTATGAGCTGCGTGCACGGCTGGAGTCGCTGGCGGCCGAACGCGCCGCGACCCGGATGGGTGCCGACGGCATCGCGGCGCTGGACGCCGCGATCGCCGAGTTCGACCACGGCATCGAGTTGATGTCCAGCGGTTCATCCGATGCCGGTCTGCGCCATATCACCGCCGCCAACAGTGCCTTTCATCAGGCCATCGTGGTGGGTGCGCAGCACCGCCGGTTATCCGCGCTGCTGGAACACGCCGTCGACATTCCCCTGGTGTATCAGGTATTTCGGCATCAGACCCGCGAGGAGCGGGAACGATCGAATCTGTTCCACCGCATGGTGCGCGATGCGATCGCGGTCGGTGAGGCGCCGCGTTCCGGCGCGCTGATGGCCGAACACATCCTGCAGGGCCGCGACTCTCTGCTGATGTTGAGGTCGCAGCAGGGCCATCAGGCCGAAACGCACGCTTCGTGAGCGTTCGTGTCGGCGAACGGTTCCGGCTGGATGATCGCGTCGCCGTGGTGACCGGGGCAACATCGGAACTGGGACTGGCGATCGCCCGAGCGCTCGGTGGCGCGGGGGCGCGAGTCGCCCTGGCAAGCCGGCGCATCGATGTGGTCGAAGGCCGATGTGCGGACCTGCGCGCTGACGGCATCGACGCGGCGGCCTTCCGGGTGGATGTGGCCCAGCCCGAATCATGCACGGCGGCGACAAATCAGATCATCGATCGGTTCGGCAGGGTGGATGTGCTGGTCAACAACGCCGGCGTCGGCACCGCCGCCCCGGGCAGCCGGGAAGACCCCGACCAGTTCCGGCGCAGCGTCGAGGTGAACCTGATGGGTGCCTATTGGATGAGCCAGACCTGTGGGCGGCTGATGCGTCCCGGTTCGGCAGTGGTGATGATCAGCAGCATCCTGGGGCTGACCACCACGACACTGCCCCAGGCGGGCTATGTGCCGAGCAAGGCGGGACTGCTGGGCCTCACCGGGATCTGGCCCGACAGTGGACCGGCCGCAAGGGTATTCGGGTCAACGCCGTCGCGCCGGGGTTCTTGTCCACCGGCCTGACCGAACTCACCCCGGACGGGTTCAACGACGACTTCGTCGCCAGTAGAGTTCCGGCGGCGCGGCTGGGTGAACCCGACGAAGTCGCTGCCGCGGTGTTGTTCCTAGCGAGTCCGGCGTCTTCATTCGTCAGTGGGGCCGCGGCCCCGAAGTGAAGCTGTCCTGAAATTCGGGAAGAAAGGTCGGTAACACATGTGCGTAAACGAACAATGCCGCACTGCCGAATCCGACCAAGATTGCGGCCCGGGAAGCCCACGGGTGATTACGTAGGACCAGCGCTACCGCCAACACGCGAACAATCCCTGGATCGTTCCGCCAACCGTGACCGATGGCGGCGATGCCGACATGCCCCGCCGAAATGGTCGGCTCCGTGGAGTGCATAGGCGGCGGCAAAGGCGATCATCGCCGCGGTTAACCGATGGCGCTTTGTCGCGGCATCCCAGTTGTTGGACATTGGCTTCTCCCAACTAACAACTACTACGCACAGTAGTAGTGCTGGGAGTGCATGTAAATACCCTCAACCCAATGTTGAGGGTATTAGACCGATATTGCTCCTAGCGGCGCTTCTAACCTGCAGCCGTAAGTGGATCAGCAGAATTTCGTAGCGAATTCAGGCGGGAGTGTTGCCGCTCGAGTAAAGCCTGAAGTTGCGAACAAGCGGAACGACGGGATTACCCGAGGCAGCCCGCTGCCGGGCCCTAAAAGAAGGATGGCGCCGCATCGCTTCATTCCGTTCGCGTTCCCGACGCTGAGCGGCAGCCCATAGCGGGTGCGACTGAAGGAAAATAACCGTGCCTTCTGATGTATTCGCCACGATCGTCGCTCCTCTCAGTACCACCCGCAAAAGCTACAACAGTGTGGTTATCGGATCGTGATTCCAGAATGCCCGTCGAATCCTGAGACCAAACCACTCGTCAAGATGAGAATTAGCCGTGAATTCGCGGCGTAATCCGTTGCCTCTCAGTGCTGCCGTCCCTGCTGGTCCGACCGCAACCCGAACCATAGCGACAGGCACCGACACAATTCCCGTTTCAACGTCGTGCACGGTTGGCTGCTATGGTCCCTTGCTTATGCCGGAGATCGATCGCCGCCGCATGATTTTGACAACCGGGATCGGCGTGCTGGCAGCCACGCTGCCAGCCTCGAAAGCCTGGGCCTACCCGCCCCGGCCGGATGAGCCTGCCGGTCGGATCCCGGCGCCGGCCGCGCCCAGCGGCCAATCCGGGAGCTACATCTTCGTCGATGAGTTCGATGGTCCGGCCGGTTCGGCCCCTGACGCCTCGAAATGGGCGGTGGCAAAAGCCCGCGAGACGATCAAGGACCCGACATTCTGGGAACGCCCCGAGAACATCGGCCAGTATCGGGATGATCGCCGCAATGTCTTCCTCGACGGCAAGTCCAACCTCGTCCTGCGCGCGGCCAAGGACGGCCCCACCTACTACAGCGGCAAGGTGCAGAGCCTCTGGCGAGGCGGCGTCGGACACACGTGGGAAACCCGGATCAAGCTCAACTGCCTGACCGCCGGCGCCTGGCCCGCCTACTGGCTGGGCAATGACGACCAAGGCGAGATCGACGTCATGGAGTGGTACGGCAACGGCAACTGGCCCTCAGCCACCACCGTTCACGCCAAGGCCAACGGCGGCGAATGGAAAACCCACAACATCGCGGTGGACAGCGGATGGCACACCTGGCGCTGCCAGTGGGACGAGGCCGGCATCCGGTTCTGGAAGGACTACGCCGACGGCGCGTCACCGTACTTCGAAGTACCGGCAAGCTCACTGCCGGATTGGCCGTTCAATGGAGCGGGCTACACGGTGTATCCGGTGTTCAACCTGGCAGTAGCCGGTTCCGGCGGCGGAGACCCCGGCCCGGGCAGCTACCCCGCGGACATGCTGGTCGACTGGATACGCGTCTGGTAGGCCGCCCTCACCGGCCTACTGGCCAGCCCTGCCTCCGGCGAGCCAGGCGGCGGTGACCGCGCGGGTCTGGGGCGGCGGGAGGGCGGCGTCGGGTGCGCCGAGGCGACCGACTTTGACGGTCCACGCGGGCGCTGAGCGGTCGATGCAAGATCCGGCGCCCTGGCTGGGCAGCCACAGCACGGCGAGGTCGGAGCCGGCGCCTCCGCAGCCGTAGACGCCGACGTACCCGTCGGACCGCCCACCCCATGCGCCGCCGTTACGCAGCAGGCAGCGGGTGCCGTCGTCGAGGGTCAGCGCGAACGGGTCGGGGTTGGCGGTCGGCTGCACGGGTGGGAGCTGGCCATCGAACATCACCCGATGCATCTGCATATCCCACGGATTATCCACGCACAGAAGCGATCCCGGTGTCGACGGCCAGCAGGTGCCGGCACCGGCTGCGCTCGGCGAGCAGTAGTAGACGTTGTCGGCCACCGCCGACGGCGACGGTTGCGAGCAGTCGCTGGCCTGCCCGACGTTGTCCGGCCCCGTCGCCACGTGGTAGCCGTTGATCGGTTGGCCGGCGGGCCCGACCGCCATCACGGTGATCACCTGAGTGGGCGGTGGCTCGGCGCCCACGACGCCGGGCTCGAGGAAAGCGGCGCCCGCCGCGACCGATACCAGGACAAGTCGCCACATCACGTTCATCGAGCGCACCTCCGGTCGAGCTGGCCCCCTTTGTGCAGGGTAGAACGCCCGCCTGCGCCGAGGGTACGGTGCGCTAATGACCGGACGAAACCGTCGCTTCCTGCTTCGCGAACGACCCACTGGACGCATCGGCCCGGACACTTTCGAACTGAGTGAGGAGGCAATCCCCGAGCTCAACGACGGCCAGGCGCTCGTGCGCGTCGACTGGATTTCGCTCGACCCCACGAACCGCACGTGGATCAACGACACCCCGACATACCTGCCTCCGGTCGGTATCGGGGAGGTCATGCGCGCCGCCGGGATCGGTGAGGTGGTCGCGTCCAAGAGCGACAGATACGCGGCCGGCCAGCAGGTGCAGGGCCTGCTCGGCTGGCAGGAGTACGCCGTCCTCGACGACACGGCGATGGTGAACCCGGTCGACGTCGCGCAGGGCATCTCGCCGAGCGCCTACCTGGGCGCGCTGGGCATGACCGGCCTCACCGCGTGGATTGGGATTCGCGACATCGGCAAGCCGCGGCCCGGTGAGACGGTCGTCGTCTCCGCGGCGGCCGGCGCGGTCGGCTCGGTCGCGGGCCAACTCGCCAAGGCCGGCGGCGCGCGTGTCGTCGGCATCGCCGGCGGTCCCGAGAAATGCGCGCTGCTGACCGATCAGCTCGGCTTCGACGCGGCCGTCGACCACCGTGCCGACGACTGGGCCGCCCAACTGGCGGCGGCCACACCCGACGGCATCGACGTCGACTTCGAGAACGTCGGCGGAGACCTGATGGACGCGATCTTCGCGCGCCTCAACGTGGGCGCCCGCGTCGCGCTCTGCGGCCTGATCTCCGGCTACAACGCCACCGACCCCCCGCCGGGTCCGCGCGCGTTCGGCAACCTGCTCATTCAGCGCGCCACCGTGCAGGGCTTCATCGTGCTGGATCACTTCGGGCGCGCGCCGGAGGCGATCGGCGAGATCGCCGGCCTGATCGAGGCGGGAAAGCTGACGCCGCTCGAGACTGTCGTCGAGGGGTTTGAACGGTTGCCGACGGCGATCAACATGCTGTTCGACGGCAAGAACGTCGGCAAGCTGGTCGTCAAAATCGGCTGAGCCTCAACCGGCTGTCAGTCGGGCAGACAAGCCGGGTCGACGGCGACGGTGATCTCGTTACGCCGCCGCATCGGCACTGTATTGACCCACCCGCGCCCGGTGCCGGCACGTGAGGTCACTCCACGATAACGCTGCGAGGCGCAGGCACCGCTGCGGTAGTCGCGCGGGTTGGGATCGGTAGCCGCCGAGCTGGTCCGTTTTCGGCGCCATGGTCTTCCAACTGGTGCTGTGGGGTGTGATCGGCGTTGTAACGGCTATTGCGGCCACCGGCTTTCCTGACCCGCTACACAAAAGGATCTTGACTCGCCTGACGGCTGTCGGAGAAGTCCCGGACCTGGTTGTGGTCCGGGACTTTACGTTGTGCCGCAACAGCTTTAGAGCTGAGCCCAGACCGACTTGGTCTTCAGGTAGATCTCGAGGCCCTCTTTGCCGAACTCGTGACCCCAGCCGGACTGCTTGTAGCCGCCGAACGGCACATCGTGGTCGAACACCAACTGGCAGTTCACCTGAACACTGCCGGCTTGCAGTCGCCGCATGATTCGGTGAGCGCGACCGAGGTTCTCTGTCCATGCGGTGGCCGCCAGGCCGTAGGTGGTGTCGTTGGCCAGAGCCACGGCTTCGTCTTCGTCGTCGAACGGCAGGATGGTGACCACCGGACCGAAGATCTCCTGCTGGTACAGCCGCATGTTCGTGTCGACGTTGGTGAGCACCGTCGGATGGACGAAGTAGCCCTTGCGGTCCAGCCGGTGGCCACCGGTGACCACTTCGACGCCGTCCTTCTTGCCCTCGTCGATGAAGCCCATCACGCGGTTCAGTTGCTTCTGGCTGATCAGCGGCCCGCTGACACATCCCTCCTCGCTGGGAGCACCCAGCTTGAACGAATTCGCCATCATTGCAATGCCTTCCACGACCCGGTCGTAGACTCCGCGCTGGGCGAAGATGCGCGACCCGCAGACGCAGCCCTGGCCGGAGTGCACGAAGATGCCCAGCGACGCCATCATGATGGCGTTGTCCAGGTTCGCGTCGTCGAAGATCAGCACCGGCGATTTCCCGCCGAGTTCGAGCGTGACCTTCTTCAGATTGTCAGCCGATGCCCGCACGATCTCCTTGCCGACCTCCGTCGAGCCGGTGAAGGCCACCTTCTGGACGTCGGGGTGCGCGGTGATCGCGGCGCCGGCGGTGTGGCCGTAACCGGTCAGCAGGTTGACCACACCCTCGGGCACGCCGGCCTCGTGGATGAGCTGGTCCAGCAGCAGAGCCGACAGCGGGGTCTCCTCGGCCGGCTTGACCAGCAGGCTGCCGCCCGCGGCCAGCGCCGGTGCAAGCTTCGCGCTGGCGTTGAAGATCGGGCCGTTCCACGGGAAGATCAGGCCCACCACGCTGTACGGCTCCTTGAGCGTGTAGGCGTGCATGTTGACGTAGTTGTCGGTGGCGATGCCGTCGGTTTTCACGTCGTACGCGACCCCGTTGATCTTCGAACACCAACCGGCGTAATAGCGGAAGAACTCCGAACAGGTCGACATCTGCAACTGCGCCTGCATCAATGGCATGCCGGTGTTCAGCGAGTCGAGTTGGGCGAACTCCTCGGCATGCTCATCGATCAACTCCCCGATCCGCCACAAAATCTTGGCCCGCTCGCGGCCGGGCAGGTCGGACCAGACGCCCGACTCGAAGGATGCCTTGGCCCGTGCCGCGGCTTCGTTGACCGCTTCGGTGCCGCAGTCGGTGAACTCGGTGATGGTCTCCTCGGTCGCGGGATCGATGACCGCGATGACGTCACCCGTTCCGGGGCGCTTGCGAATGTCGTCCAATACCGCCTGCACCGTCATCTGATCCCTTTCGTATTGCCAGTCGTGGGCACCCCGGCGCCCAATGCGCTCAGTGCTGAGCACTTGCTTAGCATTGTGCACACGGCTGGTCAAGCATCCGCACAGGCGGGTGGCTTCGGCGCAGTTGCCCGCGCCGGACGAGGTGGCGCGGCCGGATCTCGCGGGCGCGCCGCAACCTGTCAGACGCCGACCAGGTCGGGATGAAACTTGGCTGCCATGCGGCGAATTCCGTCGCGCCAGTCGACCGTCGTGCCGCCGATGAGTTCGTGCATCCGGTCGATGGTGGTGGGGTTGCCGCGCAGCGCTTGGTCGCTCGCCTGAAAAATCGGCTCCTTGCCGACGAGTGAGCCGACGTACTCGCACCACTCCTGCAGGCTGACGGTCTGGTCACCGCACCAGTTGACCGTGGTCGCCGGGACCGACGCGACTTCCAGCAACTTCGGGATGGTCGCGATGATGTCGTCCTCGTGAATCGGGTTGTAGCGGGCGGGCTCGCCCGGTGGGACCGGGATCGGGATGCCGGCCAGAATCATCTCCATGTGGTAGAACGGCCATCCCCCGTTGTCCCCGTAGGGCACGTTGAGCCGAGCGATCGTGGTGGGCAGGCCGAGAACGCGCGCCACCGACCGGGCCACCACTTCGGCGGCGATTTTGGAGATGGAGTAGGTGGGAAACAGCGGCTTGTGGTTGTCGCCCAGGGCTGACCCCTCGCTGCGCGGGTCGTCGCCCGGCGGGTCATAGACGGCGGCCGATGAGCAATGTAGGAAGGCCTTCGCGCTGCGGCAGTGGGCCATCAGCAGGCCGACCGACTCCGCGTTGGCCGCCAGGTCTTTGTCCCAGCTTCCACTCTTGGCCACCGCCAAGTTCAAAACATACTCGAAATCCGTTGGCAGAGCGGTGAAGTCACCGGCCGCCAGATTTACCTTCTCGCAACGAATCCCGGCCTTCTCGAGGCCTTCTCGCGCGGCGGCATCGGTGAACCGGGCGATTCCCCAGACCTCGTTCTCGGCGGCAAGCGCCCGGGCGATGGGGGTGGCGATTTGACCGGTCGGGCCGGTGATCAAAATTTTTGAGCCGCGCATGGGCTGAATGTTAGCGAGGGGGCGGCGCAGTACCTAGATTCGACGCCCGTCAATGACATTCGCATGGCCCGCCCTGGTACCAAATCCGATCGGCGGCATCAGCGATTCATAGACCGGGCTGGTCTTCGATGATTCCCAGCCAAATCTGTGCGACGTCGATGGCCACCTTCTCACTGACGAACGCGTGCTGCGTTCCGGTGTAGATGTCACGGAAGGCGCGTTCCAGCCGGCTGCCCTCACGGATCGAACTCGTCCCGGCCACCAGATGGGCCCATTCAGCGCAGCTTCGGGCCGTGTCGGTGGCGTAGACGGCGGCCACTCGCATGTCGGCGCGCAGCGCCGGCGTCAGGTCCTCCCCCGCTGCCACCGCCGCCTCCGCGCAGGTGAACGCGTCGAGCACCAGGAGGCGAGCGGCGCGCCAGGCCGCGCGGTGATGCGCCAGGCCCTTCTGGAAGGTGGGGCGGCTGGCCAGCGACGCCATGTCACTCATCCGGAATTTCGTCGCGGCCAACTCTTGGACGTCGTCGAGCATGCTCTTGGCCACACCCAGCGCCCACGACGCGTGACCGGCGGCGGTCACGGGCATCAATCCCATCCGGGTGGCCGGCGATGTGCCGCGGCAGGGCTGCCGCTCGAACAGTTCAAACGTGCGGCTCGCGGGGACGAACACCTCCTGCGCGCTGTAGTCGTAAGAACCGGTTCCCTTCAGCCCCTGCACGAACCAGCCGTCGTTGAAACTGATCTCCCCTCGCGGGATCACGGCGACCCGCATCTCGGGGAAACCTTCGCTGATCCAGCGCATCTCGCCGTTGTCCATCGGCAGGAATCCGGCCGCGATGTATTCCGAGTGACCGATACCCGAACCGAAGTTCCACGCACCGGTGACCAGGTAGCCGCCGTCGACGGCGGCCCCCTGTCCGTTTGGAAAGAATTGGCCGCCCATGGTCACCCGGTTGTCGTGCGCGGTGAAGACCTCGGCGAAGCCCTCGTCGGGCAAGTACGCCGCCGCGGCGAAGGACGAGGGCAGATTCGCAATCCCCACCCAACCGAATGACCCGTCCTGCCAAGCCATTTCGATCCAGGTCTCGATCATTTCGGTGAACGACGGCTCAACCCCGCCGGCCACGACCGGGTTGAACGCCGACATCAGCCCGCCGGCCCACATCGCATCGACGATCGCCGGGGTGAGGGTGCGCATCCGCTCTGATTCGGCGGCTTCGGCCTGCACCAGTTCCCGCATACCGCGGGCCAGTGCGACAACCCGGTCATCGGTGTCGGCGATCGACGTCATGTGGCCCTTCCCATCATTGGGTGCGACGGCATCGCAGTCTGATACCGGTGACCGTATCAACCACCCATGGCTTGAGAGAACGCTTTACGGTGTGGGTTGTGCGCTGGATTGTCGACGGCATGAACGTGATCGGAAGCCGTCCGGATGGCTGGTGGAAGGACCGCGACCCTGCCATGGCCACATTGGTGGAAGCGCTGGACCGATGGGCGTCAGGTCAGGGCGAAACGGTGACGGTCGTTTTTGAGCGGCCGCCGTCGACCGCTATCAAGTCTTCGGTGGTCGAGATCGCACACGCACCCAGGGCGGCCGCGAACTCGGCCGACGACGAGATCGTCCGGCTGGTTGCGGCCGACCCGGCGCCGCACGACATCCGGGTGGTGACATCCGATCGGGCACTGACCGAGCGGGTGCGAAGCCTGGGTGCATCCGTGCAGCGGTCGGAAACCTTCCGCGACCTGATCGAGCCGCGGAACCGCTGACCGCCGACGAGGCGGCCGCGGTCCCCTCGACGGAGCGAGATCAGCCGGCAGCTGCCAGCGCCGCGTCGTAGTTGGGCTCCTGCGCGATCTCGGGCACCAGCTCGGTGTAGGCGACGTTGCCGTCAGCGCCGATCACCACGATGGAACGGGCGAGCAATCCGGCCATCGGACCGTCGGTGATGGTGACGCCGTAGTCCTCGCCGAAGCTGTCCCGGAACGCCGAAGCGGTCGTGACGTTCTCGATGCCCTCGGCGCCACAGAATCGCGCCTGCGCGAACGGCAGGTCCTTGGAAACGTTCAGCACGGTCGCCCCACCGCCCGCGGCGCGCTCATTGAAGGTCCGCACGCTGGTGGCGCACACCGGCGTGTCGATGGACGGAAAGATGTTGAGCACCACCGGCTTACCGCCGAATTGCTCGCTGCTGACCGCGGCCAGATCGCCGCCAACCAGACTGAAAGCGGGGGCTTTGGATCCGACGGCAGGGAGCTCGCCGACAGTGTTGATCGGGTTTCCACGCAACGTTATCTGTGCCATGGGCAACAGTCTGCCAAGGCCGCCGCGGTCGCCGTGGGGCAGGTCCCCGTGTCCTGATTAGTGGGATACATGGCGTAGACGACACGGGCCGTTGTGGCCAACACTGATTCCATGCCTCGCAAGGTGGTGATCGTCGGTTTCCCCGGCGTACAAGCGCTCGATGTGGTGGGCCCGTATGACGTGTTCACCGGCGCATCCCTGATGACGGGTGGCGGATACGACGTCGCCCTGGGCTCGGTCGGTGGGCAATCGGTAGCGACGGCCACCGGGCTGGGCTTCGTGGCGACCCCGTTACCGGACCCGGACGCTCCGATCGACACAGTCGTGCTGCCCGGCGGCGCCGGCATCGCTGCGGCCCGGGCTGACGCCGAACTCGTCGCGTGGGTCAAGACCGTCGCCGCGCGCGCCCGCCGCATCGTGACGGTGTGCACCGGCGCGTTCCTGGCGGCCGAGGCGGGGCTGCTGGACGGGCACCGAGTAACGACCCATTGGGCGTTCGCCGAGCGGTTGGCTGATGAATTCCCCGCCGTCGACGTCGACGCCGATCCGATCTTCGTGCGGAGCTCGGACACCCTGTGGACCGCCGCGGGCGTCACCGCGGGTATCGACCTCGCGCTGGCGCTGATCGAGGAGGACCACGGCACCGAGGTCGCGCAGACGGTGGCTCGTTGGCTGGTGCTGTACCTGCGCCGCCCCGGCGGGCAGACGCAGTTCGCGGCCCCGGTGTGGATGCCGCGAGCCAGACGGGACTCGATCCGCGAGGTGCAAGAGACCATCGAGGCCGAGCCGGGTGGCCCGCACAGCATCGACGATCTGGCTCGCCGGGCCGCGATGAGCCCGCGCCACTTCACCCGAGTGTTCACCGCCGAGATCGGCGAAGCGCCCGGCCAGTACGTCGAACGCATCCGCACCGAAGCCGCGCGCCGCCAGTTGGAGGAGACCGACGACACGGTCGTGGCGATCGCGTCCCGGTGCGGCTTCGGCACCGCTGAAACCATGCGGCGCAATTTCCTTCGCCGCGTGGGTGTTTCGCCCGACCAATACCGCAAGGCCTTCGCCTGACGCCGAAAGGATGGCTCTGAGATGACCCAGATCGCAATCGTGGCCTATCCAGGATTCACCGCGCTGGACATGATCGGTCCGTATGAGGTGCTGCGCAACTTGCCCGGTGCCGAGGTGCGGTTCGTGTGGCACCAGGCCGGACCGATCACCGCCGACTCCGGCGTACTGGTCATCGGTGCCACCCACTCGCTGGCCGAAACACCTTCTCCCGACGTGATTCTCGTTCCAGGTGGCCCGTCGACTCCGGTCCATGCCCGTGACGACGCGCTACTCGACTGGCTGCGCCGGGCCCGGCAGTCCGCGAGCTGGACGACGTCGGTGTGCTCGGGATCGGTGATCTTGGCGGCCGCCGGCCTGCTGGATGGCCGTCGGGCGACATCGCACTGGCTGACCATTCCCGCGCTCAAGGCATTCGGTGCTGTTCCGGTGGCCGACGAACGAATCGTGCACCAGGACGACATCGTCACCAGTGCGGGTGTATCCGCCGGCCTCGACCTCGCACTGTGGCTGGCCGGACAGATCGCCGGCGAATCCCGCGCGAAGGCAATCCAACTCGCGCTCGAATACGACCCGCAGCCCCCATTCGACTCGGGGCACATGTCCAAGGCGTCGGCGACCACGAAGGCCGCCGCGACGGCACTGTTGTCCAAGGACAGCGTGAAGCCCGCCAACGTGAAAGCCACCACCTTGCTGGCCTGGGAGCAGGCGTTGGACAAGGTCAGGTCTCGGCGCGGTCACCGCACGAGTCAGCGCCGCCAAGAGGCGAGTCATAAAAGCGCTAGCTAGCGCAGGCGATAGCGCTTTGAGCGCAAGCACTATCGCCTTCGGACATTAGGCGCTAGCCGTTGGGCTGCAGGATCTCGGTCGTCGCGAGCCGGCCGCCGGCCTGCAGCCAGGCCGCTACCACCCCGGGAGCGTCACGCTCGGGGTTGTAGATGTCTTCTTCGCTGGAGAACAGTCCGTCGCCGGCGTACACCAGCCGAGTCCAGTTCGGGAACCAGAACGGTTCACCGTTCGGATCGGTCGGGTGGTCCAGCAGATTCTTGATCATGACGACGACCGCGTCGTTGTCCTCGTCGTGAGCAACCCAGCCATTGGGAAAACGCATGTGCGGGAACGGAGCCATCACCGCGACGATCCAGTCGCGGACCGCCTCGCGTCCGTGAAAGACGCCGTAATGGTGCTCGGTGTACACGACGTCTTCGGTGAAGAGGTCCGCGAACGGCCGCCAGTCGCCCGAGGCGCTGCATCCTTCGACGACCTTGGTGTAGTTATCGACGGCTTTATCGACTTCTGCCCTGGTGAATTTGCCCATAGCGGACACACTAGAACGTGTTTCGGTTTGGGTCGCTGCAATGAATGGGGATGTCGGATGAACGTGTTGGACTTGTTCAGCCTGCGGGGCAAGCGGGCGTTGGTGACCGGGGCGTCCAGCGGTATCGGCAGGAAAGTGGCGCAGGCCTACGTGCAAGCCGGCGCCCATGTGGCTTTGGCGGCACGGAATTTCGAAGCCTTGCAAGCTATCACCGCAGAGCTGGCGGCCGACGGTGACGGCAAGATCGTGCCGATCCGCTGCGATGTGACCCAACCCGATGAGGTCAACAGCATGGTGGACCGGGTGACGGCGGAGCTGGGCGGCATCGACGTCGCGGTCTGCAATGCCGGCATCATCGACGTCATCCCGATGCTGGAGATGTCGGTGCAAGACTTTCAGCGCATCCAGAACACCAATGTCACCGGTGTCTTCCTCACCGCGCAGGCGGCGGCCCGGGCGATGGTGCGGCAGGGTCATGGCGGCGTCATCATCAACACCGCGTCGATGTCGGGCAGCATCATCAACGTCCCGCAGCAGGTCGGCCCCTACTGCACCTCGAAGGCGGCCGTCATCCAGCTGACCAAGGCGATGGCGGTCGAATTCGCGCCGCACAACATTCGGGTCAACAGCATCAGCCCGGGTTATATCCTCACCGAGCTCGTCGAACCGCTCACCGAGTTTCACCGCCAGTGGGAGCCGAAAATACCGCTCGGCCGCATCGGCCGCCCCGAAGAGCTCACCGGTCTCTATGTGTACTTAGCCAGCGAGGCTTCCAGCTATATGACGGGTTCGGACGTCGTGATCGACGGCGGGTACACCTGCCCTTAGCCCAGCGTTTCGGTTGGCCTCAGCCCTCCAGTTCGCCGGAGATTCCGCGCTCGAGGCTCGCCTGTGTCGCCGAGGGCAATACCAGCAGCCCGTCGAGCTCATTGCGGGCCACGTCGTAGGCACGTTGACGTTCGTGTGCCGCCGCTGCGGGATCGGCCGCGACGCGTAACAGGCTCTGCGCCCGCGCAATTCGCTGCTGATCGGTGCGGGAGAAATCGTTGCGACGCCGGCGGACCGCCTCGGCCTCGGCGGCGTTGAACGCCGTCACGTAGTCCTCGACGGCGGCCATGTAGCGCTCGGCGCCATCCCGGTCGTCGAGGAGATCCTCGGCCTTGACGGGCCGCAGGAAGTCGGCTCGCAGCTTGGCTTTGTGGAACGCGACGGTGTTCGCGTGGCGCATGTCGGTCATCAATGGGAAGTCCAGCAGCTTCGCGACGTCGAGTTCGTACTCGAGCCAGCGCGCATCGGTGCGACTGTGCTCATCGAGGACGCGCCGGATCGAGCGCCACTGGGCCGCTTGACTGGTCACGCCGCCGGCGGCATCACCGGCGGCGGGCGTGGCCGGATTACGCGCCCGGTCGAAATCGTGCGACCGTTCCTCGCTACGCCGTCGGTAGGCGCCGAACGCCCGCACCGCGGCCACGATCGCGCCGAATACCTGGGCGGGACCCTGGGCGTGCGTTGACCGGAAGTCAACGCCGGCCGTTCCTGGCATCCTGGCCATGTGGGGTTGATATTCCGGTTGGCGGAGCTGCTGATTCTGCTGCTGCCGCTGACCGGCGCGATCGTGGCCGCGGTGCGGGCGTTCGGCGCCTACCGACGGCGTAGCGAGGAACGGTCGCACGATTTCGACC
>NZ_LZKU01000222.1 GCF_001672975.1 Mycobacterium sp. 1465703.0
ATGAGCATTAACTACCAGTTCGGCGATGTAGACGCCCACGGTGCCTTGATCCGCGCCCAGGCCGCATCCTTGGAGGCTGAGCACCAGGCCATCATTCGCGATGTGCTTGCTGCCGGCGACTTCTGGGGCGGTGCGGGTTCGGTCGCGTGCCAGGAGTTCATCACCCAGTTGGGTCGCAACTTCCAGGTCATCTACGAACAGGCCAACTCCCACGGACAGAAGGTTCAGTCCGCGGGCAACAACATGGCCAGCACCGACAGCGCCGTTGGGTCCAGCTGGGCCTGACACCGCGTCTCGACGGCGGGGCCGCACACCAACGGGTGTGCGGCCCCGTTTTATCTTGACTGGTGAATGGCTTGCGCCACAACGGTACAAGCAGAACACCGTCAAATGCTGCGTCCGCACAGTCGAATGAAATTTGTTCCCGTGCACCAATTTTGAAGAACTTGGCCGCGGCAATGGGCTACGGCCGACAAACCAACGGCACTGCATGCCAACGTTTTTCGAACACCCCCGCATCTCAAGCCGACTCATCGAAACGCATACTTGAACGACCTCATTGGGCGTGGCCGAGACGCTTAACATTTGAGAATTCTATGAACTCCGTGACAATCCGGTATGCGGCTTGCCAGAATGTAGGAACATGACCGCAATGTCGGGTTACTCAGGCACGCAGCGCCCACGCCAAGCGATCCTGGGTCAGTTGCCCAGGATCTACCGTGCCGACGGATCACCCATCAGAGTTTTGCTGGTCGACGATGAGCCGGCGCTGACCAATCTGGTGAAGATGGCGCTGCACTACGAGGGCTGGGTTGTCGACATCGCCCATAACGGACGCGAGGCGATGGCCAAGTTCGAGCGGGTCAGCCCCGACGTCCTGGTCCTCGACATCATGCTCCCTGATGTGGACGGGTTGCGAATCCTGGAACGG
>NZ_LZKU01000223.1 GCF_001672975.1 Mycobacterium sp. 1465703.0
GGGTGCCTGCCGCCCGTTCGACCGCGACCGCACCGGCTTCGTGTTCGGCGAGGCCGGCGCACTGATGGTGATCGAAACCGAAGAGCACGCCAAAGCCCGCGGCGCCAACATCTTGGCCCGCATCATGGGCGCCAGCATCACCTCCGACGGCTACCACATGGTCGCCCCGGACCCCAACGGCGAACGCGCCGGACACGCCATGAGCCGCGCCATCCAACTGGCCGGCCTGAGCCCCTCCGACATCCACCACGTCAACGCCCACGCCACCGGCACCTCGGTCGGCGACGTCGCCGAAGGCAAAGCCATCAACAACGCCCTGGGCCCGCACGGTGGCAACGCCGCGGTCTATGCACCCAAAGCCGCCCTCGGCCACTCAGTCGGCGCGGTCGGTGCGGTGGAATCCATCCTGACCGTGCTCGCGCTGCGCGACCAGGTGGTCCCACCCACCCTCAACCTGGAAAACCTCGACCCCGAAATCGACCTGGACGTGGTGGCAGGCAAACCACGCCCCGGCAACTACGAGTACGCCATCAACAACTCGTTCGGGTTCGGCGGACACAACGTCGCCATCGCCTTCGGGCGGTACT
>NZ_LZKU01000224.1 GCF_001672975.1 Mycobacterium sp. 1465703.0
CTCAGCGCCAGCCGCTGCGTCCGCGCGGCCACTGCCGAGCCCAGCAGAAACGGTGCCGGCAGGTAGCCGTCCTCGGAGCCGTGGTGCTCGCAGATGACAGCGGCCAGACCACCGTGTTCTTCGGCCCACGCGCTCATTTCGGGTGCCGCGGCGTACAGATCTGTTGGGGACGCCGCCCATTCGGGATCGCGCATGTCGAAGCGCAGTGTGTACACGGCAAACTCCTCGCTGGCCTGATCGGTGCGACGTACGTTACACGTTCAGTCGAAGGCGTAAAGCGGCAACGTGGTCGGGATGTCCAGCGAGCACAGCAGCCCGGGCTCAGCCGCCACGACGTACGGGATGGCGTTCACCACTCGCATTGCCGTCGACGCCATGGCGGCATGCCCCGCACCATGGCCCTCGGCCTCCCCCAGGGTCATCACACAGTGGACGTCGGGATCACCGTCGATATCGACCCGATAGGTCGCGTCGAATTCGGATGTCGGCCAATCGGGTGCGACATCGCGGGCCATCCGGATCACGTGTTCGATCACGATGGCTTCGCGACCGTTCACCACACCCGCCGCCCGGGTCCGCACCGCACCGCAGGTGCCCGCCTTGATGGTGCCGAACGCCACCTCGATGTCCCGCTCGGTCAACTCACGATCGAGGCTGCCGCGCACCTCTTCGACCTCGACTCCCAACCCACTGGCGATCAGGTGAATTGGTGCCTTCCAAGCCATCTCGATGAAGCCGGGCGTCGACAGCATCGGTTGGAAATCCAGCGGGTGACCAAAGCCCATTCCATTCATCATCACGTCGGCGACCGGATAGTGATCGTTGAGTGCAACCTCGCTGGCCGTGATGGTGCGAATGTTCTTCGACTGCGTCGTCATCAAAAGCGCCAGCTGATCCGAGGCGAACCCGGGGAAGATCCCCGACGCATAGAACGACGCGCCGCCGGCTTCGGCCGCCGCCTCGAGCTGGTTGCGCCAATCCGGAGCGAAGTACGACGGTGGATGGACCAGGCTGGTGGACGACGTCGAGACGACGTTGATACCGGCCCGCAGCAGCCGCAGATAATCCGGTACGGCGGCACCGTCGCGTTCGGGGCCGCTGGCCGCATACACCACGCAGTCGGGAGCCAAGGCGATCAAGGCATCGGCATCGTTGGTGGCCGGCACGCCCAGTGGCGCACCGCCGGCCAACTCACCGGCATCTTTACCCACTTTTTCCGGTGAATGTACCCATACCCCAACGAGTTCCAGGTCTGGCCGTCGGCTGATGGCGTCGATCGCCTGCTTGCCGACTCCGCCGGTGGACCACACCAC
>NZ_LZKU01000225.1 GCF_001672975.1 Mycobacterium sp. 1465703.0
GCCAGGGCGTCGACTCGCAGCGCCGCTCGGCGAACTTGGCGGCCATTTAGCAGATCGGGTTCCGGTACGCTACGCTGGCGGCAACGTTGGCTACCTGACATTGCCTGCCAACACCGTCGTGGAACGCTTCCTCATCCCACCGTGTCAGCGAAGAAGATCGCGCTTGACACCCAGATGATCCGTGCACCCGCACTAGCTTGTCTCGCGGCGATCGATTTTGCCATCCGGCAATCTCGCCACCTCGTGCCGATGCCGCGCGCGGCGCTTTCGCCTGCGGCGCACGGCACCACCGATGCCTGAAAGGCACCGAAAAGTGACTACCCACAAGACCTTCGCCGACCTTGGCGTGCGCAACCAGATAGTCGATGCGCTCGCCAAGCGTGGCATCACACATCCATTCCCGATTCAGGTCGAGACCCTGCCGGACACGCTGGCCGGTCGCGACGTACTCGGTCGAGGAAAAACGGGCAGCGGGAAGACCCTGGCCTTCTCAATCCCGCTGGTCAGCCGCCTGTCACAGGGAAACCGGCACCCCTCGCGGCCGTCGGGCCTGGTACTGGCGCCGACCCGAGAGCTGGCCACCCAGATCACCGCGACTCTCGAGCCGCTGGCGGCAAGCTGCGGTCTGCGGATCACCACGATCTTCGGCGGCGTTTCACAAAGCCGCCAGGTGGCCGCCCTCAAATCCGGCGTCGACATCGTGGTCGCCTGCCCGGGCCGGCTGGAGGATTTGATGAAGCAGCGCGTGATCAGCCTCGAGGCTGTCGAGATCACCGTTATCGACGAAGCCGATCACATGGCCGATCTCGGTTTCCTGCCCGGCGTCACCAGGATCCTGGCCGCCACGCCGAATGGTGGCCAGCGACTGCTGTTTTCGGCGACCCTCGACAACGGCGTCGACAAGCTGGTGAAGAGGTTCCTTCGCGACGAGGTGCTGCACTCGGTCGACGAAGCCAACTCGCCGGTATCCGAGATGACGCATCACGTTTTCCATGTCGCCGATACCGAGGCCAAGAAAGAGGTGGTGCACCGGCTGGCGTCCGGCACCGGGCGCCGGATCCTGTTCTTGCGCACCAAGCATCAGGCACGCAAGCTCGCCAGACAGCTCACCGAATCCGGTGTTCCGTCAGTTGACTTGCACGGCAACCTGTCTCAGCCAGCGCGCGAACGCAACCTTGCCTTGTTCGCCTCCGGTGGTGCCCGGGTGTTGGTGGCCACCGACATCGCCGCGCGGGGGGTGCACGTCGACGAGGTCGAGCTCGTCGTGCACATCGACCCGCCCAGCGAGCACAAGTCCTATCTGCACCGATCCGGGCGCACCGCGCGGGCCGGAAGCGCCGGCGATGTCGTCACGGTGGTGCTGCCCGATCAGCGCGAACACACCCGGGCATTGATGCGCAAAGCCGGCATCAAGGTCGCGCCCCAGCAAGTCACCGCCGCATCCGAGGCGGTGCAAACACTCGTGGGTGAGGTCGCGCCCTACCAGGCCCCAGCGCCGGCCCGGATGCCTTCGCGCCCGCCTCAGCAGCATCGGACGACGAACACCGGCGGGCAGCGGCGTCGCCGCAGCAGCCGGTCACCGAGGACGAATCCCACACCGACCGAATCGGCGATGTCTCACCGCACCGCTACAGCTGCGCGACGGCCGGATCGTCGCCGGTCCAGCCGCGCGCAAGGAAGCACCGGCTAGCCGCCGGAGGAATCAGCGTCGGGCCAGCAGCCACGCCTGTCCGTCACATTCGCCGCTGTCGATCAACTCCAGGCCGGCGAAGGCGGCGGGCAGCTCGCCGGCCTCGGCGCGAAAGGGACCGGGACCCGCTCCGACCTCGCTTAGCGCGGCAATCGCCAGCAGCCCGCCCGGCGACAGCCGTTCGATGATCGCCCGGTCGAGGCGCGGGTCCCTGAACTTGTAGCAGAGGATGACGTCGACCGGGGTCCCGGTCGGCAGACCGGCATCGAAGTCGACGACGTCAAAGCGACAGCGACCACCGACCGCGGCACGCTGCGCCAGCTCTCGTGCGTGACTGATGCCCACCGGGGAAATGTCCAACCCCACTACCTGCAGGCCCCGTTGCGCCAGCCAGACCGAACCCGCGCCCTGCCCGCAGGCCAAGTCGAGGGCCCTGCCGGCGTTGGGGAACAGCTCCGCATGGGCCGCGAAAACGGGCGGCGGCGCAACCGAACTCAACGGAGGCGGCCCCTTGGCCGCATACCGTTCGTCCCAGCGATGCCGGTCCGCTTCGCCCATAGGCGCCACTGTAGAACCAATGGCGGTGCCCACCGGACGCGTTCTAGACGGCTGTCTGTAAATGCGCGCCAGACCTTGCGTGACCCAACTAGCGGCACCACACTGGGCGCGGCCAAAGCGGCAGTAAGAACGGGGACCGGTCGCCAGCAGCGGATGTTGTTGGCAGCAGGCCCCGTTTCTACACTGGACGAGTGTCTAGAGATGCGTCGTTTCCGGTCGTGGCCCGGAATGCGGCCGGCGCCGGTGCTGCCCGCCGGTCGGATCGGCGGCCCGGGCAGACGATCCGCAAGGTCTTAGATGCCGGCTTGGAAGAGCTGCGTGGGTCGTCGTACGCCAACCTGACGATGCGGGCGGTGGCGACTCGTGCCGGGGTGTCACCGGCCAGTGCCTACACATACTTCCCGTCGAAAAGCGCGCTGGTCGCGGCGGTGTATCTGCGCTTCCTACGGGACCTGCCGCTACATACCGACGTCAACCACACGACCAAGACCCGGGTCAGCGCAACCCTGCGGGACATGGCTGTCGTCGTCGCCGATGAGCCGGAGCTGACCGCCGCATGCGGCGCCGCCCTGATGGCCGATGATCCGGCGGTCAAACCCCTGCGGGAAGAAATCGGCGCAGAAGTGGCCAAACGAATCGGGGCAGCGCTCGGGCCGGGTTGGCCCCGAGCCGTGAAATCTACGCTGCTGATGACCTTTTCCGGCGCCTTGATGACCGCCCGGTTTGTCAGCTTCGCCGAGATCTCCGGACAGCTCGACGAGGCGGTCAACCTCATCCTCGGCGCGTCGGTGGCCTGAAAGTGCCACTGCCGCAGGCCGATTAGCTCCGGGCGCGACGGTCAGCCGGTGTGGGCGAGCTGTCGGGACGAGCGCCCCGCCCGCAGGAACTCACCGAATCGCTTCGCGCCCAGCTCCGGGGAGGCTTCACCCTCACCGAACGCAAGCCTCCCGGACACCAGCACGGCGGTTACCGTGTCGTCGTTGCGGTTCACCATCCGCGACAACCCGCCGTAGGACTCGACCGGATGCTCGGCATAGCGGTCGAGTGACTCGTCGAGCTTGTCGGGGTTGATGACGACGATGTCGGCGCGGTCGCCTTCGCGCAGGGTGCCGGCGTCAATGTCGTACCACGCCCCGAGCTCGCCGGTGAGCCGGTGTACGGCGTGCTCCACTGACATGAACGGCGTGCCCCGCTTCTCGGCGTCGCGCACGTGCCGCAGCAGGCGCAGACCCGAGTTGTAGAACGCCATATTGCGCAGGTGCGCGCCCGCATCGGAGAAGCCCATTTGAACATTGGGGCTTTGCGCAAGCTTCTTCAGCAGCTCGGGCCGGTGGTTGGAGATCGTCGTGCGCCAGCGCAGTTTCTTGCCGTGCTCGAGCACCAGATCGAGGAACGCGTCGACCGGATGCAGACCGCCACGGTCCAGACCGACCTGCCCGAACGACTTACCGACCACCGACTCATCGGGGCATGCCACGATTTCGGCGTCGAAGAAGTCCCGATGCCACACCCTGGGCCCGTATTTCTGGTCGTAGTCCTTGCGGAACCGACGCCGATAGCCCTCGTCGCGCATCAGCTCGTTGCGGGCGAACTCATCCTGCAGGTGCAGTGCCGCAGCGCCGGACCCGAACTCCTCGAAGATCACCAACGAGATTCCGTCGGCGTACACCTCGAACGGCACCGGCAGATGCTGCCAGCGGAAATTCGCGCCGAGGGCATTGACCATCCGGGCGAGCCAGTCCATCAGGTAGATGACCGGCGGCAAGGATTTGACGTCGGCAGCCGACAGCAGGCTGGTCTTCAGTCGCGGGCGGCCCACCCCGAGCGAGGTGGCCAGCTGGGAAACGATCGAGAACGGGTTCTTGATGTCGGGGCCGGACTGCAGAATTTTGTTGCGCCGCCGCAGGATAGCGTTCAGGCGCCGGAGTTCGCGCGGCTTGGCGTAGGTGGACGGCAGGGTGCGCGATCTGCATACCTCACCGTCGAGCTTGTCGAACAGCAGTTGCTGCGAAGACAACCCGACGAAGCCTTCGTCGAGAGCTTCTTGCAGCATCGACTCCATCCGCGCGAGTTCGGCCGCCGACGGGCGAATGTCTTTGCGGGTGGCCCGGTCCAGTCCCATCGTGGCGGCGCGCATGTCGGAGTGACCGATGAACGCCGCGACGTTAGGGCCGAGATTCAGCTGCTCGAGTGCGGCCACATATTCCTTCGGGCTGCGCCAAGACCGGGCTTCATTGAGATGCTCGATCACATACTGCCGCGGAATCGCCTCGACGCGACCGAAGATGTCGCCCGCGTCGACGTTGTCCAGATACACCGTGGACAGCGAGCAGGAGCCTAGCATCACGGTCGTCACGCCGTGCCGCAGTGATTCCAAAAGCGCTGGCTCACAGAGAGTTTCGATGTCGTAATGAGTGTGGATGTCGATGATGCCGGGAATCACCCACTGGCCGGTCGCATCGATCACCTGGGCGCCGGTCGTGTCGAGCGGCCCCTTGGCGACGGTCACGACGCGGCCGTCACGCACGCCGATGTCCCGGTAGGCCGATGGCCCGCCCGTCCCGTCGAACCAGCGTCCGTTCGTGATCACGATGTCGTACTGCATCGGTCGGCCTCTCTGTTGCGCCGGACGCCTGGGATGCGGTCGGGTCTGTCGATCCGACGGTATCCAGATCCGCAGTGATCATACATAAAGCGCTTATTGTCTTGCCGGGTTACCGGTGCACGGCTGGGCGGTTAGCCAGCAACGATGGCGTCGCCAAGACATTATGATCCAGCTGTGGTGTTCACCAGCTACAGGTTTGCCGTCCGTTAATCATGCGCAGTCACGGTTGGGCAGGTAATACGCCGGCGTCCGATGCGGAGGCGATCGAACGCATCCTCGACGCCGCCGACAAGATCATCGACGAACGCGGCTCGGCGATGCGGATCGCCGACGTGGCACGGGCGCTGGGGGTTACCCGGCAGACCGTCTACCGGTACTTCCTCGGCACGCAGGCATTGCTGGTGGCGTCGGCTATGCGGTCCGCCGACGGCTTCCTGGATCGGATGGCCGCCCACCTCGAGGGTGTCACCGACCCGGTCGTCGCCATTACCGAGGGCATGGCTTTTGCCGTCGAAGAGCTGGCCTCGGACAACCAGGTCGAATTCGTGCTCAACCAACGTCACCGCGGCGGCCAGAAGGTATCGATCATCTCCGACACCGCTTTGGCGTTCGGCCGTTCGATGCTGCATCGTTACGACATCGATTGGGAGCACTACGGTTTCGACGAGGCAGGCCTGGACGAGCTGAACGAATTCTCGCTGCGGGTTCTGCATTCCTTCCTGGCCGACCCAGGACGGCCGCCGCGTAGCGGTGCCGATCTCCGGCGCTACCTCACCCGCTGGATCGGGCCGGCGATCGCCTACCCGCAGATGGTGCGGGCCATGGACGCGCTGGGCGCACACGAACCGCCGCGCACCCGCCGGCGCTCGTCGAAGGCGTCCTGACCTGGGCGTGTCATCGCAAAGGCTGACCATACGCATTTGTTGTTGTGTCCGGCGGTGCTGGCCAAATCATCACCGATTTGCGCCGTCGACCATCTGTTGGACGTCCTGCGGCGACCACGGCCCGGCCTGATGATGGTCCCGGTAGCCGAGCAATCGGGGCGTTTGGCGGTCAAAGCTGCCCACGAATCCGCCTGCGGCAACCAAGATTCGGCCGGTGACGTCTCGCGAGAGATCGCTTGCGAGATAGGCGTAGACCGGTGCGACGAACTCGGGCGGAGCGCTGTCGAGCGATGCCCGCATGGTCATCTCGTCGAGCAGCCCGCGGCGGTGCAGGTCTTCGATGTGTTCTTCATACTCGGCGCCGGTGGAAAGCCGTGTCCTGGCGCCGGGACACACCACGTTGGCCCGGACGCCGTAGGGCTTCAGTTCGGCGGCGATGGCCATCGTCAGACCGTTGACGGCGCCCTTACCCGCCGGATATCCGGTCCCACCGTAATCCCCCAGGAACGCCACCGAGCTGGTGTTGATGATGGCTCCGTGCCCCTGTGTGGCCAGTACCGGCGCGGCCACCCGGCAGGTATGGAACGCCGTGCCCAGGTGGCCGCTGATCAGGCGGTCGAACGCTTGCGCAGAGATCGTCAGGATCGACGAACCGGGGGGTTCGGCTATGCCGGCACAATTGATCAGGGTGTCCAGGCGCCCGAACGTTTCGACGCACTCGTCGACGAGCGACCGGGCGATGCGCTCTTCGTCTGCTGCCCCCACCACGGCGCTGGCGCGCCCGCCGTCCGCGGTGATGGCCGCAACCGTCTCATGCACGGCGTGTTCGTCACGCCCATTGACGACGACACCGGCTCCGAGGCTGGCCAGCAGCTCGGCGACCGCACGTCCGATGCCGCGGCTGCCGCCCGATACCACCACGCCGTGCCCGGCTAGCAAACCCGCAGCGCCGTTCGAGCTCACCGCGGGCTCCGGTGAGAGCTACCCGGAGCTTCGTGTAAAGCGTTGCACGCGAATTGCTCTCGCCGTCGTTTGAAGTGCATGGGCTGGGCAGGGGGCACGAACATTAGGCGAACAGTACCCAGCCGAACCACAAATTGAGTAGCGAATCCGGCCCTCGCCGGAGCCGCGCAGTCGATGCTGCGGGCGCCGCTACCCAATGGCACCGTGGCCGGCTTTGATCGCGAGTTGTTTGCGGCCAGCACCGAGCGCTTCTTCGTCAGCTACCGGTGGCCGTGAACACCGCAGCTCGACGGACATCTGCGCAGCATGAGCGAATCCCCGAACCTCACCCCAGACGGGTTGCTGACCTCAATCGCTACACCACGGAAACCGTTAAGAATCTCTACAGAATCACCGCCCCAAGCCATCGCCGGCTGATGCGATGGGGCGTATAGTCTCCAATGAAGTCCGTTATGGACGTGTCGCCGTTTAGCTAAAAGCGGTCCAGTCAGCCGCACGGCTACTGAGCTTGGCATGGCTCCGGCGAATCAAATCCGAGTCTGCGCCCCGCTCCTGTGTGCGTTGGGTTATCGACCGTCCTGCGGATAGGGATGCAGTGGAGGCTGTGGCATGGCTGCGACCGATTCCTTACGCTGCACACGACTCTAGGAGTGAGTCAGCAATGCAAACTTGTTCGCGCACAAATGTTTACCCGACTCGTCGAGTGAACATGGGATGCGCCAGCCGATGACCAATGTAATTTCTGCGACCCGTCCAGCCCCCCGCCCCACCTCGAGATCAGACGATTCTTACGACGACGTTGTCGGGATGTTTCTGGCGCTACGTCAGCTGCCAGCCGAATCGCACGAGTACGCCCACCAGCGCGAACGCATTGTCTCCAGATGCCTCCCGCTGGCTGACCACGTGGCCAGCCATTTCGCCCGCCGCGGCGAAGGTCTGGACGATCTGGTTCAAGTGGCTCGTTTGGGCTTGATGAACGCCGTCAACCGGTTCGATCCCGCCAAGGGCCCGAGCTTCATCGGGTTCGCGGTTCCCACGATGATGGGCGAGGTCCGGCGTTATTTTCGTGACTACAGCTGGGGAATGCGCGTCCCGCGCCGATTGCGTGAACTGCACGTACAGATCAGCAGGACCACCGCTGATCTGGCTCAGCAGCTGGGGCGCGCACCCACCGCCGGTGAGCTCTCTCAGGTGCTTGAGGTACCGCGCGAAGAAATCGTCGAGTGCC
>NZ_LZKU01000226.1 GCF_001672975.1 Mycobacterium sp. 1465703.0
CGCTGCGAACCGCCCTACACCGGTAAACCCGGAGCGTACGGTGAACGCATGAGCGAGCCGCGCCCGGCCCGGCCGGGGATCGATCCGACGGAGACCCCCGACTACCACACGCTGATCATCGGCGCCGGGTTCTCCGGCATCGGCGCGGCCATCAACCTCGACAAGGCGGGGCTGCCCGATTATCTGGTGATTGAAGCCGGCGACGGAGTCGGCGGCACCTGGCACTGGAATACCTATCCCGGTATCGCCGTGGATATTCCGTCGTTCTCCTATCAGTTCTCCTTCGAGCAGAGCCGGCACTGGTCGCGCACCTACGCGCCGGGCCGTGAACTCAAGGCCTATGCCGAACACTGCGCCGACAAATACGGCATCCGATCCCGGATCCGGTTCAACACCAAGGTGCAAACCGCCGAGTTCGACGACGAGCTCGGCCTGTGGCGGGTGCAGACCGACCCGGCCGGGCCGATCACCGCCAGGTTCGTGATCAGCGCGTGCGGCGTGCTGACGGTGCCCAACCTGCCCGACATCGACGGGGTGGATTCGTTCGCCGGGATCACCATGCACACCGCACGGTGGGATCACGACCAAGATCTGCGCGGCAAGCGGGTCGCGGTGATCGGCACCGGCGCCTCGGCCGTGCAAGTGGTTCCCGAAATAGCGCCAATTGTGTCGTCGCTCACCGTATTTCAGCGCACGCCGATCTGGTGTTTCCCGAAATTCGACGTCCCGCTGCCCGCTCCGGCGCGCTGGGCGATGCGAATTCCCGGCGGCAAGTTGCTGCAGCGACTGCTCAGCCAGGCGTATGTGGAACTCACCTTCCCCATCTCGGCGCACTATTTCACGGTCATCCCCCTGGCCAAGAGGATGGCCTCGCTGGGAAAGTCCTATCTGCGGCAGCAGGTTCGAGATCCGGCCGTGCGCGAGCAGCTCACTCCGAAGTATGCGGTCGGCTGTAAACGCCCCGGCTTCCACAACGGCTACCTCGCCACCTTCAACCGCGACAACGTGCGCCTGGTCACCGAACCGATCGACAAGATCACTGCGGATGCGGTGGCCACCACCGACGGTGAAACCCACGAGGTCGATGTGCTGATCCTGGCGACCGGCTTCAAGGTGATGGACCCCGACAATGTGCCCACGTTTGCGGTGACCGGAACCGGCGGAAAGTCGTTGAGCCGGTTCTGGGATGAGCACCGGCTGCAGGCCTACGAGGGCGTCACCGTACCTGGCTTTCCGAACCTCTTCACCGTGTTCGGTCCGTACGGCTACGTCGGGTCGTCCTATTTCGCGCTCATCGAGGCGCAGACCCATCACATCGTGCGGTGCCTCAAGCAGGCCGAGCGCCTCGGTGCGACCCGCGTCGAGGTGAGCCAAGAAGCCAACGATCGCTACTTCGACGAGATGATGCGTCGACGGCACCGGCAGATCTTCTGGCAGGACAGCTGCCGGCTGGCCAACAGCTACTACTTCGACAAGAACGGCGACGTGCCACTGCGCCCGGGCACCACCCCGGAGGTGTACTGGCGCAGCCGGCGGTTCAATCTGGACGACTACCGCTTCACCGGCTAGCGGCTACGCTGCTCACGTGGCAAAGGTATTCCCGAGCATCGACGCGTCGCTTCGCGACTTCATCCGCGAACAGGCCGTGTTCTTCGTCGCCACCGCCCCCTCCGAGGGGGGACGAATCAACCTCTCCCCCAAGGGATATCGCGACACCTTCGCCGTACTCGACGAGCACACCGTCGCCTACCTGGATCTGTTCGGCAGCGGTGTGGAAACCATCGCCCATGTACGCGACAACGGCCGCATCACCGTCATGTTCTGCTCGTTCACCCGCAACTCGCGAATCCTGCGGCTGTTCGGCACCGGACGGGTGGTCCGCCCGGACGACACCGAATTCGCAAGTCTCATAGGGCATTTCGGCGACCAGCATGCGGGTATCCGCGCCATCATCGTGATCGATGTGGAGCGGATCGCCGACGCCTGCGGATTCGCGGTGCCCTACTACGAGCTGGTCGACGAACGTCCGGTGCTCGACGCCGCGCACCGCAAGGCAACCGATGAGCAGTACGACCGGCGGATCAACCGCAACCGGCGCAGTATCGACGGACTGCCCGCGCTAGACGCCGACCACCCGGCGCCTAAATGGCGCGCTTGAGGTCGTCCACCTTGTTCAGCTGCTCCCACGGCAGTTCGACGTCGGTACGGCCGAAGTGCCCGTAGGCGGCGGTCTGTGCGTAGATCGGGCGCAGCAGGTCCAGGTCGCGGATGATCGCGCCGGGGCGCAGGTCGAACACCTCGGGCACGATCTTCTCGATCTTGACCGGGTCGACCGTCGCAGTGCCGAACGTCTCGATGAACAGCCCGACCGGGGCGGCCTTGCCGATCGCGTAGGCCACCTGGACCTCGACCCGCTCCGCCAGCCCGGCGGCGACGATGTTCTTGGCCACCCAGCGCATCGCGTAGGCCGCCGACCGGTCCACCTTGGACGGATCCTTGCCGGAGAAGGCGCCGCCGCCGTGCCGCGCCCATCCGCCGTAGGTGTCGACGATGATCTTGCGGCCGGTCAGGCCGGCGTCGCCCATCGGCCCGCCGAGGACGAATTTGCCGGTGGGGTTGACCAGCACTCGCGTCGCCGACGAGTCCAGGGTGTCGTGCGCCAGCTCGTCGAGCACGGTCTTGAGCACGTGCTGCCGGATGTCGGGATCCAGCGTCTTCTCCAGGTCGACCCCGTCGGCGTGCTGGGTGGAGATCACCACGGTGTCCAGCCGGACCGGAACGTCGTCCTCGTATTCGATGGTGACCTGCGTCTTGCCGTCCGGCCGCAGGTAGGGCAGCGTGCCGTTCTTGCGGACCTCGGTCAGCTTCCGCGACAGCCGGTGGGCGAGCGCGATCGGCAGCGGCATCCGCTCGGGGGTGTCGTTGATCGCGTAGCCGAACATCAGGCCCTGGTCGCCGGCGCCCTGGGCGTCCAGCGGGTCCGCGGCACCCTCGACGCGCGCCTCGTGGGCGGTGTCGACGCCCTGGGCGATGTCGGGCGACTGCTTGCCGATACCGATGTTCACCCCGCACGACGCCCCGTCGAAGCCCTTGTCCGACGAGTCGTAGCCGATGTCGAGGATGCGCTCGCGAACCGTGTTGGTGATGTCGGCGAACGCCTCTTTGGCCGTGGTCGTCACCTCACCCACCACGTGCACCTGACCGGTGGTGACCAGCGTCTCCACCGCGACACGTGAACGGGGGTCCTGGGCCAGCAGGGCGTCGAGGACCGAGTCGCTGATCGCGTCACAGATCTTGTCGGGATGTCCCTCAGTCACCGACTCACTGGTAAACAGGCGACCCTTTTCGCTCACTATGCCAATCCTTCCAATTAGTTAGTTAGCCGAATTATATCGGCTGGCGTCGGCCCGGTGCACCTGCCCCGGTGCCGAGAAGAACTCGACCGTGCTACCCGCTGCCCCCGTGCAGGAATGCGGCGATCGCATCCACGATACGACTGGCCATCAGTGTCTTGGAGCCGTGCTGCAGCGCGGACTCGGTGCCGTCGGCGGCCAGCAGCCAACCGTCGTTGTTGTCCACCTCGAAGGCTCTGCCTTCGCCCACCGCGTTGACGACCAATAGATCACAGCCTTTGTTGCGCAGCTTCGCCCGGGCGTGAAACAGCACGTCCCCGTTGGCGTCGCCGGTCTCGGCGGCGAATCCCACGATGGCCCGCAGGTTGGGCAGCTCGCCGTGCGCGCGTGCCCGCACCGCACCGGCCAGCACGTCGTCGTTGCGGACCAACTCGATGGTCGGCGGTCCCTCGACTCCCTTTTTGATCTTGGCGGCCGCAACCCGGGCGGGCCGGAAGTCGGCCACCGCGGCGGCCATCACCAGCACGTCGGCCTCGGGCGCATGCTTGGCCACCGCGTCGCCCAGTTGCTGGGCCGAGCTGACGTGGACCACCTCGACGCCGGCGGGGTCGATCAGTCCAGCCGTATGCCCCGCGATCAGCGTCACCTCCGCGCCGCGCTGGGCGGCCACCCGGGCCACCGCATAGCCCTGCTTGCCGGAGCTGCGGTTGCCGATGAAGCGCACCGGGTCGACGGGTTCGCGGGTACCGCCGGCGGTCACCAGCACCTTGCAGCCGGCCAGGTCGTAGCGAAGCGCGTCGTGGCGCTCCAGCAGCAGGTGAGCCAGCGTGGTGATTTCCTCGGCTTCGGGTAACCGGCCTGCCCCGCTGTCCGTCCCGGTGAGCCGCCCGGCGGCCGGTTCCAGTACCACCGCTCCCCGGCGGCGCAGCGTGGCCACGTTGTCCACGGTGGCCGGGTGCAACCACATCTCGGTGTGCATCGCCGGCGCGAACAGCACCGGACATCGCGCGGTGAGCAGGGTGGCGGTCAGCAGATCGTCGGCGCGGCCGTGTACGGCCCTGGCGAGTAGATCCGCGGTGGCCGGGGCGACCACGACCAAGTCGGCCTGCTTGCCGAGCTGGACGTGCGGAACTTCCGGGACGTCGCTGAAGACGCCGGTGTGGACCGGCTGGCCGGAAAGCGCCTCAAAGGTGGCCGCCCCGACGAAACGCAGCGCTGACTCGGTCGGGATGACACGGACCGAATGACCGGCCTCGGAGAGCTGACGAACGACGGTGCACGCCTTATAGGCGGCGATACCGCCGGAGACGCCGACGATGACCCGTTTGGAAATCCGGTTACGGTCGTACACAGCGCCCGGCCCGGCCTGTTACTCGCCCTCGGTGTGCTCGAGCAGGTCGCCGTGGATCTCGCGCATCGCGATCGAAAGCGGCTTTTCCTGCAGCCCCGGCTCGACCAGCGGCCCCACGTACTCGAGGATGCCCTCGCCGAGCTGGTTGTAGTAGTCGTTGATCTGGCGGGCCCGCTTGGCGGCATAGATCACCAGGGCGTACTTGCTCGAGACGCGGTCCAGCAGCTCGTCGATGGGCGGATTGGTGATGCCCAGCGGGGTGTCGTAGGCGCCCGGTCCCCCGGCGGACGGATCGAACC
>NZ_LZKU01000227.1 GCF_001672975.1 Mycobacterium sp. 1465703.0
GTCATGGGTGTTGTACCGACGTGAACGCGGAAGCCCTGCTGTAGGGAGCGCACGCTCACGTAGGTGCGTGCGGCCAGGGAAGACACCGTCATGGGAAGGTGCGCCTCCTCTTCGATGATGTCGATCGCTGCGCGAATAGTGCGGCCAGGAACCTGAGCGCGATCCGTCCCGACGACGGCGTCGCGGTGTGAATGGTCGGCGGGGACCAGGAACCCACGCACCAGGCTGTCGACGAAGGGCATCCCGACCATCGGGCGATTGAGCAAGCTGTCGGGCCGGAAAAGCTGTTCCTTGAACACCTAGCGCAATCCGGCCAGAGCGGTGCGTACGGCGGCTAGGCGCCGTGCCGGCGCGTCCTTAGCGTCGAACTCATGAGTATCGACCGAATCGCACCGCCGAGTGGCAGCACATATGTCCTTGGTCATTCCAACACTGAGATCGAGCGTCTGTTGCTGCAAGGCCGGCTGCATAACGACTTCACCGAACACGCACTGTGTCTGGCGGGCCTGCGACCGGGGATGCGGGTGCTCGATGTCGGATGCGGTCCCGGGGATGTGTCGTTCCTCGCGGCGCGGCTAGTGGGGCCGACCGGAACGGTGGTCGGCGTGGATTCGGCCGCCGGGATCGTCGAGTTCGCCCGCACAATCGCCGCAGACCGCGGGGTAAATAATGTCCGCTTCCAGACAACCTCTATCGCCGATATCGCGTTGGATGAACCCGTCGACGCCGTGATCGGCCGGCTGATTCTGATGCACCTGCCCGACCCCGTCGAAGCACTGCGCCAGCTTGCCGCAACGATACGTCCCGGTGGCTTCATAGCATTCTGCGAATCGGATAGTACTGCAGTGCGCACCATCCCGGATCTTCCGTTATGGCAGGCCGTGAAAGACGCCGCTGTCAAAGCCTTCGCAGGTGCCGGGCTCGACCCGAACTTCGGAACCACACTGCGCACGCTGTTTTGCCAAGCGGGCCTGAATGCCCCGCGACTTACGCTCGGGGCGCCGATCGGCGCTGCCGTCGACGACGACATCATGGCTCTGGTGGTCGAGACGTGGCGCTCGCTTTTGCCGGTGGCCGAACGGATGGGCGTGCTCTCGCCCGAGTTGGCCGATCTTGACAACCTGGCACGCCGGCTGCGCGAGGAAGCCGCTGCCGCTGACGCGACGGCCGTCATGCCCGCGATGATCTGCGCCTCGTCCCGGGTCTAGTACCCGCCATCACCGGGCTAACGGCCCGGATGCCGAGCCGCTCCCACGCGCGGCATTCGCCGAATGGCCTCGACTCGGTCGGCGATCATTCGGGCGGTGGCATCGGCCGTAGCCAGCCCGCCCATCACATACGCGCTGCGTGCAAGTACACAGCGCGGGCCCCGCGGTCAAACACTCGGCCGGTGCGTAGACGCGCGCCGCCACATTCCGTCGACTCAGGACCGTAATACTACTGACGTTCAACGGGATCCGCGAGTCGCATTCCGGTATGTGGCCGACCATGAGCCGTTCGACTGTGCGCGCCGACGCGAGGTCGGATAGGTCTAATTTGGTAATCCTGCCGTCCTCGCCGCGAGTTCAGGATCAAGAACGTCATCCATGGGTCCGGCTTCAAAGCCGAAGCGGAAGAACCGTTTACGACGCTATCGCCCGCCACGGGGCTAACGTGTTTCTCCATCGCAATCTGGCCACCAAGCTGCGTGCGACGGCTAGTCGGTTCATTGGAACCCCGCCTAGCGTGAACGGTGTTACGCGCCTTGCAGTTGCCCTCCAGGTGCATCCGGGTATATGGCGCCAAAGGGTTGTGCTGCACGACTTGCAAAGGGGGAGTGAGCGATGGAGAAAGCGTTGCAAACCACTACTTTCGACACACGCGATGATGCGAACCCGGAACCGCAAGCCGCGCAGGTCCCGAGCAGCGCCGCTGTTTACCGGGCACTGATCGCATGCGGAATCTTCAGCAGGACGAACCCAGACGCAGTATTCACCTTCTCCAAGCAACTCGCGCCCGAACGGTTTTCGCCCAGCCGCGTCATAGACCTGCATGACAACTCCGATGGTCGTATATACGTCATCGTTTCAGGGAAGGTCAAAATCTCGCTACGGCGTCCCGATGGTTGCGAACTTGTCGTGGCAGTGCGTGGTCCCGCAGAGATATTCGGTGCTGTAAGACTTTTCGACCCGGGCTCGAAACAAGTGCGCGCAACCACGCTCACCGAGGTCGTGGCGGTGCCGATCGAGCGCAATCAACTCCTGGACTGGATGGCCCAGCATCCAGAAATCAGATATCAGGTGTTGCGCCTGTTCGCCCGATGGGCGAAGGCGAGGGCGGACGCTTTGGTTGAGTTTGCTTTCGCCGACGTTGAGGCCCGTCTAGCGAGCCGGCTCCTGTGCTTGATGAAGCGGTTTGGGCGACGGGACGGCGACGGAGTGCGGATCGTGCATGACCTCACACTGAACGACTTTTCTCTCATGGTGGGCGTTGCGCCCGAGGGGATCTGCACGACGTTGCTCAATCTCGAGGCTCGCGGCTTAATTCGCGTGGAACACAACAGCATTCTCATTCCTGATGTCCAAGCTCTTGCGTCCGTGAGGGCGATGGATGCGTGGGAGGTTTGTTGTGCGTAGCCGATTTCGCTTGGCCGATCTCGCCGTTCGGGTGCTGGGCGCTCCTATGGCGGGCGGACCATCGACCCCCTCGTTGGCCGCGGCGGTGACCAACGCCGGAGGCCTCGGCTTTCTCGCCGCGGGCATGTTGTCGGCCGAAGACCTGGCCGAGTCCATCCGTGCCGCGAGAAAGCTGACGTCGGGCGCCATCGGTGTGAACCTTTTTGTGCCCCAACAAGCCGTGGTGACCGCGGCACAGCTCCGCGTCTTCGGGGCGACTCTGGAGGTGGACGCCGAGCGATACGGGGTAGTGGTTGGCGAACCCTGTTATGACGACGACGAGTGGGCCGCCAAGCTCGACGTCGTGTGCGAGCTTCGACCTGAGGTGGTGTCGTTCACTTTTGGCTCACCAACCGCGCAGCAGTGTCACCGCCTCGGCGATGTCGGCATCACGGTCATCGCCACCGTAACCACGATCCGGGAAGCCATGCTCGCGCTCAGCTGCGGGGTGGATGGCCTGGTTGCCCAGGGGCCCGACGCCGGCGGGCATCGGTCGACGTTTGATGCGCTCGCCGCGCCTTCCGACGATCCGCTCGAAGATCTGGTGGCGGGCCTGGTCACCTGTTTTGACTGTCCCGTGGTGGCGGCCGGTGGGCTCGCGCATCCTGCCGATGTGAACCGCCTGCGCGATGTTGGCGCCGCCGCCGTACAGGTCGGTACGGCGTTGTTGTTGGCGGATGAAGCCGGAACCAATCCGGTCCATCGTGCGGCTCTGCGTGACCCCCAGTTCACCCAGACCGTGATCACGCGTGCATTCACCGGGCGCTACGCCCGCGCATTGCGAAACCGATTCATCGACGACCACGACGCCGAGTCGATATCGGGGTTCCCGCAGGTGGCCATGATGACCGCACCTATTCAGGCGGCCGCGGTAAAGCTGGGCGATCCGCACGGCGTCGGTATGTGGGCGGGCACCGGGTTTCCTGCCGTTCAGGCCGCCCCCGCCGGCGACATCGTTCGCGAGCTGGCGGGCTGACCCGCCAACCCATCACGGAAGGCAGCAGGCAATGGATTTCAGCGACTCGAAGGTTGCGATCATCACCGGTGCGTCACGGGGGATCGGCGCGGGTTTGGTCGAGGCGTACCGAAAGCACGGTTACCGGGTTATCGCAAACTCCCGCATGATTACCGAATCGTCACATCCCGAAATCGTGACCGTCGCAGGTGATATCGCCGATCCCGCCATAGCCGAGCGTGTCGTTGTCGAGGCGGTGGCACGGTTTGGCCGCATCGACACCCTGATCAACAATGCCGGTGTCTTCATTTCCAAGCCGTTCAACAAGTACAGTCTCGACGACTACGCGCGGGTGACTTCGGTGAATATCGCTGGCTTCGTGCAGGTTACGCAACGAGTGATCGACATAATGCTCACGCAGAAAATTGCGGGCCACGTCCTTAACATCACCACTGCCCTGGTCGAGCAACCGCACTCAGCCATTCCCTCGGCGTTGACCGCGCTCACCAAGGGGGGCATCGCCGCCGTCACCAGGTCGCTGGCCATCGAATACGCCCGTACGGGTATACGGTTCAACGCGATATCTCCGGGGGTTATCGATACGCCGCTGCACACCGGTGTGGATCCTCACGCGACCTATGCAGCAATGCATCCCCAGAACCGGATAGGGGCCGTCGCCGACATCGTCCACGGCGCGCTCTACCTGGAGACCGCGTCGTTCGTCACCGGCGAAATCTTGCACATCGATGGCGGTCAGAGCGCCGGGCATTGAAAAACAGCGACAAATTAGAGAGGTGACGACCAGTGCCGACTGATCATTCTATTAGCGTCGATCATCGACTGGCCCAACGCATTCGAGAGAACCAGAACCGGTTGGCGGCCGACTTGAAGCAGTCCTACGACTTCATCGTTTGCGGCGCCGGATCGTCCGGCTGCGTGGTCGCCCGGCGGTTGGCCGAGGACCCCGCCGTCAGCGTGTTGCTGCTAGAGGCCGGGGGCACCGATGACATCCCGTCTGTCACCGAATCGACGCTGTGGCATACGAATCTGGGCAGCGCCACGGATTGGGCGTTCCAGGCCGAGCCGAATCCACACATCAACGGCCGTAAGCTGATGCTGTCGATGGGCAAAGTTCTGGGCGGCGGCTCGAGTGTCAACCTGATGGCCTGGGCGCGAGGGCATCGGACGGATTGGGACTTTTTTGCCGCGGAGTCCGGGAACAACGCGTGGAGCTACGAGTCCGTGCTGGGCATCTATCGTCGCATCGAAGACTGGCACGGAGTCCCCGATAGCGAATACCGGGGCACGGGCGGTCCAGTTTTCGTGCAGCCGAAGCAGGATCCTCATCCGGCGGGTCCCGCGGTGCTGGAAGCCGCGAGCTGCCTCGGCATTGCCCGGTTCGACAATCCGAACGGAAAGATGATGGAGGGCAATGGTGGTGCGGCGATCATGGACCTGCGCGCCCGTTGCGGCAAGCGCCAGTCCATTTTCCGGTGTTACACGTATCCCTACATGGACCGGCCCAACCTGACTGTGCTGACGGGCGCGTTGGTGCGACGAGTGATCATCGAACTCGGCCGCGCCGTCGGAGTCGAGGTCGAGTATGGGGACCAAGTCCGGCACTTTAGTGCCGGAGCCGAGGTTGTGCTGTCACTGGGCGCGATCCATACCCCGAAGACGCTGATGGTTTCCGGAGTGGGTGCCCATAGGATGTTGCGGCGCTTGGGGATTCCGGTAGTCCAGGACTCACCAGGCGTCGGACGCAACTTGCACGACCATCTCGGCTTCCCATGCATCTGGGAAGCGCCCGACGACGAGCCGCTGCAGAATTCCGGCGACACCATGCTGCTCTGGCCGAGTCACAGCGGGCGTACAGAGCCCGATTTCTTTGCCTGCCAAGGGTCGATCGTGTTCGCGAGTCCGGAAAACATCGCCCGGTTCGGGCTGCCCAGCAGTGGTTGGATGCTGCTCGGTGCACTGGCACAACCGAAAAGCCGTGGTGTGGTCGAACTGACCAGCGCGGATCCCGACCAACCCGTCAGGGTCGTCCACAACGGTCTGTCGCATCCCGATGACCTGCGGCTGGCCCGCAAATTAGTCGAGGACATGCGTGAAGTCGGCAATTCCCCGCCGCTGCGTCCGTTCGTCAAACGCGAAGTGATGCCCGGGCCGCTGAGGGGCAGCGATCTGGTTTCCTATCTACGCGACGCCGCGGTCACGTTCTGGCATCTGGTCGGCACGGCGAAGATGGGCCGCGATCCGTCGGCCGTCGTCGACGGCAGCCTGAAGGTCTACGGCGTCGAAAACCTGCGGGTAGCCGACGGATCCATCATGCCGAGGATCACCAGTGCAAACACGATGGCGCCCTGCGTCGTCATCGGGGAGCGCGCCGCAGAAGAGATGAAGGCCGAGTACCGTCTGGCGGCCTCGGCGTGACCGCGGTCGAGGGCGGCGGATGTTCTAGTGGTTGGGACATCCATGCCAGAGCCGGTCGGCGCGCCGTAGTCATCGGTGCCAGCATCAGTGGCTTGCTCGCCGCCAGGGTGCTGGCAGATCATTACGAGACCGTCACCGTGGTGGACCGAGATGTGCTCCGGCAGGGCCTCCGCAACCGGCGCGGTGTTCCCCAAGGTTCGCATAGTCACCTGATGCTGTCGCGGTGCTCCCGGATCATGGGGGAGTTGTTCCCCGGATTTCTCAACGACCTTCTCACCGACGGCGTGCCCGCCTGGGCCGATGGAGACCTTTCGAAGCTCGACGTATCGTTTGCCGGTCGAGCAATGGTGCGGACCGGCAAGCTGCGAGACCCGGCCGCGAACGCGCAGTACTACCCCAGCCGGCCGTTTTTGGAATTCTGTGTACGGCAACGGGTATGGGCCCTCCCCAACGTGACCATACTCGACGGTTTCGACGCAGCCGATGTGATTTCACCGGATGGGGGCCACCGGGTTGTCGGCGTCCGTCTGACAAACCGAGACGGAAGAGGGGAGATGACGCTGACGGCAGACCTGGTGGTCGATGCGGCCGGACGGGCCTCGCGGGCGCCGGTCTTTTTGGAGAAGCTCGGTTACGGCCGGCCGCCGGTCGACGAGGTGGTCGTGCGGACGACCTACGCCAGTCAGGTGCTGAGAATCCCACACGGCACGCTCGACAAGAAAGTGATCAGCCGGGCGCCGGGTCCGGGGCAGCCGGTCGGCTTTGTTCTGCTGGGCAATGAGGACAACACGTGGATGCTGACCCTCATCGGGATAGCAGGACACGAGCCGCCGGCCGGGCGCCCTGAAATCCTGCGGTTTCTTGAACAGATCGCGCCGGCCGACGTGGTTGACGCAGTCCGGGCGGCCCAGCCGGTAGGGGAGACAACCCACTACCGGGTGCCGTCCAGCCGGTGGCGGCGGTACGACAAGATGCGGCGACTTCCCGACGGGTTTGTCGTTGTCGGGGATGCAATCTGCAGCTTCAATCCCATATACGGCCAAGGCATGACGGTGGCCGCGCTGGACGCTATCGTGCTGGGCGAGTGTCTGCAGAGGGGACGTCGACGACTGCCACGGCGGTTCTTCCGCGCGTCGGCGAAAAACATTGCACCGGCATGGCGCATGGCGGTCGGTGCCGACCTGGCACTACCAGAGGTAGCGGGATCACGTTCGGCTTTGACGCGAAGCGCCAACGCATATATGGAACGTGTGATGATTGCCGCTCACACAGACCCAGCTGTGGCAGAACAGTTTTTGAGGGTCATCGGGATGATCGACCCACCGGCTCGGCTGCTGCGCCCGGCCATGATGCTCCGGATCGCCAGAGCAACAAGTCGCCACGACCGACATCGAGGGCCGGTGGCCACGCAGACTGTCCAGTCATCTGCGCGAAACGGCTAGACCGACCGGAGTCAGCCGCATAGCGTTACCGGCGAATATCTCAACGGAGGCCGATAGCATATGACACGGACTCTAAACGTCGAGTTGACCGACGACGACTCTCGGCCTGATGCGGCGCCACGCGACACGTACGCCTCCGAAGCGATGGCAGTCGTCGCCCCATCGAATCCAGTTACACGGTAATGCGCGTAGAGATTTATGTAGCCAGATACCTTGTGCGGCTAATCATTACCAGGCGGCCGCACGCTGAACGGTACGGAGTGCATCAATGACAGTACCCGAACAGCTGGTGATCGATGACCGCGAATGGGGCATCTTTCGGGTTCATCGCTGCGCCTTTACGTCTCCGGAAGTCCTTCAGCTCGAGCGGGAGCGGATATTCGACCGCTGTTGGCTCTATGTGGGACATGAGTCAGAAGTGCCGAATCCGAACGACTTTCAAACGCGCCGGGTCGGGGACAGATCGGTGATCTACAGTCGCGACCGCCGGGGTCGGATACAGGTCATGCTCAACACCTGCCGCCACCGCGGCGCGGAAGTGTGTCGCGAAAAGCGGGGCAATCGCAAGGTTTTCACCTGCTTCTACCACGGCTGGGCCTATGACGACACCGGCGCACTGGTCAGCGTGCCCGGTGAAGACGCCTACAGCGGTGGTTTCCGCAGAGCGGAACATGGACTGTGCCGGCCCCGCTGCGAAACCTACCGTGGATTCACTTTCTTGACCTACAGCCCCGATACCCCCGACCTGGAAACCTATCTCGCCGACGCGCGGTACCTGTTCGATCTGGTGGCCGACCAGTCACCGCTCGGCATGCGGATCGTCGCCGGGACCCACGAGTATTCGATGAATGCGAACTGGAAGCTGTTGATGGAAAACAGTTGCGACGGCTACCACGCGTTCAGCGTCCACCAGACGTATTTCGAAATGATGCTCAACCTCGGAGTCACCCCGGGCCTGGCAGCCGAACAGGGCAACGGCAGGGCGGTGTCATTGGGCAATGGCCACGCGGTGGCCGAAAGCCCCGAACTGGGCATGCCGCTGATGTCCGAGGAGATCCTGACGGCCATCTCCCGGCGACGCGAAGATGTCGTGCTGCGGCTGGGCGAAGCGCACACGAGACGCATGCTCAATACCAGCCGCAACCTGATCGCGTTCCCCAACCTGGCTCTCATCGACCTGAACTTCGGCATCCAGGTCCGCACCATGTTTCCCGTTGCCCCCGACCGAACCGAGATCACCGGTTGGCAGCTGATGCCCGCCGATATGCCCGAGGACCTGAAGTCCTATCGACTGGACAACGCGATGAGCTTCTGGGGACCCGCAGGACTGGCCACTCCGGACGACATAGCAGGTCTCGAGCTATGCCAGCGAGGGTATTCGGCGATGAAAGAGGTGCAGTGGTCGGATATTTCGCGCGGCATGAACGCCGCCGAACCCACCGTTCTCGACGAGTTGCAGATGCGGGCTTTTTGGCGGCAGTGGAACACGGCGCTTACCGGCAGACCGGCCCTTCCCGAAGGGCCTCGCTATGACATCTCCTACCTCGGCCCCAAGGAGCACACAGCGTCCGGCGGCGTGGGATGACCGCCGCGGCCGTTGCTCCGGTCACCCGCGCGGACGTCGAAGAATTCCTGTACCTCGAAGCTGCGCTGCTCGACGAGTGGCGCTTGGAGGACTGGCTGGATCTGTTCACCCCGGGTTGCGTCTATGAGGTACCCGCGTGCGACCGGCCAGACGAGGCGATCGAGGGAAGCTTCGCGCTGATACGCGACCGGCGCCCGCTGCTCGAAGAAAGGGTGCGGCGACTGAACAAGCCGACCGCCCACGCGGAGTATCCCCATTCCAGGACGCGACGGCTGATCAGCAACGTGCGCATCCTGGCCCGCACCGACCGTCGGCTGAACGTCGCGGCCAACTTCGCGGTCTTTCGGATACACCACGGCGTGGAGGTCACTTACGTGGGGCGCTATGACTACGTGCTGGCCGTTACCGCCAAAGGCCTTCGGATCCACCGGCGAAAGGCCACGCTGGATCACGATGTCCTCGATCCCCACGGCAAGATCAGCATCATCCTGTAAGCGCGACCGATGCTCGTATTCGCCTGCAACGCCGACGAACTCGAAGACGGCGATTCCCGGCCGGTGGCCACCGCGCCGCACGTCGCGGTATTTCGCGTCGACGGTGAGTACTACGCGACCCAAGATGCCTGCAGCCACGAGCATTGGTCCTTGGGTGAGAATGGCGAACTGGAAGGTTACGAAGTGGTGTGCCCGCTGCACATGGCACGCTTTGACGTCCGCGACGGCCGCCCACTGTGTCTGCCCGCTCGGGCACCGCTGACGACCTACCCCGTGGTCGTGCGCGACGGCCAGGTGATGATCGAGATCCCGGACGACGCGGAAAGCGCCACGGACGAGCACTCCGCCGAACTGTCGGCGGCCGAGTAGCTGTCACACCCGAGCGCCACACTAGCGCCGTGCTCGACCTGTTCCTCCCGGCCGAATGCGGCGGCTGCGGGGCGCCGTCGACCCGCTGGTGCGACGCGTGCGCCGGCGAGTTGTCGGTGCCCGCCGATCAGCCGCACGTGGTGAACCCGCGCATCGACACTGGAGTCCCGGTGTTCGCGCTCGGCCGCTACGCCAACGCGCGCCGGCAGACGATCCTGGCGCTCAAGGAGCAGGGCCGCACCGATCTCGTCGAACCCCTGGCGCGTGCCCTGGCCATCGGCGTGCACCGGCTGCTGTCGTGGGGGATCGTGCCGACCCCGCTGACCATCGTGCCCGCACCAACCCGGCGTTCGGCCGCCCGCCGGCGCGGCGGCGACCCCGTGGCCCGGCTGGCGCGCGCCGCGGTGGCACACCATCCGGAGATCACCGTCGCGCCGGCATTGCGGCTCAAGGCGCTGACGCGTGACTCGGTGGGGTTGGGCATCGCCGCGCGCGAGAGCAACATCACCGGCCGCGTGGTGCTGTGCGGCCAACTGCCGCGCACCGAAGTCATGGTCGTCGACGACATTGTCACCACCGGTGCGACGGCGCGAGAGTCGGTGCGGACCCTGCACGCCGCCGGGCTTCGGGTCGCCGCGGTGCTGGCGATCGCCGCGGTGTGAATCGGCCCGGCTGGGCAGAACCCATGAACGTGCCAAGAGCATGTGAAGAACTCGCAACAGCTCGACCAAATTAGTGGCATCTGCAGGCGAACACGAGCTAACGTCGAGAACAACGAAGAACGACTCATCGGACTGACTCACTGGTCGCCATTTCTTCCAGGTGAGACCCATTTGCGGGAAGGGGTGAGTAATCGACACCTTGCACCGGCGGGCAGCCTGCGGCGGTAGCCAGTCTCGAACCGCTCCCACCTCGTCGGCGCATCAAACAGCCGGGCACGCAGGGCGCGTGCGACGTGAAAGAGAAACGAGTTGTCACGTATGTCAAGGCTATCCGTGGATTCAGGTCAGATCCTGGACCAACCGCCCGTCACCAATGGGCAAGACCAACCGACAACCACCGCCGATGTCGTGTTCAAAGGCCGCAACGTAGAAATCCCCGATCACTACCGTCTATACGTCTCGCAAAAACTCGCCCGCCTCGAGCGGTTCGATCGCTCCATCTACCTTTTTGATGTCGAGCTCAAGCACGCGCCCAACCGGCGTCAGCGCAAATTCTGTCAGCGTGTCGAGATCACCGCGCGCGGCCGCGGCCCGGTGACCCGCGCGGAGGCCTGTGCCAACAGTTTCTACGCCGCCTTTGAGTCCGCGGTCGACAAGCTGGAGAACCGGCTGCGCCGGGTCAAGGATCGCCGCAAGGTTCACTACGGGGACAAGACGCCGGTGTCATTGGCCGCCGCCACCGCGGTGCCGCCGCCCGCCCCGGACACCGCGGCGCAGCCCCCGGCCGCCGAACGCGACGGCGTGGAAAACGACCACGAGCCCGGGCGGATCGTGCGGACCAAGGAGCACCCGGCCACGCCGATGACGGTTGACGACGCGCTCTACGAAATGGAGCTGGTCGGGCACGACTTCTTCTTGTTTCACGACAAGCAGACCGAACGGCCCTGTGTCGTCTACCGACGGCACGCCTACGACTACGGGTTGATTCGACTGGGCTGATCAGGCTCGCCTGAGGTTCGGCGGCCGTTGGGGCCTCGTCGCCTACCATGGGAGTCGCTCAAGAGAAGACTCCTACCAACAGGGGACATAGCTGTGCTGTCGAAGTTGCTGCGCCTTGGCGAAGGTCGCATGCTCAAGCGTCTGAAGCGGGTGGCTGACTACGTCAACACCTTGTCCGACGAGACCGAGAAGCTCACCGACGCCGAGTTGCGGGCCAAGACCGACGAGTTCAAGAAGCGGCACGCCGACGGCGAAAGCCTCGATGACCTGCTGCCCGAGGCGTTCGCGGTGGCCCGCGAGGCGGCCTGGCGGGTGCTCGACCAGCGTCCGTTCGACGTTCAGGTGATGGGCGCGGCGGCGCTGCACTTCGGGAACGTCGCCGAGATGAAGACCGGTGAGGGCAAGACCCTGACCTCGGTGTTGCCGGCCTACCTCAACGGCATCGGCGGCAAGGGCGTGCACGTCGTCACCGTCAACGACTACCTGGCCAAACGTGACAGCGAGTGGATGGGCCGCGTGCACCGCTTCCTCGGCCTGGACGTCGGCGTGATCCTGGCCCAGATGACACCCGACGAGCGCCGGGTGGCCTACAACGCCGACATCACCTACGGCACCAACAACGAGTTCGGGTTCGACTATCTGCGCGACAACATGGCGCATTCGCTCGACGACCTGGTCCAGCGCGGCCACAACTTCGCCATCGTCGACGAGGTCGACTCCATCCTGATCGACGAGGCCCGCACCCCGCTGATCATCTCCGGGCCCGCCGACGGCGCCTCCAACTGGTACCTCGAGTTCGCCCGGCTGGCGCCGCTGATGCAGAAGGACACCCACTACGAGGTCGACCTGCGCAAACGCACCGTCGGCGTGCACGAGCTGGGCGTGGAGTTCGTCGAGGACCAGCTGGGCATCGACAACCTCTACGAGGCCGCCAACTCGCCGCTGGTCAGCTACCTGAACAACGCGCTGAAGGCCAAGGAGCTGTTCAACCGCGACAAGGACTACATCGTCCGCGACGGCGAGGTCCTCATCGTCGACGAGTTCACCGGCCGCGTGCTCTACGGCCGCCGCTACAACGAGGGCATGCACCAGGCCATCGAGGCCAAGGAGCACGTCGAGATCAAGGCCGAGAATCAGACGCTGGCCACCATCACGCTGCAGAACTACTTTCGGCTCTACGACAAGCTGGCCGGCATGACCGGTACGGCCCAGACCGAGGCGGCCGAGCTGCACGAGATCTACAAGCTCGGTGTGGTGCCCATCCCGACCAACAAGCCGATGATCCGCGCCGACCAGTCCGACTTGATCTACAAGACCGAGGAAGCCAAGTACATCGCCGTGGTCGACGACGTCGTCGAGCGCTACGAAAAGGGCCAGCCGGTGCTGATCGGTACCACCAGCGTCGAGCGCTCGGAGTACCTGTCGCGGCAGTTCCAGAAGCGCCGCGTGCCGCACAACGTGCTCAACGCGAAGTTCCACGAGCAGGAGGCGACCATCGTCGCGGTCGCAGGCCGTCGCGGCGGTATCACGGTGGCCACCAACATGGCCGGCCGCGGCACCGACATCGTGCTGGGCGGCAACCCCGACTTCCTCGCTGACCAGCGACTGCGCGAGCGCGGACTGGACCCGGTGGAGACGCCCGACGAATACGAGGCGGCCTGGCACGAGGAACTGCCCAAGGTCAAGGAGGAGGCCGCCAAAGAGGCCGAAGAGGTGATCGAAGCCGGCGGCCTGTACGTGCTCGGCACCGAGCGCCACGAGTCGCGCCGCATCGACAACCAGTTGCGTGGCCGCTCCGGCCGCCAGGGTGACCCGGGCGAATCGCGGTTCTACTTGTCGCTGGGTGACGAACTCATGCGCCGGTTCAACGGCGCCGCGCTCGAGGCGATGCTCAATCGGCTGAATCTGCCCGACGACGTGCCCATCGAGGCCAAGATGGTCACCCGGGCGATCAAGAGCGCCCAGACCCAGGTCGAGCAGCAGAACTTCGAGGTCCGCAAGAACGTCCTGAAGTACGACGAGGTGATGAACCAGCAGCGCAAGGTGATCTACGCCGAGCGCCGCCGCATCCTGGAGGGCGAGAACCTCAAGGAGCAGGCGCTGGACATGGTCCGCGACGTGGTCACCGCCTATGTCAACGGCGCGACCGTCGAGGGCTACGCCGAGGACTGGGATCTGGAAGCCCTGTGGACGGCGCTGAAGACGCTGTACCCGGTGGGCATCGAGCACGAGACGCTCACTCACCACGACGCGGACTCCGACCGCGACGACCTCACCCGCGAGGAGCTGCTCGAGGCGCTGCTCAAAGACGCCGAAAATGCTTATGCCACAAGGGAAGCCGAGCTCGAGAAGATAGCGGGCGAGGGCGCCATGCGTCAGCTGGAGCGCAACGTGCTGCTCAACGTCATCGACCGCAAGTGGCGGGAGCACCTCTACGAGATGGACTACCTCAAGGAGGGCATCGGGTTACGTGCGATGGCGCAGCGCGATCCGCTGGTCGAATACCAGCGCGAGGGCTACGACATGTTCATGGCGATGCTCGACGGCATGAAGGAAGAGTCGGTCGGATTCCTGTTCAATGTCACCGTCGAGGCGGTGCCCAGCCCGCAGGTCGCGCCGGTGGAAGCGCCCGAAGGGCTGGCGGAATTCGCCACCGCCGCAGCCGGCCCGCAGAGCGGTGCCGCAACGGCGGTGCGCGAAGAGGCTCCAACGCAGCTGCGCGCCAAGGGGATTGAAAACGAGGCACCGGCCATGACCTACTCCGGACCCTCGGAGGATGGCTCGGCGGCGGTGCAGCGCAACGGCGGCGATGGCCGGGCACCGGCCGGGGTCCCCGGCGGCGCCAGCCGGCGCGAGCGGCGCGCCGCGGCGCGGCAACAAGGCCGCGGGGCCAAGCCGCCCAAGTCGGTCAAGCGGCGCTAGCCACCGGCCAACGTTTCTCGACCCGGCAGCAACCCCCATGCCCTACGCTTAACAGGCATCGGCTTGTGTGTGGCTACGGTGATGCCGCGCTGGTGAGGAGTCGAGAAAGGGGCGAGTTCCATGCCCTTCGACGGAGCCGTGTCCCGGACTGACGTCCTGGCCGCGCTATCGCTGGCGATCGACCTCGGGCTGGGGCAGCCGATGGATCACATGCTGCGGTCCGCGGCGATCGGCTCGCGATTGGCGATGCGGCTCGGACTCGACGAGCGTGAGCGCGGGACGGTTTTCTACACGGCGCTGGTGATGTGGATCGGCTGTCACGCCGACTCGCACGAGTATGCGCAGTGGTTCGGCGACGACATCGCGGTGCGACATGACAGCCACTACATTGACTGGTCCGGCGCGCCATACCGCCGTTTTCTGATAAGCAATCTGGGCCGTGGGGCGACGTTGCCGAAACGAGCCCAGTTGGCGGCCAAAGTTCTCTGGGACGGGCGCGGGAATCTCGGCGCGCTGGTGCACTCCCATTGCCTGTCGGCTGCGCTGCTCGCCGAAGAGATCGGCCTGGGCGCCGATGTGTGTCAAGCCCTGCCGTATGCATACGAACGATGGGACGGCAGCGGGCTTCCCGCCGGGGCCGCCGGAAACCAGATACCGGTGGCCATGCGGGTGGCGCAGATCTCCGACATCGCCGAAGTGCACCACCGCGCTTACGGCGCGAGTGCGGCGATCGCAGAGATTCGCCGTCGCAGCGGCAAGCAGTTCGACCCGGATATCGTCGCGGTGTTCACCGCAGCCGCCGACGACTTGCTGCGCGAGCACGAAGACGTCTGGTCGACCGCTGCCGGCCTGGCTCCAGATCCGGGCGAAGCGCTGAGCGGTCCCGGGCTGGACCGACTGCTGTGCGCGATGGGCGACTTCGCGGATCTGAAATGCCCGTTCACCCTGGGCCATTCGCGTGCCGTCGCGCAGCTGGCGGAGAGCGCCGGAAAGTGCGCCGGGCTGCCGCAGGACGAAATCGATGTCCTGCGCCGCGCAGGCTACGTGCACGATCTCGGTCGCATCGGTGTGTCGAACCGGGTGTGGGAAAAGCCGGACGCATTGACCGATGTCGAACGCGAGCGCGTGCATTTGCATCCCTATCTGACCGGCAGGATTTTGGCCCGGGTCGGTGGGCTGAAGGCCGTCCGGGAGGTCGCGGTGAACCATCACGAGCGACTGGACGGCTCGGGCTACCCGAACGGCCTGCGCGGTGAGGACCTGTCGGTTCGCGACCGGCTGCTCGCTGCCGCCGAAAGCTATTGCTCCTCAATGGAACCGCGACCCTACCGGGATGCGCGGGACGGGGCCGCCGCGGCCGGGAAACTGCGCGACGAAGCGGTCCGCGGCCGCCTGGACGGCGATGCGGTCGAAGCCGTGTTGCAGGCCGCGGGCCACCGGCCGTCGCGCAGAGCCGCCAGGCCGGCGGGGTTGACGCGGCGCGAGGCCGAGGTGTTGCTCCACGTCGCACAGGGGCACTCCAACAAAGAGATCGCCTCGGCGCTATGGATTTCCGAGAAGACGGTACGTAACCACGTCGAACACATCTACGCCAAGATCGGGGTGTCGAACCGGATCGGGGCCAGCCTGTACGCGACCCGGCACGGCCTGGCCGGCGGCACACCCAACTGACCCGCTGAAGCCCGATGAATGGGGTGGATGCCCCATGCGCCGGTGGGCGAATCGGGGCGAACATTTCCCCATGACCAGCAATGCCAGAGGCCCCACGGCCGCGGCCGTCGCGTTGGAACGGCAACCGGCGCCCTCGACGGCGCTTTGGGGACGGGTGCTCACCGACGGCCACGCGTCCCTGGTCCGGGCAAGGCACGCGTTTCGCTACCTGCCCTCGGCACCGCGATGCAAGCTGTGCAACAACCCATTCGGTGGACCCGTGGGCCGGCTCTTCGCCGTGGCCGGCTTCCGCCGATCGCGCAAGAACCCCAACCTGTGCATGCGGTGCTGCGATGCGCTGCCGCAGGGGGGAGCGGAGGTCGACATCGCGGTGCTGTTCGCCGATGTTCGCGGTTCCACGGCGCTGGGGCACTGTCGGGCCGCCGCGGACTTCGCTGCGCTGCTCAACCGGTTCTACTGTGCCGCAACACAAACCCTGCTGCGCCATGACGCGGTGATCGACAAACTCATCGGTGACGAAGTGATGGCGTTCTTCGTCCAAGGCATCAGCGGGCCGAATTATCGGCAACGGGCCGTCCAGGCGGGCATCGACCTGCTCGAAGCGGTGGGATACGGCACTGCGGGCGGACCCTGGCTGGACGTCGGCGTCGGTGTGCACGCGGGTATCGCGTACGTGGGCAACGTCGGCGGGGCCGTCGTCGACTTCACCGCCCTCGGCCGTCCGGTGAACGCAGCGGCCCGGATGCAACAGCACGCCGCCGGTGGTGAGTTGTTGATCGCCAGCGGGGTCACCGACGAAATGACGGCCGACATGGCGCGGCGCACGCTAAACCTGCGCGGGCAAGACGAGCCGGTCGACGTCTTCGTCCACAAAGCCTGAGCCCGCGCCGAATTCAACTTCGTTGTGCCCCGTGGGATTACAGACGGCCGAGCCCGCGGTCCCGGTAGAGGACCGCGGGATCGGCATTGCCGTCATCGGGTGGCCGCACCGGGCCGGGATCGCCGGTCCAGCAGCCACGCGGTCGCCAGGGTGAGGACGACGGCGAATGAGGCGAGCGCGATGAGGCTCACCGCATTGCCGCCTTCAAAGGTCTGCCGGTAGGCGGACATGGCGGGCAGTGTGGTGGTGTAGCGGTCGAGTTGCAGGTCGCGGCCCAACGCATCGAAGGCGTGCCGGTTGGACAGCACCAGGCTCATCAGGCGCCCGGGCGTGGCCATCTGGTCGACGGGCACGATGGCGCCACCGAACAGCACCTGCGGGAAGCACAGCATCGGCAGGGCCAGGGCCGCTTGCGCGGCGTTGGAGACGGCGGCCGAGGCGAAAAGGCCGAGCGCCAGTGCTGAAATCGCTTCGATCACAATCGTTGTGAACAGCAAGGCGTACACGTGCCAGCCGAGCGCGGGGAGCCGACCAAGCGCGCGCAGCACTATCAGCAACACCGCGCTCACTCCCGCCAGAACCGGAAGCAGCGCCGTCACCTTCGACGCGACATAGGCACTCACGCTGAGCCCGGCCAGGCGCTCACGCCGGAATACGGCCATCTCGCCGACGATCTGAAGCAGACCGTACGTCAGCCCAAAGAAGAAGCCGTCGAACGCAATCCAGAACACCATCTGGGCGGGGCCGACGCCGGCGGCGTCACCGGGATCGAACGCACCCCGTTTGAACAACGTCGCCATCATCACCGTCACCAGCACCGGCGAGCCGAGCAGGATAGCGAGGGTGAGCCGATTACGGACGAGAACATCGACATTGCGCCGGGTCAGCAGCCACCATTGCCGGACCATGCCCGTGCGATCGACGTCAGTCGGCGCGGCAGCGACCTGGCGAGTGAAGCCGGACCGGGCGGCTGATGCCTTGCGGCTCTGCGCGAATCGCTCCGCCCAGGTCCGCGGAGTGCGCTCCGCCGCCAGTCGCTCGTACACCTCGGTGAGGTTTTGCACGCGGAAATAACGGCGGGCCGCGTCCGGACTGCCGGTGAAGGCCAGGTGGCCGTCGCGGGCCAGGAAGACCACGCGGTCGCACTGCTCGATGGCGGCCGGCTCGTGGGTGGTGAGGACGACGGTGACACCGCATTGGCTGAGCCGGCGCAGCAGTCGCATCACCTCAGCGGCGGTTGCGGGATCGAGCCCGGAGGTGGGTTCGTCGAGAAAGAAGAGGCGTGGCCGAGTCAGCAACTCCACCGCGATGCTGGCCCGCTTGCGCTGACCGCCGGACAGCTGACGCACCGGCACATCGGCTCGATCAGCCAGATCGAGGCTGTGCAGCGTCTCGTCGACGATTCGTTCCGCCTCACGTGCACCGGTGTGGCCGGGGAGCCGCAGCAGCGCCGCGTAGCGCAGGGTGCGGCGTAACGGCATCTCGAGATGGATGATGTCGTCTTGGGGCACGTAGCCGACTTTCGCGCCAGCGCCGGCGCGGCGGGCGACGCCGTCGTGCCGAAGTTCTCCGGTACACGGAGGCTGCAATCCCGCGAGGACCTCCAACAACGTGGTTTTGCCCGCTCCGCTGCCGCCCGCGATGGCGACCAGTTCGCCCGGCTCCACCGACAGCGACATGGTGTGCAGGAGTTGCCGGCCACGCACGCGCCGGCTGACGTCGACGGCGTCGATCCGTGCGCCGTCCGGCATTTGCTCCGGGTGATCACCCAGCAGTTCGATGGCTGGGCATGTCGATTCGCTCATGATCTGGTCTCCGAACTTTCTCGAGGTTGGCCTGTCACGGGCGATCATCGGTCCGCCGCGGGTGCCGCTACATGAGGCGTTTGCCTCAAATGGAGGGCACTTTGGCTGAAATTGAGGCAAATGACCTATATGTGCGGGCGCCGATGAGGCGCACAATCAGCTAATGAAGCGTTACCTGACGGTCGGCTACGGCGCCGCCGCTTATCTGCTGTTTCTTGCCTCGTTCTTGTATCTCATCGCCTTCTTGGGCAACTTCTGGGTTCCGCGGACGGTCGATCACGGGCTATCCGCGCCCATCGGCCAGGCGGTGGTGGTCAACATGGTGTTGCTCGGACTGTTCGGCCTGCAGCACAGCGTCATGGCGCGCCCGGCGTTCAAGATCCGGTGGACCCGACTCGTGCCGTCGTCGATAGAGCGCAGCACCTATGTGCTGCTGTCCAGCGTCGTGCTGGGGTTGCTGTACTGGCAGTGGCGCACCATGGGGGCCGTCATCTGGAAGGTAGAACTACCGCTCGGGCGCTTGGCGCTGTGGACGTTGTTCTGGCTCGGCTGGGCGATCGCGCTGGCCTCGACCTTCATGATCAACCATTTCGACCTGTTCGGGCTACGGCAGGTGTATTTGGCTTCGCGCGCAAAGCCTTACACCAACCTTGATTTCCGCGTCCGGTTCTTTTACCGGCTGGTGCGCCATCCGCTCATGCTCGGTATGCTCATCGCCTTCTGGGCGGCGCCCACCATGACGGCCGGACGCCTGCTGTTCTCCATCGTGATGACGGGTTACATCCTGGTCGCCACGCGGATTGAGGAGCACGACCTGGTGGAGGCGCTGGGCGATGACTACCTCAACTACCGCCGCGAGGTACCCAGGCTGCTGCCGCTGGGACGCCGGCCACGCCGGAACCCTGGCCAACCCGCGCCGCTGGCTTAGCATTCCAGCAGCGCGGCGATCCGCTCCAGCGTTGCGGCCATTCCCCGCTCGGTCTGTCGCGGCATCGAACCGCTGGTGATCATCCGCTTCCGCTTGTCCCGCGACACGTCCCAGGTCTCACGCAGCAGCGTGCCGGCGGTGCTTTCCGGGGCGGAGGCCAATAGCGAGAAGATCGCGCCCGGCGGCGCCTTGATGACACGCTCGACGCTGAGCGTGTTTCCGTCCATCCGCTTACCGTAGCGGCAAGCGACCTGTCAGGATTGACATATGGATGTCAAGGAGGTGCTGCTCCCCGGGGTCGGTCTTCGCTACGAATTCATCGACCAGAAGGGCGACCGCATCGGCATCGTCGCTCGGCGCAGCGGCGACTTCGACGTCGTCGTCTATGCCCGCGAGGATCCGGACGAGGCCCGGCCGCTGCTGCACCTCAGCGACCAAGAGGCGGAGGCCGTTGCCCAGATCCTGGGAGCGCCGCGGATCGCCGAGCGGTTCACCGAGCTGGCCCGAGAAATACCGGGGCTCGAGACCAGGCAGGTGCACATTCCGGTCGGCAGCCCGTTCGTGGATCACCCGCTGGGAGACACTCGGGCCCGCACCCGCACCGGGGCGTCAATCGTGGCCATCGTGCGTAACGAGGAAGTGCTCGCCTCACCCGGGCCCGCCGAAATGCTGCGCGCTCAAGACGTTTTGATCGTGATCGGCACCGAAGACGGCATCGCGGGCGTCGAGAAGATTATCGACAAAGGTTGAGCCGGTGCAGATTTCGGGGACGCTGCTATTGCAACTCGGCGCCCTCCTGGCCACTCTTGCCGTATTGGGCGCCGCCGCACGCCGATTCGCTCTCTCGCCGATACCCGTGTACCTGCTGGCGGGCCTGTCCCTGGGCAAGGGTGGCATCCTCCCGTTAGCCACCGGCGGACAGTTCATCACGACCAGTGCACCCATCGGCGTGGTGTTGCTGCTGCTGACCCTGGGCTGCGAGTTCTCCGCGGCCGAATTCTCCAGCAGCATGCGTCACCACCTGCCGTCTGCGGCCGTCGATGTCGTCCTCAATGCGACTCCCGGCGCGATCGCCGGCTGGCTGCTGGGACTGGACGGCGTAGCCATCCTGTGCCTGGCCGGCGTCACCTACATCTCCTCGTCGGGCGTCATCGCGCGGCTGCTGGAAGATCTGCACCGGCTCGGTAACCGCGAGACGCCGGCCGTGCTGTCGGTGCTGGTCCTCGAAGATTTCGCGATGGCGGCCTATCTGCCGCTGTTCGCGGTCCTGGCCTCGGGCGGCGGGTGGTTGCATGCCGTCGGCGGCATGGTGGTCGCGGTGGGCGCCCTGGTGGCGGCGTTCGCGGCGTCCTACCGCTGGGGCCACCACGTGGAACGGCTGGTGCAACACCCCGACTCCGAACAACTCATGCTGCGGGTGCTGGGCATCACCCTGATCGTGGCGGCGATGGCCGAGTCGCTGCATGCCTCGGCGGCCGTCGGCGCGTTCCTGGTAGGCCTCACCCTGACAGGCGAGACGGCCGAACGGGCCCGCCAGGTGCTGGGCCCGCTGCGCGATCTGTTCGCCGCCATCTTCTTTCTGGCGATCGGCTACTCGGTCGACCCGCACGAGTTGGTTCCGATGCTCCCCGCGGCGCTGATCCTGGCCGCGGTGACGACCGCGACCAAGGTCGCCACCGGGATCTTCGCCGCGCGGCATGACGGAGTGGCGCGGCGCGGGCAACTGCGCGCGGGCACCGCACTGATTGCGCGCGGTGAATTCTCGTTGATCATCATCGGATTGGCCGGCAAGTCGCTGCCCGCCGTCGCGGCGCTGGCGACGTCCTACGTGTTCGTCATGGCGATCTTGGGGCCCGTGCTCACCCGCTACACCGGCGGTCCGCGGGCGGCCGGCGCGGCGAACTGACCGGTGGCCGCGGTCAACCGATGTGCAGGGCCACCACCATCCACCGAGATCCGACTGCCGTGGTGATCTGCTCCACCCGGCAGGCGATCGCGTGAATCCGGTTCCCGCGGCTGTAGGAACCGAAAACCTCGGCCGCCGACTCCGGATCACGGTGACCGGCCGGCTGCAGCCGCATGCGGCGCAGCACCGCGGCACCCCGATGACCGGACACGTGGCTCGCCGCCGAACAGCCAACCGCGGCAACCGAATCCACCAGGCTCGGGGCCAGCAGCGGATTCAACTGGGCGGCGGGACGGCGACGGTCGATGACTTCCAGCACCCGCCGCAGCGCGGCGTCGGCGAAGACCGCTGCCTGACGCAGCCGCGCGGACATGACCACGCAGGACTCCGGTGCCGGCGCGCGACTGGGTTGCCCGGTATAGGGCCGGGGCGGCGCGTGGCTGCTGCCGCGACGCAACGGGGGCCGGGTGGACTGGTGGCACGCCGGGACGGTGCGCGGTACGTCCTGTGGCGGCGGCTCGTAGTCGACGACTGGTACGACGGTGAAGGTGTCAGACGGATTCGCTGCAGGACCAGTGTTCAACGCGCACTCTCCATCTCGTCGGACGGACCCGGGAGCCTGCTGGAGAGGCGCAGACAGCGGTTAGTCAGTGGTCATCATGGCACAACTCGACCGCACGCGTACCCGCGCTGACACAGGCCCGGTCGGACGATTACCGTGGGCGGGAAATCGGTCCCCCCCGGCGCACGGGCGACGAACTGACCAGGAGGACAGCGCCGCATGGTGAGTCGCTTGTCCCCGGCGGACGCGTCGTTCTACCGACGGGAAAACACCGCCACCCCCATGTATGTCGGGTCGCTGTCGATCCTGCGCCGGCCGCGTGCCGGGCTGAGCTACGAGACGCTGCTGGCGACCGTTGAACAGCGGCTGCCCCAGATACCGCGCTACCGGCAGAAGGTGCGCGAAGTGCCGGTCGGCACCACCCGGCCGGTGTGGATCGATGACAACGACTTCGACATCACCTACCACGTGCGGCGATCGGCGCTGCCCTCCCCGGGCAGCGACGAGCAGTTGCACGAGCTGATCGCGCGGCTGGCCGCGCGGCCGCTGGACAAGTCGCGGCCGCTGTGGGAGATGTACCTGGTCGAAGGGTTGTCCAAAAACCGTGTCGCCCTGTACACCAAATCGCATCAAGCACTGATCAACGGCATGACGGCGCTGGAGGTCAACCACGTCATCGCCGATCGCACGAAACGCCCGCCGCCGTTTCCCGAAGACATCTGGATACCGGAGCGCGACCCCGGGAAGACCCGGCTGATTTTGGGCGCGTTAGGCGACTGGTTCGTCGGCCCGGGCGCCCAGCTCCAGGCCCTCGGGTCGGTGGTCGGCGGGATGGTGACCAACCACGGCGAGCTGCTCGGCGCGGGCCGCCGGGTCGTCGATTTCGTGCGCACCGTGGCGCGGGGGACCGCGCCCAGCAGTCCACTGAACGCGACCGTTTCGCGGCATCGGCGATTCACCGTCGCCCGCGGCAGCCTGGAGGATTACCGCACCGTGCGCGCGCGCTACGACTGCGACGTCAACGACGTGGTGCTCGCGGTGATCGCTGGCGCACTGGGTAACTGGTTGATGTCACGCGGAGTGGCGGTCTCACCGACCGCAACGGTACGGGCGATGGCGCCGCTGTCGGTGTACGCCGACGACAATTTCGACACGAGTGGTCCCGGGCAGGCGATGAGCCAGGTGGTGCCGTTTCTGGTCGACCTGCCGGTGGGGGAGCCGAATGCGGTGGTGCGGCTCTCGCAGATCGCGCACGCCACCGAGTCCGACCCGACGGCTGCCCAGCTGGTGGACGCCCGGACCATAGTCACACTCTCGGGCTTCGCCCCTCCGACGCTGCACGCCATGGGCATCCGGGTGGCGAGCAGTTTCCCGAGTTTCTCCAAGCGCACATTCAACCTGTTGATCACCAACGCCCCCGGCGCCCAGTCGCAGATGTACATCGCCGGCACCAAATTGCTGGAGACCTACGCGGTGCCACCGCTGCTGCACAATCAGGCGCTGGCCATCGGTGTCACGTCCTATAACGGCGATCTCTATTACGGAATCAACGCCGACCGCGAAGCCATGAGCGATGTCGATTTGCTGCCTGGGCTGCTGAACCAGGCGCTCGAGGAATTGCTGGAGGCTTCCCGGTCTTAGTCGGCGGTGAAAACCCCTGCGTAGGGCTATTATTCGTTGTTGTGAGCACCACAAAAAACGACGCCTCGTCGGCAAAGGCGCACAAAAAGAAGTCGGCCCCGCCGGCAGCGGCCAGGATTTCCGACGAGGTCTATGAGGCCGAATTGTTCCGGCTGCAAACGGAATTGGTGAAGCTACAAGAGTGGGTCCGGTATTCCGGGGCGCGACTGGTGGTGATCTTCGAAGGCCGTGACGCCGCGGGCAAGGGCGGTGCTATCAAACGGATTACCGAATACCTCAGCCCACGGACCGCTCGCATCGCCGCGCTGCCCGTCCCCACCGATCGTGAACGCGGCCAGTGGTATTACCAGCGCTACATCGCCCACTTGCCCACCAAAGGCGAGATCGTGCTGTTCGACCGGTCCTGGTACAACCGGGCGGGCATCGAGAAAGTCATGGGACTCTGTACGCCGCAGGAATATGCACTGTTCTTGCGGCAGACGCCGATCTTCGAGCAGATGCTCATCGATGACGGGATATTGCTGCGCAAATACTGGTTCTCGGTCTCCGAGGCCGAACAGCTGCGCCGGTTCAAAGCGCGCCTCAACGATCCCGTCCGGCGATGGAAGCTGTCCCCGATCGACTTGGAATCGGTATACCGGTGGGAGGATTACTCACGCGCCAAGGACGAGATGATGGTGCACACCGATACCCGGGAAAGTCCGTGGTACGTAGTGGAATCCGATATCAAGAAACATGCCCGACTGAACATGATGGCTCATTTATTGTCTACGATCGCCTATCACGATGTCCCGATGCCCAAGGTCAAGCTGCCGGGGCGTCCGGTTGTGACCGGTAACTACCAGCGCCCGCCGCGTGAGCTGTCGACCTACGTCGACGACTACGCCGCCACGCTGATCTAGCCGTGGCGACCGCAACAGCGGCGCAGCCGATGGCGCCGGGTCGCCACAATCGGAGCACACCATGACTGTCGTTTACATCCCCGCCACCCTGGCGATGCTGCAGCAGCTGGTCGCCGACGGCTCGTTGTGGCCGGTCAATGGCACGGCGTTCGCGCTGACACCGATGTTGCGCGAGGCCTATGCCGAGGGCGACGACGACGAACTCGCCGAGGTGGCGCTGCGCGAGGCGGCGCTGGCGTCGCTGCGTCTGCTGGCCGCTGCGGAGACCGAAGCAGCGCAAGAAGCCGGCGCGGGAGCCCTGCCGCCCCGACGCGCGGTGCTGGCCGCCGAGGTCGAGGGCATCACCTACCGCCCCGACCTGGACGACGCCGTGGTCCGGCTGTCGGGCCCGGTCTCGATCGACGACGTGATCGCCGTCTACGTCGACAACGCCGGAGCCGAACCGGCGGTGGCGAAGGCCATCGAAGCGGTGGACGCCGCCGATCTGGGGGATGAGGATGCCGACCTGATCGTCGGCGATGCGCAAGACCACGATTTGGCCTGGTACGCGAGCCAGGAGCTGCCATTCCTGCTGGAGCTGCTCTGACGCCGATGTGAGGCAGCACGCTCCGCAGCGCTAGCTACGACACCGTAAGTTACGGTACCGTAGGTTTCGTGAAGCGCACAGAATCGATCACAATGTGAGTGTTAGACAAACGCCGCGTAGTGAGCAGGAGCTTCCCCTGGGCAGACGTAACCCATCGATTACGGGCAACGTCGTCGACACCACGCGACCTGTTGTCGCCGGCGCGGACCGGCATCCCGGCTGGCACGCGCTGCGCAAGCTCGCCGCGCGTATCACGACGCCGCTGTTGCCCGACGACTATCTGCATCTCGCCAATCCGCTCTGGTCGGCACGCGAACTGCGTGGGCGAATCCTGGCGGTGCGCCGCGAGACTGAGGACTCCGCGACCCTGGTCATCAAACCGGGTTGGGGCTTCAACTTCGACTACCAGCCCGGCCAGTACATCGGCATCGGACTGCTGATGGACGGGCGCTGGCGCTGGCGGTCGTATTCGCTGACCTCCAGCCCGGCCGAGACGTCCGGGTCCGCTTCGGCACGCACCGTGACCATCACCGTCAAGGCGATGCCGGAGGGGTTCTTGTCGTCGCATCTGGTGGCCGGCGTCGAGCGGGGGACCATCGTCCGGCTTGCCGCACCGCAGGGCAACTTCGTGCTGCCAGATCCGGCGCCCCGGTCAATCCTGTTCCTCACCGCGGGCTCGGGGATCACACCGGTGATGTCGATGTTGCGAACGCTGGTGCGCCGCAACCAAATTGGTGACATCACCCATCTCCACTCGGCGCCCACTGAATCCGACGTGATGTTTCGCGAGGAGTTGGCCGCGCTGGCCAGCGAGCACCCCGGCTACCGGATGCGACTGCGCGAGACACGCACCCAGGGCCGCCTCGACCTTTCCGTGCTGGACGCCGAGGTGCCGGACTGGCGCGAGCGTCAGACCTGGGCGTGCGGTCCGGAAGGCATGCTCACCGAGGCCGAGCGGGTCTGGTCGGCGGCCGGCATCGGCGAGCGCTTACATCTGGAACGGTTCGCGGTGTCCAAGGCCGCACCCACCGGTGCCGGCGGGACAGTGAGCTTCGCCCGAAGCGGACGCACCGTCGCTGCCGATGCGGCGACGTCGTTGATGGATGCCGGCGAGAGCGCCGGCGTGCAGATGCCCTTCGGCTGCCGGATGGGAATCTGCCAGTCGTGCGTGGTGAGCCTGGTGGAAGGTCACGTCCGTGATCTGCGCACCGGCCAGGAGCATGACGCCGGGACCCGGGTGCAGACCTGTGTGTCCGCCGCATCCGGCGATTGCGTGCTCGACATTTAAAGGCTACTCATAGGTAACCTACGGCTTCGTAGGTTACGATAGCGTAGGTCTGGAACACGTTGAGGACCGAAAAACCAACCGCAGGGAGATGACGACGATGGCGATCACAGACGTCGACGTATTCGCCCATCTAACGGACGCCGATATCGAAAATCTGGCCGTTGAGCTCGATGCCATCCGCCAGGACGTGGAAGACTCGCGCGGCGAGCGGGACGCCCGCTACATCCGCCGCACCATCGCGGCCCAGCGCGCCCTCGAGGTGACCGGCCGGCTGCTGCTGACCGCCAGTTCGCGGCGCTCGGCCTGGTGGGCGGGGACGGTGACGCTGGGCGTGGCCAAGATCGTCGAGAACATGGAGATCGGCCACAACGTCATGCACGGCCAGTGGGACTGGATGAACGACCCCGAGATCCACTCCTCGACGTGGGAGTGGGACATGAGCGGGTCGTCCAAGCACTGGCGCTATACCCACAACTTCGTGCACCACAAGTACACCAACATCCTCGGGATGGACGACGACGTCGGCTACGGCCTGTTGCGCGTCACCCGCGACCAGCGCTGGAAGCGCTTCAACATCTTCAACCTGGTGTACAACACCCTGCTCGCGCTGCTGTTCGAGTGGGGCGTCGGCCTGCAGCACGTGGAACTCGGCAAGATCGTCAAGCGCCGCATGGATGGCGACGACGCCCGGCAGCGGGTCGACGAGTTCCTGGCCAAGGCCGGGCGGCAGGTGCTGAAGGACTACGTCGCGTTCCCGGCGTTGACCTCGTTGTCACCCGGCGCCAGCTACACGTCGACGTTGAAGGCCAACGCGCTCGCCAACGTGATCCGCAATGTGTGGGCCAACGCGGTGATCTTCTGCGGTCATTTCCCCGATGGCGCAGAAAAGTTCACCAAGACCGACATGATCGGTGAGACCAAGGGTCAGTGGTATCTGCGGCAGATGCTGGGTAGCGCCAACTTCGAGGCCGGCCCGGCGCTGCGCTTCATGAGCGGCAACCTGTGCCATCAGATAGAGCACCACCTGTATCCGGACCTGCCGAGCAACCGGCTGCACGAGATATCGGTGCGGGTGCGCGAGGTGTGCGACAAGTACGACTTGCCTTACACCACAGGGTCTTTCCTGTTCCAGTACGCCAAGACGTGGCGCACACTGGCCAAGCTCTCGCTGCCGAACAAGTACTTGCATGACGACGCCGACAACGCGCCGGAGACCCGCAGCGAGCGGATGTTCGCCGAACTCGAGCCAGGTTTCCTGGGTATCGATCCGGCCACCGGCCGCCGCCGTGGGCTCAAGTCAGCGATCGCCGCGGTGCGGGGTTGGCGGCGCGAAAAGCGTGCGGCAGCCACGCGGCGCGCCAGCGACGATCTGGCCGCCTAACTGGCGGGATGGTCGATCTCTACCAGCCTTCGGGCAAGGTCGGCCAGCGAAGTGTTCGACGTCTGGGACAGCCTCACCAACAGATCGAAGGCGGAAGCCGCGTCGACCTCGAACCGCTCCATCACCATGCCCTTGGCCTGGCCGATGATGTCGCGGGTATCCAGAGCTCGGTGCAGTTGCGCGATCTCTATCGCCATCGCCCGGGAATTCTGTTGATCAGCACGCGCTCTGGCGGCCAAGGCGGCCAATACATGTTGCTGATCGGCAGGGTCACCGGCCCGGCCATCCGCGATGTTGCGGGTCAACGCTGACAATCCCGCGTCGACCGAGGTGATTTCGGCTACCTGGTGAAGTGCGCCGATCACTTCGGCTCCGTCATCGACCGCCGTGTTGGTGCACGTCCACAACTTCGTCAGGAAGGTATCCGGAGTCGCCGGATCGACGATGTCATAGCGCACGATCGGCATAGTGTCCATTCCGTTGCTGCGCAGCGCGGATTCAACGGACACGGCGAGCTGAGACGAGCCGCTGGCCCGCGGTTCATCGGGGTCGTCCGGAAACACGTCGAACACGTACTCGCCGAGCATGTCCTTGCGGTCCCGCAACGAGATCGCCTCATAAGTCGCATTCAGCCCGCGAATACGAAGATCACGGTCCAGCAGCATCGACGCGGCATGGGATTCGGGCGCTGACGAGGCTAAAAGCTCATCAAAGCGGTGCTCATCCAGCACTCGCGACATCCGCCGCTCCACGGGCATTTCTGGTGCGTACCCAATCCGGCCGTCGGTCACTCCGTCATCGGAACTGCGGTCAAAACTGGTACAAGTCCGCCGCACTTATCGGGGCGACACCGAGGTGGACCACGTCCACGTCGATCGCGTGCTGCGCGAAGCGCGATTCACCTGGTAGTCGGGGGTGAAATAGGGGCCGACGTGACGCTCATAGTGTCACCGAGCATCAGGTGGCGTGAGCCGGTCGAGGAAACCAGTTTGATGTGATCGGCTGCATGGCTCGGTTGTTCGGCGAGAGGTCGCGGTCAGGGTCGCGTCGGGGTCGGGCCGATTCATCAAGCGAATGCGGGTGCTACAAAGCGCCTGATTGTTTGCTGTTCGATTCGGCTGTTCGCCATTGGCCAGTAGGCGAACGACACGACCAGGCGCACGATCCACTGAGCCGCTTGGGGGTCGTCGTCCGTAATTCCGGTGAGCTCGGCGGCAAGGTGGCCAAGAACAGGCGAAGAATGCAACTTCTCCAAATCTTGAGACTGACCGGCGCTCAGCATAAGTCGTCGTAGCGGGTCCGACCTGATCTGTTCGAGTGCCACGGTGATTGCGGTAACGACCCGCTCCGGGCCGCTCAATCGATCGACGGCATGTCGCACGGTGTCGATGATGCCCGCCGCTAGCCGCAGGAGAATGGCATCGCGTATCTGGGCTTTGCCGCCGGCGTAGCGATAGATGGTGGCTCGCGAGCAGTGCAGCCGTGCCGCGAGGGTGTCGATGTCGAAGGAATCTAGGCCCTCGCGGATTGCCAGGTCGGTCGCGGCTTCGTAGATGCGATCAGCCGCCACCGTTCGCCGGTCACCGCTAACAACCCAATCGTTGCGAGCCATTGTGTTCACCCCCGCGTGTCGTAGGCGTCATATCTTCTCAAATCTGAGACGAAATGAGCAGATGTCTCACGGTTTGCCGAGGTACGGGGGAGTTGGTGAGACGCCGGAGTCGCTCGGTGCGGAAGGGAGGTTCCAACTTCTCGGAGCATTGTTGACGTCACAGGTATCCGCCGATCAGCGTGGAGAAATGACCTCGGTGGACGGCGAGCTCGGCATCGCGCTGTTTGACGATCAGTACATCCAGAACCCGCATCCGCTGTACGAGCGGATGCATCGGACTGCACACGTCCATCGCATCGGCGGGTCGGACTTCTACGCCGTCAGCAGCTGGCAGGCGGTCAACGAGGCGGTCGCGCGATGCGATGACTTCTCGTCGAACCTGACTGCGACGATGATGTATCAGCCCGGCGGCACCGTAACTCCGTTCGTGGTCGGAGAACTCGGCGGAGCCACCCAGGCACTGGCGACCGCCGACGAACCGGCGCATTCGGTCCATAGAAGGGCGCTGCTGCCGCAATTGGCCGCGAAGCGCATTCGCGCCTTCGAATCATTCATCACCGACACCACCGGTCGCCTGTGGAACGCCGAAGCCCAAAGCGGGCGCATCGAATGGATGAGTGCGATGGCCAACCGCCTCCCGATGATGATTGTCGGAAGAATCATCGGGGTTCCTGATACCGACGTCGACAAGCTCATCCGATGGGGTTATTCCGCCACCCAAGTCGTCGAAGGACTGGTTACTGCGGAACAGATGGACGCCGCAGGCGTCGCGGTGTTGGAACTCGGCGCCTACATCACCGAACAGTTCCAACAGGCGGCGGCCGACCCGCACGACAATCTTCTGGGCGACCTCTCCATGGCGGTTGCCGCCGGCGAACTCTCCGAACTGGTCGCGCTCGCCATGATGATCACGCTATTCAGCGCTGGCGGTGAGTCCACCGCTTCGCTAATCGGTTCGGCTGCTTGGGTTCTCACCACACATCCGGAGGTCCAGCAGCAACTCCGCGATCAACCAGATCTAATCGGTGCGTTCCTCGAAGAGGTGCTGCGCTACGAGCCACCCTTCCGGGGACACTATCGGCACGTCGTCAACGACACCGAATTGTGTGGTGTCGAACTGCATGCGGGCTCACGCCTGCTCCTGCTGTGGGGAGCCGCCAATCGTGACCCGTCGCACTTCGAGGATCCCGGGCAATTCAAGCTCGATCGCCCTGCGGGTAAGGGTCACATCACCTTTGGCAAGGGAATTCACTTCTGCGTTGGAGCTGCGCTGGCCCGATTAGAAGCCAAGGTCGTGATAAGTCAACTCCTGGAACGCACTTCAGGAATTGCAGCGGCCGAGACGGGTCGATGGCTCTCGAGCCTTCTTGTCCGCCGCCTCGAATCCCTGCAACTTGTCTGCGATTGAAAGTCGGCGTCATTCAGCCGAGCCGCTGGTCACCTTGGTGGCTAGCGCCGCCAGCTTGGCATCCAATCCTTGTGCGGCGCTGAGCAATTCGGGGTTGGGCTCGACAACCATCAGAGACGAGGGCTTGACGTAGGTCAGGCTGCTGTGACCGTCGTCTTCCTCGAGCAACAACAGCTCGACCGGGGCGAATAATCCGGCCTCGACGTCATGGCGCAGCATCGTGATGGCGAGTAACGGATTGCCGAGAATGACCCGCAACGCCTTGCGGTCGATGCCCGCCTTGTTGATCCAGGCGCCGTGGTCGACCGTACCGAACAACATGAAATCACTTGGCCCGACGTGGGATTCGACCCGCTCCTGATACGACTTCCAGTCGGCGGTGGACGTCGCGATGTCGTTGATCGGCACCGGTTGCTCGCCGATGTCGGCGAGCAACGCGGCGCGCAGTTCGTCGTAGCTCTTGGCGCTGTCGTAGCGCACCCGAACCCCGTCGAACTTGGTTTCTTGCGGACTGTTCATGGCGTCGCCTCCTAGGCCAGTCGCTCGATGATGGTGGCGTTCGCCATGCCGCCGCCCTCACACATCGTCTGCAGCCCATACCGGCCACCGCGTTGCTCCAAGGCGTTGACCAGTGTGGTCATCAGGCGAGCGCCGCTGGCGCCCAACGGGTGACCGATCGCGATCGCGCCGCCATTGACATTCGTCTTGGCCAGATCGGCCCCGGTGTCCTGCGCCCACGCCAGCACGACGGGAGCGAACGCCTCGTTCACCTCGAACAGGTCGATGTCGGCCAGCGTCAGCCCGGCCCGCGCCAGCACCTTCTCGGTGGCCGGAATAACGCCGGTCAGCATGTAGAGCGGGTCAGAGCCCACCACGGTGGTGGTGTGGATCCGGGCCAGCGGCCGCAGGCCCAGTTTCTTGGCGACCTCGCTGCTGGTGATCAACACCGCGGCGCTGCCGTCGGACAACGGCGACGAGTTGCCCGGGGTGATCTCCCAATTGATCTGCGGGAAGCGGGCTTTGGCCGCATCGCTGTAGAACGCCGGCTGCAATCCCGCCAGCGTCTCGACCGTGGTGCCGGGGCGGATGATCTCGTCGGTGGCGAGCCCCGCGATCGGAATGAGCTCGTTGTCGAACAGGCCTTCCTTGGTGGCCCGGGCGGCCTTCTCGTGGCTGGCTGCCGAGAATTCATCGAGCTGGGTGCGGGAAAAGCCCCACTTCGCGGCGATCAGTTCGGCGCTGATGCCCTGCGGCACCAGGCCGTCGGGGTAGCGCCGGGTCATGTCCTCGCCCATCGGGTTGCTGCCCGGCGGCACCTGGCTGCCCATCGGCACGCGGCTCATCGACTCCACGCCACTGGCGATGACGAGGTCGTACGCGCCTGCGATCACACCCTGCGCGGCGAAACTGATGGCCTGCTGGCTGCTGCCGCATTGGCGATCGATCGTGACACCGGGGACCGACTCGGGGAACCCGGCGCCCAGCAGGGCGTTGCGGGCGATGTTGGCCGCCTGATCGCCGACCTGGGTCACGGCGCCGGCAATGACATCGTCGACCTGTGCCGGAACCACGCCGGTGCGTGCCACCAGTTCGCGCAGGCTGTGTGCCAGGAGATCAGCGGGCAGCACATCATGCAGCGCGCCACTGGCCTTGCCCTTGCCGATGGGTGTGCGGACGGCTCCGACGATGACGGCGTCGCGATTCATAACTCCTCCTCGAGTCTAGGTATAGAACGCTGTACTCAGATAAACACCTCGGTATGCTTAAAGCAACCCAGGTGCGGAGGTGATTTAGATGACACTGCTGCAAGGACCGCTGGCCGACCGCGACGCCTGGTCGGCGGTGGGCGAGTGCGCGATCGAGAAGACGATGGCGGTCGTCGGCACCAAATCCGCGATGCTCATCATGCGCGAGGCGTATTACGGCACCACCCGATTCGACGACTTCGCCCGTCGGGTGGGCATCACCAAGGCCGCCACCTCGGCGCGGCTGAGCGAGCTGGTCGAGCTGGGGTTGTTACGACGCCAGCCCTATCGGGAGCCCGGGCAGCGCAGCCGCGACGAATACGTGCTCACCCAGGCCGGAATCGAATTCATGCCGGTGGTGTGGGCGATGTTCGAGTGGGGGAGGCGTCACCTACCCGGCCGCAACCGGCTCCGGCTGACCCACCTGGGCTGCGGCGCCGAGGCGGGCGTCGAAATCCGCTGCGCACAAGGGCATCTGGTTCTCCCCGACGAGCTCGGCATGCGGCTGGCTAAGAAGCCTGGTTGAGCGCGGCCAGCAGCCGCCGGGCCGCGGCGACCCGGCGGACGGCGGGTCCGGTCAGGGTGTCCAGCGCGCACTCGGGGTCGGCCGGTGGGCCCATGTGGCCGCAGCCGCGCGGGCAATCCGCGATGGCCTCGGCCAGATCGGAAAACGCCATCATCACGTCGTCGGGCTGAATGTGAGCCAGGCCGAAGGACCGGATGCCCGGTGTGTCGACCACCCAGCCGGTGGTGCCCAGCGGCTCGGTCAACGGCAGCGCCACCGACTGGGTCGAGGTGTGTCGTCCCCTGCCAATGTCGGTCACGTCGCCGACGGCGCGGTCCGCGTCGGGAACCAGACGGTTCACCAAAGTCGACTTGCCGACGCCGGAATGCCCGAGCAGCACGGTGATCTTGCCGGCGAGCATGTCCGCCACGGCGAGCAGGGGATCGTCGCGGCCCGCGGCAACCACCGTCAGGTCCAGGTCGACGAACTGCTCGGCGAACGGCTCCGGCGGGGCGAGATCGGTCTTGGTCAGGCACAGGATCGGGGTGAGGCCACCGGCGTAGGCGGCGATCAGGGCCCGATCCACCAGCCCGGTACGTGGCGGCGGGTCGGCCAGCGCCACCACGATCAGTAACTGGTCGGCGTTGGCGACTACCACCCGTTCGGTGGGATCGGTGTCATCGGCGGTGCGGCGCAACACCGTTCGGCGCTCACCGCGACGCACGATGCGGGCCAGCGTGTCCGGCCGCCCGGACAGATCGCCGACCACGTCGACGTCATCACCGACCACAATCGGGGTGCGGCCCAGTTCGCGGGCCCGCATGGCGGTGACCCGCCGATCGACGTCTCCACCCAGCACGCACCCCCAGCGACCGCGATCGACACTGACCACCATGGCAGCCTGTGCGTCGGCGTGCTCGGGACGGGTCTTGGTCCGCGGACGGGAGCCCCGGCCGGAGCGGATCTTGACGTCGGATTCGTCGTAGTCACCGGGCCTCACATGCTGTGCTCTTCCCCGGGCTCCAGCATGCGCGCCCACAGCTGCGGAAAGTCCGGCAGCGTCTTGCTGGTGGCGCCGATGTCGTCGACCTCGACCCCGTCCACCCGCAGCCCGACGATTGCGCCCGCCATCGCCATCCGGTGATCGGCATAGGCGTGCCAGACGCCGGATCGCAGCGGTGTCGCGGTGATCTCCAGGCCGTCAGGGGTTTCGGTGCAATCGCCGCCGAGGCGGTTGATCTCGGTGCTCAGCGCGGCCAGCCGGTCGGTCTCGTGGCCGCGCAGATGCGCAACGCCGGTGAGCCGGGACACCGATCCTGGTGTGGCCAGCGCAGCCAGGGCCGCCACCGACGGCGTCAGCTCGCCGACCGCGCGCAGGTCGACATCAAAACCTTGGTAGTCCCCGGAACCGCGCGCCTCGAGAAACGAATCAGTATGCCTGACAACGGCATTCATCTTGGCCAACACATCAAGGATGTTGTCGGCGGGCTGCACGCTGTTAGCCGGCCAGCCGGTGATGCGCACCGCGCCGCCGGTGACCACCGCCGCGGCCAGGAAGGGGACGGCGTTGGTCAGGTCCGGCTCGACCTCCCAGTGCCGGGCCGCGACCGGCCCGGCTTGCACCGTCCAGCGGTTGCGGACGGAGTCGTCGACGTCGACTCCGGCCTGGCGCAGCATCGCCACCGTCATGGCGATGTGCGGCGCCGACGGCAGCGACGAACCGGTGTGTTGCACCGTCAGCCCCTCGACGAACGAGGCCGCGCACAACAGCAGCCCCGACACGAACTGCGACGAGGCCGAGGCGTCGATCTCCACGGTCCCGCCGATGACCGAGCCGGTGCCGAGCACCCGGAACGGAAGACCGGAGCCGTCGATCCGCACGCCGAGTCCGCGCAGCGCGTCGAGCAGTGGGACGATCGGCCGCGCCCGTGCCTGCTCGTCGCCGTCGAACTCGACCATCGATTCGGCGAGGGCGGCCAACGGCGGGACGAACCGCAGCACCGTGCCGGCCAGCCCGCAATCGACCTGGGCCATCGGTTCCGGCGACACGTTGCCGCTGACCGTCAAGTCGCTCTCGTCGCCGTCGACATCGAAGCCCAGGGTGCGCAGCGCGCCGATCATCAGATCGGTGTCGCGGCTGCGCAGCGCCCCGCTGATGGTCGGGGTGCCTTGCTCCAGGGCGGCGGCCAGTGCCGCCAGCACCAGGGCCCGATTGGTCTGCGACTTCGAACCCGGAACGGTCACGGTCGCCTGTAACGGTTGCGATGCCAGCGGGGCCTTCCATGTCGTCACCGGTCCATCATCGCCTGTCATCGGTTTCTGCCACCATGGGATGTATGTGTGGACGGTTCGCGGTCACCACCGATCCGGCGTTGCTGGCCGAGAAGATCAAGGCGATTGACGAGACCACCGGCGCGCAGGGCGAGGCTGGTTCGACCGGCCCCAATTACAACGTGGCCCCGACTTCGACCATCGCGACCGTGGTCAGCCGGCATTCCGAGCCCGACGACGAGGCGACGCGACGGGTGCGGCTGATGCGCTGGGGGTTGGTGCCGCCATGGGCGAAAGCCGGATCCGACGGCGCGCCTGACACCAAGGGTCCGATGTTGATCAACGCCCGCGCCGACAAGGTCACCACCTCGCCCGCCTTCCGGACCAGCGCCAAGTCCAAGCGCTGCCTGATCCCGATGGACGGCTACTACGAATGGCGGGTCAACTCGGACGACGCCGCCGGCAAGAAGACCCGCAAGACACCGTTTTTCATGTACCGCGAAGACGGGGAGCCGCTGTTCATGGCGGGCCTGTGGTCGGTCTGGAAACCGGCCAAGGACGCTGCGCCGCTGCTGAGCTGCACGATCATCACGACCGATGCGCCGGGGGAGCTCGCCCGGATCCACGATCGGATGCCGCTGGTGATGCCCGAACGCGACTGGGACCGCTGGCTCGACCCGGACGCCCCCATCGACGAAAAGTTGCTGACTCGAACGCCGGATGTGCACGCCATCCGGATGCGCGAGGTGTCGACGCTGGTCAACAACGTCCGTAATAACGGCCCGCAGCTGCTCGAGCCGGCCGAGCCGCAGCCCGAACAGATGAAAATCCTGTAGCGAGGCTCCGGCCGCTACGCCGCCTCGTCGTCGTAGTGGCCACCGTGTTGCACTAACGCTTGCAGTACGGAGACCGTCAAGCCGCCAAAGTTTCGGTTCTGTTCCCGCGGGGTAGACCCCCCGAGGAAATAGTTGATTGTAAAGACGTTGCTATCAACACCACTCCGGACGGTCCAGATTTTCATCACACCGTTGAGCGTCAGCTCCTAAGCGGATTTCCACCCAGCCAATCAACAGCGGCGGTCGATGCCTAAGCGATCGCCGGCACCTCTTTTCAGGTTGCGCATCCCAAACACGCCGTCGACACATACTTCGACCGCATCAGAAGGAGAACCAAATGACTACAACCAATTCCGCTGCAGCCCGTAGGGTCGACGCACCGAACACCCACGGCCTGCCTGCAGACGCACCGGCGGCCCGGGTTACCGCCCGACGCGGCAGCGAGACAAAAGCTTTCTACAAGACAACGGAATTCATCGTCTTTGTCGGCGCCACCATCGCAGTGTTACTCGCGTCTTACTTCGTCAAGGCGACCGACGGGCATGGCGACTATTTCCAGGCCGACAAGGCATGGCTGTACGTCGTGATCCTGAGCGTCGGCTATATGGTGAGCCGCGGGCTCGCGAAGTCGGGTAGCCGCCATCGCGACGACGCCTAGTCAGTTCCCGAGACTAGCTCCGGGCCCTTCATCACGGTGGAGGGCCCGGAGTCTGCTCTTCGCAAGACATTTCGAGACGATGGTCCACATTGATTGTGCGGTGAGGTCTCGGGAGGCAGCGAGCTACGCGGAGTCCAGGGGCCAGCGTCTGTCGATATGCGGAATCCGCAGGCTACGGAGTGCTTTTCGCCGCGAAGCCTGGTTGTTGCAACGCCACCGCGGTGGCCACCGCTTCCAGCAGTCGGGTGAGTTGCCCGACGTCGCCGACGGTTCGATCGCCGGCGGCCAGCCTGGTGAAGACGCCGGCGATGAACGTCGTCACGGCGGTGGCCTGCGCGGCTAGCAGGGCCGGGTCGCGGGTGGCCGGCTGCAGGTGGGCGATGGCGTCGTGAGCCATGGCGTTGATCCGGGCGACGAAGACCTGCGACGTTTCGGCCAGACCGGGATCGCGGGCGGCGCGCAGCAGCAGCTCGTGGCGCGCTCTGTTGAGCATCAAGCCAGATCCGTTGGCCTGCATCATGATCAGTCGGGCCAGGTGCGCGAACGGGGAGCGCGGATCGACCGGTTCGTCGATCACCGACTGCAGATTGGTCACGTCGATCTCCGCGACGCGTTTGCCCACGCCGCGCAGCAGGGCCGCGCGGGTCCGGTAGTAGTACGACGTGGTGCCGTCGGGAACGCCGGCGACGCGGTCGACCTGACCGTGTGTCAGTCCGCGCGAGCCGTGCTCGGCCAGCACCCGGATCGCGGCATCACACAGATCGCGGCGGCGTTCGTCGCCGTTGCGTTTCCGGGATCTGCTGGCGGCCATGTTCTCAGCGCAGGACGGTGCCGCCGTCGATGTTGACGACCTGACCGTTGATCCATTCGCCCTCGGCGGAGAGCAGGAAGGCGACCAGCGCGGCGACATCGGCGGGATCGCCGACGCGGGGCCCCCGAATGCGTTTGAGCGCGGCCGCCTGTAGGTCCGGCCATTGCGGCACCGCGCGGATAGTCTCGGTCGCGGTGAACCCGGGCGCGACCGCGTTGCACCGGATGTTGTCTTTTCCCCACCGCGATGCGACGTGGCGGGTGAGCGCGCCGATGCCGGCCTTGGCGGTGGCATAGGCCGGACGTGCGGGCTCGCCCTGGAACGCCGCCGCCGAGGACATGTTGACAATGGCGCCGCCACCGCGCTGCAGCATCTTCGGTATGGCGTATTTCATGGCGGCCAGATAACCGCGCAGGCTCACCGCCATCACGCGATCCCACACGTCGAAGTCGATGTCGACCACGTCGCTGTCGGAGCGGATGGTGCTCATGTCGGCGCCGACATTGAACAGCAGGTCCACGCCACCGTAAGTTGTTGCGGCGGTGTCGATTAGGGTGGCGACGGATGTCGTTTCGGACAGATCGAAGGCCACGTGGGTGGCCGTTCCGCCGGCCTCGGCGATGCGTGCGGCGCTCTGCTGCGCGGCGTCGACGGCAACGTCACCGATGACCACCCGGCAGCCTTCCTCGCCAAGCCGGGCGGCCGTCGCCGCACCGAGGCCGGTAGCACCGCCGACGATCACCGCAACCTTGTCGCTCAGACCGCGCAGTCCCATCAGCGCCCCTTTTCGCATAGCAGATATTGACATTACCTCTAGAACTGTAGAGGATCGCCTGGCTCACCAAATCCATTGGCGAAGTCCATCGACGAATCGGGGCGACCGAATGAACACCGTCAACTTCGACTTCAGCGGCGCCCAGGTGCTGGTGACCGGCGGCACCAACGGCATCGGCAACGCGATCGCCACCGCTTTCGCCGCTGCCGGCGCAGCCGTCACGGTGACCGGTACCCGCGGGTCCGCAGCGGACTATCCGGACACCGAACTGGGTGGGTTCACCTACCGTCAGTGCCAGATTCAGCACCCCGAATCCGTTGATGCGCTGGCAGATTCACTAGGTGGACTGGATATCTTGGTCAACAACGCTGGCGGCACCTACCCCGCGGGCGACGAATACGATCCGGATGGCTACATCGCGTCGGTGACGCAGAACTTGTTCGGCCCGATGCGGCTGACCATGCGTTGCTATGACCGCCTCAAATCCAGTCAAGCTCCCGGCGGCGCGAGCGTCGTCAACGTCGTCTCGATGTCGGCGTTCCGCTCGGCGGTCTTCGTCCCCGGTTACGCCTCGTCGAAGATGGGGCTTCTCGCCTTGACAATGAACCTCTCCCGCCGGTGGGCCGGCGACGGAATCCGGGTCAACGCCATCGCGCCCGGGTTCATCGATACCCGAATAACCGCCCCGGCCATGGGGATTCCCGAGGTGATGGATGTCGAGATCGGCTTCCACACGCCACTGGGCAGACCCGGGACACCTCAGGACTGCACCGGTGCGGCGCTGTTTTTGTGTACCGATGCCGCGTCGTACATCACCGGCAGCACCATCGCCGTAGACGGCGGATACCTGACGGTCTGACCCTGGGGACCCGATGAATAATCGACCGTCGAACGACCCGCGCCGATCTTCGCCGAATATCTCGATACCTTCGACATCGAACTGGAAGGCACGCCGTGAGAGCATCCGTGGTCACCGCCCCGGGCAGGGCAGAGGTGATCGACACCCAAGTCCCCGACGTCGGCCCACGCGACGTGCTGGTGCGGATGCGCGCCTGCGGCATCTGCGGTTCGGACGCTTTCTACATCAGCATCGGGGGCATCCCCCCACGTCAGGGGCACACGCCACTCGGACACGAGCCGGCCGGAGAAGTCGTCGAACTCGGCGCTCAGGTGACCGGGCTGTCGGTGGGTGACCACGTCGTCATCAACCCGATGGCCGCACCCGGCGGCATCATCGGCAACGGCGGAGCCGCCGGGGCGCTCGCCGACTACCTGCGCATCGAAAATGCGGTCCGCGGAACAAGTCTCGAAGTAATCCCGGACCACATCCCGTGGGAAGTAGCCGCGCTCAACGAACCGATGGCCGTCGCGCGCCACGGCGCCAACCGCTGCCGGCCCAAGCCCACCGACAAAGTCGTCGTGTTCGGTGCCGGGCCGATCGGGCTGGGCGCCACGCTGGCATTCAAATCCCTTGGCGTCAGCCACATCGTGGTCGCCGACCTCATTCCCGGGCGGCTGGAGAAGGCGCTACAGATCGGCGCCGACGCCGTCATCAACTCCGCCGAAGAGGATGTGCTGGCCCGGCTGATCGAATTGCACGGCGAAGGTGAAGCCGGAATACCCGGGTTACTCCGGCGCTCCGGCACCGATATCTACCTCGACGCCGCCGGGGTGCCCGCCGTGGTCGACACCGCACTGGCCGCCGCCAAGAAAGGTGCCACCCTGGGAATCGTTGGCGTGCACAAAGAACCGGTACCCGTCGAATTCATCAATGTGATGAGCAACGAAATCACCATCCTCGGATCCATGGGCTATCCCGACGAAATCTTCGAGGTGACCCGGGATCTCGTGGCGAACTGGGAGAAATACGCGCTGATCGTCAGCCACACCATTCCGTTCGACAACGTCGGCGAAGCGCTCGAGTTGGCGCACACTCCGGGGGCCGCCGACAAGGTCGTTGTCACGTTTTGCTAACCAGCGTGCGAGCCAGGCAGGAAAGCGCGAGTCCGGCCTGCGGCCAACGTCTATGGCTGTTTGGCCCAGTATGAGACGTCGACGAGTTGTGGGCCCCGGGGCGGGCGGGATCAGCTTGACTCCGACGGGACGGCGTCGGCGTATGGAGCGTCGCTGTTGGCGTAAGCCCGGCTGCACACCATGTACAAGACGCCGAGCCCGACGACAGCCACGGACATCAGCAAAATGATGTAGTCGTCGTACCAGGGTTGGTAGGGCTCGCGCGGCCAGGACAGATTGACGATGGCCGCGACGCCGTAGACCAGCGAGCCGATGTTGACGGGCATACCCCACCGGCCAAGCCTGTACTTGCCCTTCGGCACCCAGCCTTTGATACGCGCGCGCAGCGCCGCCAGCACCACCATCTGGAACGCGATGTAGACCCCCACCGAACCAAAGCTGACGAGTTTGGTGAGCGCGTCACTCGAGATCAGCGATCCGATAATGAGCATCGCCGGGATAATGACCGCGATCAGCAGCGAGTAGGGCGGCACGTGGCGCTTGTGATCAAAGCGCGCCAACAGCTTTGAGCCGATGATCATGTCGTCCCGGCCGTAGGAGTAGACGAGCCGGCTGGCCGCGGCCTGCAGGCTCAGCGCGCACGACACGAACGAGATCAGCACAATGCACAGCACGACCTTTGCGCCGAGCCCGCCGAACGCGGTCTTCAGGATGGTGTCGATCGGATCGGCGTCCTTGCCGCTGATCACCGCGCCGAAGTCGGTGACCGACAAGATCAGGCTCAGGCAGACGAAGGTAGCTGCAGAGCCGCCGATGTAGATGGTGCGGCGCATCGCCTTCGGGATTTGCACGCCCGGGTTGCGGACCTCTTCGGCCACGTCGCCGCAGGCTTCGAAACCGAAGAACTGGTACAGCGCAATCAAACTGGCGGCCAGGAAGGCGTACATGTAGCTGTGGCTGCCTTGGGCGCCGAAGCTGTGGAACAGCACGCCGAGGTTGTGGTGGCGCTGGGTGCACAGCAGCCAGATGCCGACCACGATGGCACCGATCAGCTCGGCGCTGAAGCCGAAGATGGCGAAGTAGCCCAGCATCTTGGTGCCGGTGAGGTTGATGGCCGTGGCGAGCCCCAACATGATGAGGGCACACAGCACCGTGGCGTGCGGGGACGGCGTGAAACCGAACACGTCGGCCACGTACGGGCCGGCACCATAGGCCGCGTCGGCCAGCAGGGCCAGCAGCGTGAACATGTAGACCCACCCGGTCATCCACGCCCATTTGCGGCCCCACAACCGTCGCGCCCAGGGGTAGACGCCACCGGCCACCGGGAACTGCGCGACGACTTCGCTGAACACCAGCGCGACCAACATCTGCCCGGCGCCGGCGATGAGCAGGCTCCATATCATCGGCGGCCCGGCGGCGGCCAGCGCGAAAGCGAACACCGTGTAGATGCCGACCACCGGTGAGAGATATGTGAACCCGAGCGAGAAGTTCGCCCACGGGCTCATGTCCCGCTTGAATTCGGAGTGGAAGCCGAGGGCCTCGAGCTGAGCCTGGTCCTCGTCCTCGAGCGTGGGGATACCGCCGACGCCGGGGTGGGTCTGGGGCTGGGCGTTTTCCTTGAGTGTTCGTGCGGTTCCAGACGTCGTGTTAATGGCCAAAGCCCTTTCCTCACTTCCCAAGTCGAGTGAACGGCCATCTGCCGTTCATCGACATGTCACAACTCACAACCAGGGGCTAGTGCGGTTCCTGAGGCTCGATGAGAGCGATCCGCGACAGGGCTGCTATTTGTTCGTCGCCTCCTTGATCAAGCTCGCGGCCGTGCGCTTCAGAACGTCTCGTTGTCGGCGTACGTCGGCGATCGCCTTGCGCAGTTGGTTGAGCTCGTCGCGTTCGCTCACGGCGGCGTCGTCGTCCGCATCGGCGGTCGGCTTGGCCCATCGGCCGGCGGGGTCGTCGTGCATGCCGGTCTCGCCGGCCAGTCCGGGAACCACCTTGTGGCGTGCGCCCGCGCGGATCCGGCCTTGGTCGCCGCGCGGCGCGTTGACGACGCTGGCCACCGGACCCATCGAGGGCATGCCGCCGTAAAAGCCCGGTGCGGCCGCCCCGGCCTGCGGCAGGCCCTCGAGCCCCGCGCTCGGCAACGCGGTTGCCGTGGCGGCCAGCCGAATCGCTGGGGACGTGCCCCAGGACTGCGGCACCGACAGGTTGCCGACCGCCGCCGCCTCGCCCACTCCTACCGACACCCCGGAAACGCCAGGGCCCGCACTCGAGCCGGAATTCACCAGAGCCGACCCAGAGCTGCCCGCGCCGGCAAGACCCGCCGCCGCGGCCGGTGGCGCGGAAAGCGAATTGACCAACGGGTTCCAGGCCGCGGCGACCGGCGGCGCCATGGTCAATAGGGCACCGGAGGCATCGAAATTGAGGCCCTCGGAGAGGATCTGATATCCGATGGTGTTCTCGCTGAAGTTGTTGAACAGATCCAGCAGCCAACCCAACCCGGAAGAGCCACCGGACGTCCCGGAGGCCGGGCCCGTCGTCGCGTTCTGCAGTATGTTGGGCACGCTGGACAGCGTCGATTGGGTGCTTTGGCCGGTTGCCGACGCGGCAGCCCTGTTGACCGCCATGGCCTGATTGGTGTTGGCCGTCGAGTTGGTGGTCTGCGGCGGTGAGCTGAACGGCGTCAACTTGGTGGCCGCCGCCGAGGCGCCCGCGTAGCCGTACATGGCTGCGGCGTCTTGCGCCCACATCTCCGAGTAGTGCGCCTCGGTGGCCGCGATCGCCGGGGTGTTCTGCCCAAAAGCATTGGTGGACACCAGCGAAGACAACAGCGCACGGTTCACCTCGATCTGCGCCGGGGGCACCGTGGCGGCAAAGGCCGCCTCGTAGGCGGTGACCGCCGACGTGAGCTGGCTGGCGGCCTGCTGGGCCTGCGCGGCGGTGGTGTTCATCCACGCCACATACGGGGCCACCGCCGCCACCATCGCCCTCGACGACGGGCCCACCCACGGCCCACCCGCAAGTTGCGACGTCACCGTTCGATACGACGTTGCCGCCGAACTCAATTCGGTCGCCAATTTCTCCCAGGCCACCGCGGCCGCAACCCACGGCTCCGATCCCGCACCCGCATACATCCGTGCGGAATTGACCTCGGGTGGCAGGCCTCCGAAATCCAACGGCGCGGTCATAGCATGGCCTCCTTGATCAGGCGGGCCGCCGCGTCACGCTCGGTCGCCACTTCGGCGATCTCCTTGCGCAGCTTTTCGAGCTCGTCGCGCTCGCGTTCGCTCAATCCGCTGGCGACGTACTTGCGGGTCTTTGGTGGCGCCGGAGCGGGCCGGGTTGCGGCGCGCTCGTCAGCGCCCTGCTCGCCAGGCATTAGCGGGACGACTCGCTGGCTCGATCCCGAGCCGGTGCGCGACTGCTCACCCCTGGGAGCGTTGACGACGCTGCCCACCGGAGGAAGGCCACCGAAAAATCGGGGACTTGCCGCCTCAGCCGTTGGCACACCGCCGAATCCGGCGGCCGGTAAGGGCGATGCGCTCGCGGCCAGCCGAACGGCCGGGGCCTCCGCCCACGACTGCGGCACCGACAGCTTGCCGACCGCGGACGACCCGCCCAGGCTCGCCGAAACGCCGGCATTGCCCGGGACTCCCGTCCCGCCCGGCGAACTCACCAGGGTCCCCAGCCCGGCGGTTGCCGGCGACACGTCGCCGGCAACCGCCGCCGCCGTCGGCAATGCCAGCCCGTAGAGCCCGCCCAGCAGGGGAGTGATACCGGAAGCCGTGAACAACGGGCCACTGATGACCAACGCCCAGTTACCGATGTTCTGCGTGAGTTCGTTGAGTCCTGTGGGGCTCCCGGACGGTGGGTCGAACACGCTTCCTAGCACCGGACCCAGATTCGATGAAGTGGCGCTTGGCGTCGACGAAAGGTTCTGCAGCGTGTTCGGCACGACCGAGAGTGCGGATTGCGCGCTCGGCCCTGCCGAGGAAGCGGCGGCCTGGTTGACGGAGGCGGCCTGCATCGCCTTGCCCGACGGGTTGGTGGTCTGTGGCGGCGACGTGAATGCGGTCAATCTGGTGGCCGCCGCCGAGGCGCTGGCGTAGCCGTACATGGCCGCGGCGTCTTGCGCCCACATCTCGGCGTACTGCGCCTCGGTGGTCGCGATCGCCGGGGTGTTCTGCCCGAGGACGTTGGTGGCCACGAGTGAGGCCAGCAGCGCGCGGTTGACCTCGATCTGCGGTGGGGGCACTGTGGCGGCGAAGGCCGCCTCGTAGGCGGCCACCGCCGACGTGAGCTGGCCGGCTGCCTGTTGGGCCTGCGCGGCGGTGGTGTTCATCCACGCCACGTACGGCGCCACCGCCGCGACCATCGCCCCTGACGACGGGCCCACCCACGAGCCACTCGTCAGCTCCGACAACACCGCCCGATAAGAGGCCGCCGCCGAACTCAACTCGGCAGCCAACGCATCCCAGGCGGAGGTGGCGGCGACCATGGAGCCGACCCCCGCACCGGCATACATCCGCGCGGAATTGACCTCGGGCGACAACGCCGCAAAATCCATTTCGTTAACCCCTGTCGAACCAGTCGTCCCAGGCATCCCCGAGTCCACCCACATGCCCTCGTAGAGGACTTGACGCACGTTTGAAACACCACCAACAGCTCACGGAGCGTGCCGCGGCAGAGGCCGACATCGGCGAACCGACTACCAGGATGGAATAGTTCTCTGCGATGGCACTGATTAATTACTGGAATTTATCTGGCAAATCTTTGTTACTCGCAGCATGCCAGGCGCGTATTTCCCGAGCGTTACGCTAAATCAAGGAGAGGTTAATTCGCCGCCGCTGCTGGCGATCCGGGACGCATGGCACATAGTGGCGTCCTCGCGAGTGCGGATGTGCAGCCCGGGTCTGAGCTGAGCGTTCAGCGTGCGCAGCCACGAAAATGCTTCGCATATAACAGTTTACGACGATGGCGGAAGTGACCGATGGCTTGGTGTCGCAGCCGCTCAACCGTTTACGGCGGGAAAAGTGGGAGAATCCATTGTCCACGGTGGGATGCTGGCCGAGTTCGCGAATCTCAACCATACCCACTGGTAGGCAAGACGCCATTTCGGTATATATGTGTATGCGCTACAGCAAACACGCAGGTAACATTGAAAGAGCATTTTCAACACGATGCAGAATCTGGCCTAGGGCGTACCTCGCGCATAGATTGCACCGCCAGCGCGGTGATTGTGATTCCGGCCAAACGGAATCGGTCGACAAACGCGCGCGCCCCGCCTCAAAGCGGAAGCGTCGTCACCCACTGCGTCAGATTCCCGGCTCGATCGGCCGGCGGCGACGCACCGATCGGCGATGTCGGCAATCGGCGATGGGATATTCTTTAGCTCTGCCGTTAGACAGGAACACAAGGTGCGATGGTTCCCGCCATCATGGGCCATGACGGGTTTGCGACTGTGACTCGGACCGGGCGTCCCCGGCTCAACGACAAACGGCGTCACGGGATCACGGCGCGCGATGAAATCCTCGACGCTGCTGGCGAATTGTTCACGACCACGGGCTACGCGGGTACCTCGACGCGCGCCATCGCGGACGCGGTCGGAATACGGCAGGCTTCGCTGTATCACTATTTCAACACCAAGGAAGAAATCCTGCGCGCGCTGTTGAGCCAGACGGTCAACCCGACGCTGTCGTTCATCGCGCATCTGCTCAGCGCCGAGCCTGCCCTGACCGCCGGTGAGCACTTGCATGCTCTGGCGATGTTCGACGGCAGACAACTGCTGTCGAGTCGGTGGAATCTCGGCGCCCTGTACCTCATGCCAGAGTCCCGCGGTGCCGGCGTCGAGCCGTTTTGGTCCGACCGGGAGCGGCTGCGGCAGCAATACCTGGCAGATGGCCGGGCCATCGTTGCCGAGACCGGTATCCACCCGGCCGCGGCCGACCTGCCGTTTCGGCTAGTGGAGTCGCTGGTGAGCGTGTGGTCGTCGCCCCCTGGCCCCGAGCGGTCCGACCTACCGGCCCACGTCGCCGACGCCTGCCTGCGAATGGTCGGTTTTCCCGACAGCGCCATCCCGACGCTACGCATGCGCAGCCACGCTGAGCTGCAGCGTTACGAAGCTGACCATCTGGTGAGTCCTTAGCATGGCACACCGTCGGCAAATGGTGTGGTGTCCGTAGCCGGCTGTTCCAGCGACCGCAAATAGCTCGGCCAGTCTCCGTGACCGGAGATGTCCTCTCCTGCCTGCCAGGCATCGAGGGCGCAGCCGAATCCGACCACGTCGGTCCCATCGGACAGGGTGACCGCGCCCAATGTCATGGGCGAGGGCAGGCTCGCCAGAAAGCCGCCCAGCATCGCCGTGCCCACCAGCCACAGTTCACCTCGGATTGCTACGCCGGTGTCGGCACCTACCTTGGCCAGTCCGGGCTTGGGCGGCGAAGTGTTCAGGCGCGCGAGCCGGTACAACGGTGCGGTCATAGCGTGTCCCGTCCATCGGGCGCCACGGTCGGTGAGCTGATGCGCGAGCGGCTGGCCCCGCAGGTGTGCGCCCACGACGAAAAGCGGGGTCGCTGCCAGCCCAGTCCGAGTCGGCCATGGTGCGGGCGAAACGTCGTCCGGCGAAATCCCGAGAGAAACCGCGCCCGGCCTGGCCACCCCCGGTGTCGGCACGGTGACCGCGCGGGCCAGGTCCAGCGCGACAGCGTCGGCTCCCATTCCCGCGACGACGGTGACGCCGAACTGCGAGCCATCTGCGGTCCCGGAGGGCACTGCGACCGCGCACAGGTCCATGAGGTTGCAGAAATTGGTGTAGGTGCCCAGCGCCGAGTTCGCGCCGACGGGGTCGGCTGCGACGTCCGCGATCGTGGGGTGCCCGGTGGTAGTCGGGATCAGCAGCGCATCGCAATCTCCCAGCGCCTCAAGTGCGATCGCGGTAAGCTCGGCCACCCGCACACGGTCGGCGAGCAGACGGGTTGCCGACACCTGACCCGCGGCTGACACGATTCGTCCGACCGTCGGGTCGACCTCGGCGGGGTGGGCGTCGACGAACGTCCCGACGGCCTCGTGCCGTTCGGCGACCAGGCCGCCGTCGTAGAGCAGACGCGCGGCGTCGAGGAACGGGCCGAGGTCGATCTCTTGTAGTCGGACGCCGGTCGCGGCAAGACGATCACACGCGTCGCGGAACGCGAACCGCCATGGCTTGGACAGCCCGGGCAGTTCCCGGGGGATCGCCACAGTCGGGTTCGGGGGCGCGGCCAGCGGCGCGTCCGGTGGGAACGGGCGCGCCCCTCCGGCCATCACCCCCATCGCGGCGTCGGCCGTGTCGATGTCGCGCGCGAACACCGTGACGCAGTCGTAGGAGCGGCATGCCGGGACGACGCCGTTCGTCGGAACCACGCCGACAGTCGGCTTGATGCCCACGACGCCCTGGAGCGCGGCCGGCACGCGGCCCGACC
>NZ_LZKU01000228.1 GCF_001672975.1 Mycobacterium sp. 1465703.0
GGATTGCGCGATTGCAGCTCGTCGGGGCCCAGGCCCATGCGCTCCATGACGCCGGGCCGAAATCCTTCCAGCACAACGTCTGCGGTATCGACGAGTTGCAGTATCTGTTGCTTGGCGTCCTCGCTGCGCAGGTCGGCCATCACCGACTTCTTGCCGCGGTTGTGCGGAAGGAACAGGGTGGCCAGCGGCGGGCGTCCCGGCAGGACCGCGGTGATGTGCCGGGCCGCCTCCCCGACCGGCGCCTCGATCTTGATCACCTCGGCGCCCAGGTCGGCCAGCACCTGCCCGGCCATCGGCCCCGCGATGTTCTGGGTGAAGTCGAGTACCCGGAATCCGTCAAGTGGCTTGGCGGGCTTGCCGTTTGGCATCGTAGTTGCCTTCCTTTAACCTGCCTTGTCCGTTAACCTGCGCTGTGCAACACCGCGGTGCAGTAGTAATTTTGGGCGAACGGTGCGTCGGGGTCGGTGGACTGCAGCGGCAGACCGTTGTTGGCCAGCATCTGGTTCAGCGGGGTGCGAACCGGCTGCCAGCCCCGCTGTTGCAGATAGGTCGCCACATCGTTGCGCTCGCCGGGGAAACCCAGTTCGCCCAGGGCGATGTCCAGGCCATTGCGCCGCCACTTCTCGCTCGCCGCGTTGAGCGCGTCCCCGCTGACACCCGTATTCGCGAAAACCTCGGCCACCAACTGACTTCCGTCGGCGGACAGCGCGGTGATGTTGTCCAGCAACCGATCTTGAGCTTCGGGCGGCAGGAAGCCGATCAGTCCCTCGGCGGCCCAGGCGGCGGGCCGCCCGGTGTCGAAGCCGGCCTGCCGCAGCGCCGACGGCCAGTCGTGGCGCAGGTCGATCGGAACGGCGCGCACCTCGGCAGTGGGCTCGGCGCCGAGGTGGGCGATGGTGCTGGCCTTGAATTCGAGCACCTGCGGCTGGTCGATCTCGAACACCGTGGTGCCCGGCGCCCACGGCAGCCGGTAGGCGCGCGCGTCCAGGCCGGAGGCCAGGATCACCACCTGGTCGATGCCCGCCGCTCCCGCCTCGGAGAAGAACGCGTCGATGTAGCGGGTGCGGGCGGTCATCATGTCGGTCATCCGCTGCATGCCCCACGGGGCGTCGGGCTCGTCGACATCGGCGGAGTCGAGCTCACCGGCGGCCCACCGCGTCATGAAATCGACCCCGACCGCGCGCACCAGCGGTTCGGCGAACCGATCGTCGATCAGCCCGTCCAGGGTGGCCCGGGCTCGTCCGGCGGCCACCATGGTGGCCGTCGCTCCCACGCTGGTCGCCAGGTCCCAGCTGTCGTTGTCGGTGCGCGCCATCGAGGAAACCCCTTCCGATCTACTGGTTAGCAACAATAACTACCAGGGCCGGGACCCAACTAGCGACCCGGCGGTCGGGGGGAGTGCCGCTAGTCGACGGCGTCGCCGTTCACGGCGCGGCGCTGCGCGTCCAGCCGGTAGCGGATCAGCCGAGAACTGTTGGCCACCACCGCCACCGACGACGCGTTGTGCAGGATCGCGGCCAGCACCGGGGACAGCGCCCCGCCCGCGCCGATGATCAGCCCGGCGGCGTTGACGGCGATGGACATGCCGTAGTTCTCCTGGATGACGTCCACCGCACGCGCGCCCAGATCCCGCACGTCGAGCAGGCGATGCAGGTCGTCGTTGGCCAGCGCCACGTCGGCGGTCTCGACGGCGACGTCGGTTCCGGCCAGCCCCATGGCGATCCCGATATCGGCGGCCGCCAGCGCCGGGGCGTCGTTGATGCCGTCGCCGACCATCCCGACGACGTAGCCCGCGTCCTGCAGTTCGCGCACCGCCGCGAGCTTGTCCTCCGGCATCACCTCGGCGCGCCACTCGTCGATCCCCAACTCGCCCGCAACCACCTCGGCGATGTCGGGGTGATCTCCAGTGAGCATCACGATCCGGCGAATGCCGTTGGCGCGCAGCTTCTTCAGCACGTCAGCGGCCTCGGGGCGCACCTCGTCGCGCAGGCTGATCAATCCGACCAGCTTGCCGTCGACCGCGAGCAGCAGTGGGGTCTCGGCCTGGCCGCGCAGCTTGTCCACCCACTCCGAGGCCTTCTTGGACACCCGTACTTTTTCGGCGCGCAGCAGTCCGGGGCTGCCCAGCAGCAGGGTCCGGCCGTCGGCCCAGGTCCGCATGCCCAGGCCCACCAGGACCTCACACTCCTCGTGCGGCGGGATGGTGATGTGGCGTTCCTCGGTGGACCGGATCACGGCCTCGGCCAGCGGATGCCGGGAGTGGATCTCCGAGCTGGCCGCATACGCCAGCACCTGCTCGGGCTGCCAATCTTTGTGCAGCGCAATGATATTGGTGACGACCGGTCGTCCGACTGTCAGCGTGCCGGTCTTGTCGAACACGATCGCGTCCACCCGGCCGGCCTGCTCGAGGTGCGAGCCACCCTTGATCAGGATGCCGCGGCGGGCACCGTTGCCGATCGCCGCGCTGATCGCCGTCGGGGTGGCCAACCCCACCGCGCACGGGCACGCGATCAACAGCATCGTCATCGCGCGGCGAACGTCGCCGGTGACCGCCAGCGTAATGGCCGAGACGATGAACGAGGTGGGAACGAAACGGCGGGAGAAGTTTTCGCCGACGGTCTGGATCGGCGCCCGGTCGTGCTGGGCCTCCTCGACCCGGGTGATGATGCGGCCGATGGTGGTCTGGTTGCCGACGGCGCTGGCACGCACCACCAGGCGTCCGCGCACCACCACCGAACCGGCGTGCACGTGCGCGCCGACCACCACACTGACCGGCAGGTTCTCCCCGGTGATCGCGGACTGGTTGACGATCGCCTCACCGTCGACCACCTCGCCGTCGACCGGGATGGCGACGTGGTCGTGCACCACCACCTCGTCGCCGATCTGCACGGTGTCGATCGGTACCTGAACTTCGGTGCCGGATTCGGGGCCGTCCGTCAACCGGATCCAGGCGGTGTCCTGGCTGCCGCGCAGCAGCTCGGAGATGGCGCGGCGGGTCCGGCGCAGCGTCAGATCCTGAAGGTACTCACCGATATTGAGCAACCACAGCACGGTCAGCGCGACGACGTTCTCCCGCAGCACCAGGCTCGCCACCGTGGCCGCCGACACAAGCGCGTCGGTGCCGGCCCGGCCGGAGCGCAACGAGCGCAGCGCGCCGCGCAGGAATGGGTAGCCGGTGAAGACGGTGACCCCGGTGGCGAACACCCGGCCGCTGGGGCCCAGCAGCGGCGGTCGGGCGAACACGTAGCGGCGCACCCCGAGCAAGGCCAGCGCCGCGCCGCCGATCACCATCCGCAGCACGTCGGTGTTGCGGATTTCCGAGGAATGCGGCGCGCGGGCCGGGATCAGTGCCGCGGCGACGTGCGCCGCCTCGCCGATGGCGGCCAGCACCGTGGAACGATCGCAGCGCCGGGGCGAATACCAGACGACGACGGACCCGGTGCGCGGGTAGGCGTGGACCACCCGCACGCCCTCGCACTTGGCGACGGCCTCTTCGACCGCGACGGCGCGCCGCGAATTCGCACGCATCCAATCGACGGCGACCCGCATGCGTCCAGCCGCATCCGAAATGACTTGCAGCGCAGGGTCTTCGGCCCGTGCCTCGTCTGCAATGTCGGGGACTAGGGCGAGGTTCATAGCGAGCGGATCAGTGTTCGTGGTCGTGCGTGTCGGCGATGGTGGGCGTGGGCGCCTCCTCGCCGATGCGCTCGCGGGCCTCGGCCATGACGTCCGCGATCTTGAGCCGTGCCGACTCGGCGGCCTCTTCGGCGCGGCGGGTGCCGCGCAGGCCGAGTTCGGCGCCCTTGACCGCGGAATCGTGCAGCGGTGCTTTGGCCACGGCCTTGCGCACCACCTCGTAGGCCGTCACTCCGACCAACCCGGTGACTACCGTGCTTGCCGCCTTTGCCAGGAGCCCGTACACCGCCATTGCAGCAACCTTCCTATCGTCTGAAGCGTTCAGCCCATGCTCGCACGACGTTAACATCTAAATATAGCGATATCAATATGTGTTTGGCCTGACTCGGCGCAGCTTTGGACTCCGCAAGGCCCGCAAGCCTTTTACAGCACCCTGGTGACTTTTTCGGTTTCGATCCGGCGCGACTGCCCGGCCGGGTCGGCATTGGCCACCTGTACCAGCGAGGCGCCGACTGCCATGATGGCGAGCAGGCCGTCCACCAGCTCGGCGGGGTCGGACCACGACGCGCTGGAGAGCACCCGGTCGCTCGACGTCAAACCCCTTGTCGCCGCGGAGTTTTGACAATCTGCCAGCACCTGATCGACCGAACGTCCGCTCAGCGCCGGACCCGGGCGGGGTTCGGGAACGATCTGGTCGCCGTGCACCCGCACCGCGGTGGCGTAGTCCGTCACGCCGATCGGCAGGTCGGCAGCGGGGCGGCCGAACGGGTCCAGCGATAGGACCGCCACCTCGCCGCCGGACACCGCGTCGTCGGCCTCGTCCAGCCGCTCGGCGATGCACAGCGCCAGGTCACCCGGGCCGGTCAGCACCGCCTCGGCGCCGATCCACCACACCCCGAACAGCACCGCCGCCGTCTGCCAGTGCGCGGGCAACAGGATCGCCACCCGACTGCCCGGCCCGGCTCCCAGCTCGTCGCGCAGCAGGTTGCCCGTTTTGGCGGCCCAGTTGGCCAGCGTCACGCCGGACAATTCGATGCGTTCGCCGGTGGCGTCGTCGTAGTAGGTGATGCGCGGGCCGACCGGGTCGGCCCGCAACATCGGATCGAGGATGGCCCCAGAAAGTGTGCTCAGTTGATGCACTCCGGCTTGTCGGAGCCGGCGGTCAGGATCGGTGAGGGCGCCGGAACCTTGGGGTCGACCGCCGCCACCGCGCCGGCGGTGGACACCCGGGCGGGCATGATCGTGGCGTCGCCGGACAGGCCCGAGCCCGGACCGCTGTAGTCGTTGGCCAGCACCACCCGCACCGCACCGGGTGCCAGCGAGGTGTCGGCAACCACCGGCAACCCACCCAATTCCTTGGAGACCTCCTTTGCCCCTAGGTCGTCGCTCTTGGCGGCGCGCACCTGGCTGGCCTTGACGTGCCCGCCATCGTTGTTTCCCACCGTACCCGTGGCAAACCCCTTGGCGCTCAACACGTCTGACACCGCCGCGGCCAGCCCGTTGATATCGGTGTCATTGACGACGCTGGCGGTGGTCTTCGCCGGGGTATAGGCGATCTCCTCGGTCTTGCCCTGTTCCTGGTCGTGCAGCAGGCCGTTGACCCAATCGGCGACCTGATGTGGGTCCAGCCGCACCACGCTCTGCATGCCGTCGTCGCTCCAGCCGGCACCGTCGAGCACCGGAATGGTGGCGAACGCGACGTTGCCCCCGGCCAGCTTCTGCATCTGCTGCACGAAATCCATGACGTCCCACCCGGCGGAGATCACCACCGAGCGCTGGACGGCGGCCTCCAGCCGCTTGAGCGTGCTGGGGCTGGACAGGGTCTGGCCGGAGATCACCCGGTGGGCCAGCGAGGCCATCACCACCTGCTGGCGCACCACCCGGTCCAGGTCGCCACGCGGCAGTTCGTGGCGCTGGCGCACGAAGCTGAGCGCCTCGGGACCGCTGAGTCGTTGCGGGCCGGCCGGGAAGTCGGCGCCCGACAGCGGTTCGAACACCGGTTCCTTGAGGCACACGTCGACGCCGCCGAGGGCATCGGTGATCAGCGAGAAGCCGAGCAGGCCGATCTCGGCGTAGTGGTCGACGGTGACACCGGTGAGGTCGGCCACGGTCTTGATCAGTGCCTCGCGGCCGGCCTGGGTGCCCGCCGCCGCGGCGTCGGCGGCGGAGTCGCCCGCCTTGACCAGGGCGGTGCGCTTGGCCTCCCGGGTCTGGCCGTAGACACCGTTGATCTTGGTCTTGCCCAGGCCCGGGGCGGCGACGTAGGAGTCGCGCGGGATCGAGATCGCAGTGGCCGACTTCCCGTTGTTGGGGATCCGGATCAGGATGATGGTGTCGGTGTTGGTGGCTTCCTCGTCGCCGGCCCGCAGCGTGTCCAGCTCCTCTTGCGACAACGGGTTGCCGTGCGCATCGGTGCGGCTGTCCAGGCCGACCAGCAGGATGTCGATCGCGCCGTCGTCGCCGCCCTTGCCCAGCGACGGCGCCGACATGTGAAAGATGCCGTCTTCGAAGGACCGGACATTGGTCCACGCGATTCCGGTGCCTAGGACGACCGCGAGCGTCAGCGCGGTGGCAATCACACGAACCACACGTTGCACAGGCATCCCACTACATTACTTGCGACACAGGGGCTTCACGGGTAGCCAGCCCCCGCGTGCCCCACGCTTGGTCCCGGCTTTTCCGGTCATGCCAAACTCGAACCATGTCGGGCAGGATCGTGATCACCGGTGCCGGTGGGCAGCTGGGCCGCTATTTGACCTCGTTGACAGCCCGGCAGGGCCGTGACGCGGTGGCGCTGACGTCGTCGCAGTGGGACATCACCGATCCTGCGGCCGCCGAGCGGATCGTGCAGCGCGGCGACGTGGTGATCAACTGCGCGGCCTACACCGACGTCGACGGCGCGGAGAGCGACGAGGCGCGTGCGTTCGCGGTCAACGAAGCCGGGCCCGGCCACATCGCCCGGGCTTGCGCGCAAGCCGGCGCACAGTTGGTCCACGTCTCCACCGACTACGTGTTCAACGGAGACTTCGGCGGCGCGGCGCCGCGGCCGTACGAGCCCACCGATCACACCGCGCCGCAGAGTGTCTACGCCCGCAGCAAGCTGGCAGGGGAGCGGGCCGTACTGGCGGCGCTGCCCGACCCCGCCCAAGGCAAAGTTGTCCGCACCGCCTGGGTGTACACCGGCGGCACCGGCAAGGACTTCGTCGCCGTGATGCGCCGGCTGGCCGCCGGGGATGGTCCGGTGAACGTGGTCGACGACCAGACCGGGTCCCCGACCTACGTCGGTGACCTGGCCGCCGCGCTGCTGCAGATCATCGACGATCGGGTGCCCGGCCCGATCCTGCACGCCGCCAACGAGGGAGCGTGCTCGCGCTTCGAGCAGGCCCGCGCCGTCTTCGAAGAATGCGGTGCTGACCCGCAACGGGTGCGACCGGTCAGCACCGCCGAGTTTCCCCGGCCGGCGCCCCGGCCGGCCTACACCGCGCTGGGCAGCGGTCAGTCGGTGGCCGCGGGGATGCGGCCGCTAAGGCCGTGGCGCCCTGCGCTTGTCGCGGCGCTCGCCGCGTCTGATGGCTATGCCACGGCCGAACGACCGTTACCCTCTACGCGTGACTGACGTCTTGCCGGTCGTGACGGTGACCTACTCACCGGGCCCACACCTGGAACGCTTCCTGGCCTCGCTGTCGCTGGCCACGGAGCGAGAAGTGTGCGTGCTGCTGGCCGACAACGGCTCCACCGACGGCACCCCGCAGGCGGCCGTCGAGCGCTATCCGAACGTGCGGCTGTTTCACACCGGGGCGAACCTCGGTTACGGGACGGCGGTGAATCGTGCCGTCGCGCAACTGGAACCCGACGACGACTGGGTGATCGTCGCGAACCCGGACGTGCAGTGGGGCCCGGGCAGCATTGACGAGTTGCTGGACGCCGCCTCGCGCTGGCCGCGTGCCGGTGCGCTGGGCCCGTTGGTGCGTGATCCCGACGGGGCGGTGTACCCGTCGGCGCGGCACCTGCCCAGCCTGATCCGCGGCGGCATGCACGCGGTCGTCGGACCGTTCTGGAAGAGCAACCCGTGGTCGGCGGCGTACCGCCAGGAGCGGCTGGAGCCCAGTGAGCGACCGGTGGGTTGGCTGTCGGGATCCTGCCTGCTGGTGCGCCGGTCGGCGTTCGGCCAGGTCGGTGGGTTCGACGAGCGCTACTTCATGTACATGGAAGACGTCGATCTCGGTGACCGGCTGGGCAAGGCCGGCTGGCTGTCCGTCTACGTGCCGTCGGCGGAGGTGTTGCACCACAAGGGGCATTCCACCGGGAGCGACCCGGCCAGCCACCTGGCCGCGCATCACCAGAGCACGTACATGTTTCTGGCCGACCGGCATTCCGGGTGGTTGCGCGCTCCGCTGCGTTGGGCGCTGCGCGCCTCGCTGGCGATACGTTCCCGCCTGATGGTGCGCAGCGCGCTGCGCGCATCCGGGCGGCGGGCAGAAGGGCGACACTGAGGTGGGAACTCCAGAAGTCGATGTGGTGATCCTGGTCGGCGGCAAGGGAACCCGGCTGCGACCGCTCACGTTGTCGGCGCCCAAGCCCATGCTGCCCACCGCGGGGCTGCCGTTCCTCACCCATCTGCTGTCGCGGGTGGCCGCCGCGGGGATGGAGCACGTCATCCTCAGCACGTCGTATCAGGCAGCGGTTTTCGAGGCGGAGTTCGGTGACGGCTCCAAGCTGGGCCTGCAGATCGAATACGTCACCGAGGAACGGCCGCTGGGCACCGGCGGCGGCATCGCCAACGTTGCCGGCCATCTGCGCCACGACACCGTAATGGTGTTCAACGGCGACGTGCTCTCCGGAGCCGACCTGCGCCAGATGCTCGACTTCCATTCCGAGCAGCAGTCCGACCTCACCCTGCACCTGGTCCGGGTGGGCGACCCGCGGGCATTCGGTTGTGTGACGACCGAGGACGGCCGGGTCACCGCCTTCCTGGAGAAGACCCAGGACCCGCCGACCGACCAGATCAACGCCGGCTGCTACGTCTTCACGCGCCGGATCATCGACCGGATTCCGCGCGGCCGGGAGGTCTCGGTGGAACGTGAGGTGTTTCCCGCCCTGCTGTCGGATTCCGACGTCAGGGTGTGCGGCTACGTCGATGCCAGCTACTGGCGGGACATGGGCACACCCGAGGACTTCGTCCGGGGCTCAGCGGATCTGGTGCGCGGCATCGCCCCGTCGCCGGCCCTGCACGGCCACCGCGGCGAGCAGTTGGTGCACGACGGCGCTGCGGTGTCACCGGGCGCGGTGCTGATCGGCGGCACCGTGGTGGGGCGGGGCGCCGAGATCGGCCCGGGGGTGCGGCTGGACGGCGCGGTGATCTTCGACGGCGTCAAGGTCGAGGCCGGCAGCGTGATCGAGCGCTCGATCATCGGCTTCGGGGCGCGCATCGGCCCGCGGGCACTGATCCGCGACGGGGTGATCGGCGACGGCGCCGACATCGGGGCGCGCTGCGAGTTACTGCGCGGCGCCCGGGTGTGGCCCGGTGTGTCCATTCCCGACGGCGGTATCCGCTACTCGTCCGACGTGTAGGCCCGGGTTCTCGCCGAGTGTGAAGCTAGCCGCACGCTCAGCGCCCAGTGTGAAGCTAGCCGCACACTGGGCGCTGACCGTGCGGCCCGCGACACCAGATAGGCCAGCGCGTCATCTGTCCCGCCGGGCAGGGCGTCGGCGGGCCACCAGCGCAAGTCGTCGGACTCGTCGCTGATCGCGATCCGCGCGCCGGCCGGGGCGTGCGCGACGAACTGCAGATCCAGATGCCGGGTCGGCACGCCCAGCGAGCAGGTCACCGGATGCACATGCACCGCGGCCAATTCGGGTTTCATCCGCAGCCCGTCGATCCCGGACTCCTCGGTGGCCTCGCGCAACGCCGCACCGACAATGTCGGTGTCGTCTTCGTCGCAGTGCCCGCCCAACTGCACCCAGCGGCCGACGCGCGGGTGCAGGGTCAGCAGCACCTGGCCGCCGGAGTGATCGAGCACCAGTGCCGACGCGGTGACGTGGCCGGGTACGCATTCGCGGCGGCAGGCATCGCTGCGGGCATGCACGAAGGCCAACACGGCGTGCCGCAACGCATCTTGGGCCGCGTCGGGGGCGTCCCATTCCGACAGCATCGCGATGGTCGACTCCCGAACGCTCATCGCGATCCCCGCCGTTTGCGCCTATCCCGCAGCGACACCCACGCCGCCCGGCAATCCGCCACCACCTCGGCCGGCAGTCCCAGGCCATCGATCAGCACCCGA
>NZ_LZKU01000229.1 GCF_001672975.1 Mycobacterium sp. 1465703.0
GACGGCAGCGTCCTCCAGCCGCGTTCGCATAGCTCAGTGGTTGAGCAGACCGGCGCGGGCGTGCTCCCGACAGACACCACAGCGCCTCTGCTATCTCGCCGTCGCACGCGCTGAAGCTGCGTACCGCCTCGGCGAGCGTGTCCTTGGGTAGGTCGTGAAGTCACAATGGCATTCGTCGCTCCGCCCTGTGTCTGTCGTGGGATACCTCCCGCGGAGCCATCGTGGTCTCGAAGGATGGCCCGGCGGTGGGCCGACCCAAAACCGAACGGCGGTGCGGCTGGTCTCCTGTAGTGGCGTGTGGCCTTTGCCAAAGGGCGTAGCCTCCGTGCCATCGAATCGTCGAGAGAGTCTTTGGCGCGGTCTTCCGCTCAGCTGCGTTGAATGTCGTTGGCAGGAATCCACATAGTGGCTGCATCGAAGTCGAGCCGGGTCATGCGGGCTACGAGCGCGTCGACCACGGCCCGCACGATTTGACGAGTGTCGTTGCTGCGCCAAATTAGTGACCACGTCCACAGAGGTATCGGCTGGATCGGGCGCTGTCGCAGGTCGCGGGGTATTGCAGAAGTCTGCAGCAGGGGCGCAGTCATGACCGCTTGTCCCAAACGGCGAACATGATCGAAAAAAGACGGACCCGCGATGCCGCCGTTATTCGTTTGCACTATGCGTGCGCCCGTCGCCGCTGCGAATTGCTTAGCGTACCGGTTCCACGACGACCAGATTTCACAATCCGCATCCACTAATACGATCGTGTCGCACGCATCGACTGGCGACGTGTCGGTGCCCACACTCACCGCATACAACTGCTGCGTGCCAACAACGCACGCATCAAGGCAGTGCGCGGCCAGGTCGATAGTTTGCGCCCAACAGATGGCGAGGTCCAAGGCCCCTGCAGCAACGCGGGCGACCTGATGATGCGACGGTAGGACCCATGCATCACGATGTACTTTGGCAACAGCTGCCACCCGGTCGGCGAAGTCAGCGGGTACGAAATCGACGTAGCCGAACCGGATCGGCTCCGAGGCAGACAGCCCGACCGCATTGCGGCGCAACTGATCTGCCTGATCCAACAGCGCAGCAACCGCTGGCAGCAGGGCCGCACCGGTTGGTGTGAGGGAAACTGAGCGGCGATCACGATCAAAAAGGCGGACCCCCAAATGGCGCTCAAGTGCCTGTATCTGCTGGGAAAGAGACGGCCCAGCGATACACAGCCGTTTTGCAGCGCGACCAAAATTGAGTTCCTCGGCGACTGCGATAAAGTAGCGCAGCTGACGCAGCTCCACAGATCATCCTAGGGCGAAAAACCGAGCCTTAACGAGCGGGCACTTGATCACAACGATAGAAACCAGAATGCTTCAAACCTGTACCGCAGTCCATCAAGATGATGTTGTAGAAGCGGTCGAGGCTTCGGTGCACATTGCGATAGTCGCCTTCCGAAACGGTCTCCGACACAGCGGGATCGCGCTCGAAAGCCGGAATCTCCAATCGGCTGGCATTCTGCGACGTGTGCCGCCGCATCTCGGGGTACCGCAGGATCTCGCCATCGAACAGAATATTGCTGCGCGTTCCTGCGATCACTACTCATCGGTGGGCCCCACTTCCTTTCGGCTGGAATCGGCTCACGAACGGCTGACACGGCCCGGGCGCGGGCGTTTGCCCGACAGACGACTACCGCTGGGTCGCCTGCGATTGTACTAAGCTTGCGGGACAGAGGCTTTCGACGGTTTGGCGAGGACGACCGTGATGGACGGATCGCTGAGATCTCCCGGCGGCGGGATCCAGGTCCGAACGACTGAGCGCGGCCTGCCGATCGCACTGGCTCGACCCGCGCAAGTTTTGAAACCGCCAAGGCGATTGGGCAGTGATCCTTTTGCTGTGCCAGCTCTCAGCCAGACGCATGCAGGTCGCACGGCGCCGTACTTTGATTGCCCAAGTTTTCAGCCCCACCGACATCCATGTTTTGAATCTCAGCACCAAGAAGAGCTGGCTCAAGCGGAAGCGCAGCTGCACGACGATCCGGACGGCGCGCCCGACATATGGATGCGTCCGGTGTGACCGGTGGTCTAGCGCATTCGGTGATCGCACGCGTCGTAAAGCAGCGCGACTTGATGCAGGCGATGCATCAGCATTATGTGTCCACGTCGGTGCGAGTTGCGAGTCGTTGTAAGTCGGTAAGTGTCGAAGTGGACGGGCTCGGTGCGATGACCGGCCTATCGCTGGGAGAAGCCGCCTAATCACCACTCGCACCTTTCTGCAAGATTCACCCGCAACGCCGACCGTCACTGCGACGAACTGGCGGTCTCGTGCAGGCCGGCCATAACGAGCTCAACGCAGGCGCCGCCCTGAATGTTGCGGCGGCTAGCATCGGATGTCCGGATCTCGATGCGGGGGGTAAGGCTTTTGACTGCGATACCTGTCATCGCGCTCACTGGCCACCTCGGAGCAGGCAAGACGACGCTGCTCAACCACCTGTTACGCCATCCCGGCACACGAATCGGTGTGGTGGTCAACGATTTCGGAGACATCAACATCGATGCCGGTCTGGTCGCCGGCCAGGTCGACGAACCGGCCTCGATCGCCGGAGGATGCATCTGCTGCCTGCCCGACGGCGGTGGGCTGGACGACGCTCTGATCAAGCTCGCCGACCCGGCCCGGCGCCTCGATGCGATCGTCGTCGAAGCCAGCGGCTTGGCCGACCCGGTGGCGATAGCGCGGATCATCGGCTTCAGTGAGATACCCGGCGTCCGGCCGGGTGGACTTGTCGACGTCGTCGATGCCGTGAACCATTTCGACACCATTGATTGCGGCACGCTGCCACCGGTGCGCTACGGCGCGGCGTCGCTGATTGTGGTCAACAAGCTTGACCAGGTGCCTAAGACGGAGCGGGCGGGTGTGCTGCAACGCGTCACACAACGTGCGGCGCAACGTAACCCACGCGTACATGTCGTTGGAACTACGGCCGGCCGGATAGACCCGGAGCTGCTTTTCGACGCCTCTGCCACGTCCACACAGGTCGGGCAGCTCTCGTTTCTGGACCTGGCGCCCGAGCACGACCACGACCACGTCCATGCCGATGCCGTCACTGTACGCAGCGCTGGTTGCGTCGACCCCGACGCCTTGTTCGACCTTCTCGAGGATCCACCGCCGCGGGTGTTCAGGCTGAAAGGCGTCGTGGCTGTGCGGCACCGCACCACCGTCCGCGACTACGTGGTGAACCTGGTCGGTAGCGCCATCCACATCGGCAAGGCGCCGCCGGGGACGATGGCCAATTGTCTGGTGGCGATCGGGATGCATCTCGACATCGACGCCGTACACGCGCGACTCGACCGTACGGTGCGGCCTGCGGCGGGGCCGGCGTCGGCGCAGGCTTTAAAACGGCTACAGAGGTACCGGCGACTCAGCGTGTGAACAGCGATCCGGCAAGATACGTCGGTGATGTCATCTTCGCTGGGCGACGTGCTCGCCACCTTGGAGCTGGAAAGGATCGACCAGTGGCTCTTCGTCGGCCAGCAATTGCCCGCGCCCGCGAACCACATTCTCGGCGGGCATATCTCCGCTCAGGCGTTGCTGGCGGCGAGCCACACCGCACCGGGCCGCTCGCCGCACAGCGTCCACACGTACTTTCTGCGGCCGGGGGATTCGCGCCGGCCGGTTGACTTCGAAGTCGTCGACCTCCAAGAAGGCCGGACGTTTTCGGCGCGACGGGTCACTGCGCGCCAAGACGGCAAAATTCTGATGGAAGCGATGTCGTCGTTCAAGGTCGCCGATTCCACGCCCGGTCAGGTCGGCTACCAACCATCCATGCCAGAGGGCGGCAGCCCAGAGTCCCTGCCGTGGGTTGCGCCGCACTTTGTGGAATCCGACGAGCGCGCCCAAGGGCAGTGGGCGAGCCTGCGGTGGTTCGAGCGTCGAATCATCGACACGGAAGTGGCCCCACCCGCACGGGCGCCGATGTGGTGGCGACCCGACGGGGCGGTTCCCGATGATCCGGTGCTGACCGCCAGCCTGGTGGCTTACCTGTCCGCGGTGACGTTGACTGAGCCGGCATTTGCGGCACGTGGTGGTGTCGGTGCGTCGGCTCAGCGTGACCATTCGGTGTGGTTCCACGCTCGGGCGGCGTTGTCGGATTGGCTTCTCTACGACCGGTCATCACCGAGTAGTACCGATGCGCTGGCGCTGGCGAGCGGGAGGATGTTCAATCGCAATGGCGAACTGGTCTGCACGGTGAGGCAAGAGATGTACTTCCCGCCGCGCGGAGCCTGAACACCATCCGCTTCAGACGCGTTGACTGGCAGAAGGAGATGATGATTTGACGAGGATCGCGCCTTCTACAGCTTTCGCCGCGGTGCCAACAGAGGATCTTGGCCAAGGGGATCGGATCAATCTCGGGGTCGCCGCCATTGTCGGTCGTCTGCCGGCGGTGGCGGAGGCCCTCGGCGGTTTGAACTCGGCGCTGCGCGCCTCCGGAACGTTGCCGCCGCGGCTCATCGAACTCGTGCGACTGCGCATCGCGTTTTTCAATCAATGTCGGAGCTGCATCGCGGTGCGCTATCAAAGCGCCATCGACGACGGACTTGACGAGGACGCCGTCTGCTCCCTGGAATTGCCCGCCGAGGCGGAGAATCTTTCGGCGCCAGAACAATCGGCATTGCGCTTCGCCGAATTGTTCGCCACCAACCATCTGGCGATCGACGACGCCGTTTACGACGAATTACGTGCGCACTTCAGCGAGGACGAGCTGGTCGAACTCGGACTGCACTGCGCCATTGCGTTGGGCGTTGGTCGGCTTTCGGCGACCTGGGATGTCAGTGAAAATCTTCCCGACGGGAACGGCGCATCCGGACCGTTGGCTCCCTGGAACTCTGCCTCCGTGATCGCATCGGGCTAAAGCGGACAATCATCGGCGCGTCGTGAACAACCCTGCGCTGCAATGATATTGGTGCAGCGGTGCCGCGGGCCGCTTCGGACATAATCACCGCTACCTTGCCATCAAGCTTTCCCACGATCACTCCATCGAGCGATTACCTGGCTGGCGAAGTCAAGCAACTGGTCAAGGGTGGAGAACACTGCGAAGGCATCCACGATCGCCTCATCAGCACCGGACCCGGCGAGGCGCTCGAGCCTGTCGGCAACCGAATCAACGGACGTGCCCGGTTCGAGGTTGAGCCGCATCGCGGTCTTCAGCGCGTCAGGATCGCGGCCGGCGTCCTGCGCCGCACGGCGCGCAATCGACCACAGGTGGTCGGTGATCTCGTCCTGCAGCCCCTCGACCCCGAGCCATCCGACGCCGCTACGGCCGACTCGGCGCATCGCGGCCTCGCTGGCACCACCGATCCAGATGGGCGGCCCGCCGGCCTGGACCGGGCGCAGGTCGGCGTGGACCGGCGGCAGCGAGAAGAACTCGCTGTCCCAAGACACCGGGGTGATCGTCCACCACTCGTGCAGGAACGCCAGCAGGTCATCGAGCATCTTCCCGCGGCGGCGCCAATCCGCGCCGCGGGCGATGTCGTGTTCGTCCTTCATCCACCCGACACCCACGCCAACGTCAAGGCGGCCGTCGCTGAGCACGTCGAGCGTGGTCAGCAGCCGGGCCAGGTGCACCGGCTCGTAGTAGAACGTGCTGAGCGTGCTGGCGTTCAGGCGCACCCGGTTGGTCGCCGTCGCGGCGACCGTCCACAGCAGCACCGGATCGAGGTAGCGGGTCATCTGCGGCGGGTAGGGCTGCTCTTTGCCCGGATAGGTGCTGTGCATATCGACCGGCGTGACCAGGCGATCGCCGACCCACAGCGTGTCGTAGCCAAGGTCCTCGAGTCCACGGCAGAACGCGCTCAGACCAGCGGCGCTGCCAATAGCGGGCCCGACGATGGGAAGTGCGAAACCGAGCTTCATCGCCAGAATCCTTCCTTTCGGTGATCAATCAACCATTGTTTGGGCGCATGGCGCCCCTGTTCGTTGACTGCTTGGGCCGCGGCGGTGCGGCTCAGCCGGGAACGCTGGCACCGAGGGCGAAGTCGAAGTTTCCCACCCCGTGGCGGGCGAGGCCCATCATGACCAGGCCCGTTCCTTCCAGCCAGTGCGCCATGTTCACGCCGCCGACGTCCAGCGGGCGCAGCCCGAGGCTCTCGATGAACTCCGCCACGCCCGCCTTGGCGCGCGCGTCGTCGCCGGCGAGGAAGACGTCGAGCGGCCGGCCCTGGGCCAGGACAACACCGAAGATGGTGTTGAATGCCTTCACCACGCTGGCACTGGCCGGGGCCGCCTTGGCAACTTCCTGCGCGATCGAGGTGTCATCGGGGATGGCTAGCCCGTCGGCCGCGGCGTTGAACGGGTTGCTGATGTCGACAATGACCTTGCCTGCGAGCGCGTCTCCGTACTTGGCGACGACCGGAACGACGTCTGCGTACAACAGGGCAACGATGACGATGTCCCCGGCCGGGACGGCGCCGAACTCTCCCGTCGTGGCGCTGCTGCCGAGAGCCTTGGCCAGGTCAGCCGCCTTGGACTGGTCGCGACCCATGACTTCAACGGTGTTGCCGCCCGCTACCGCCAGCGCGCCGATAGCGCGGGCCATGTTTCCGGTGCCGATGATGCTGATGCTGCTCATGAGATGTCCGTCCTAGCTAGTTCGGAAAGGTTGACGACTCAACCTTAGATCGTAGTTGTTGACGCGTCAACCAATCGGCTAGCATGGTGGCTGATGGAACCGAACTGGTTGAGCCCTCGTGAAGACCGCGCCTGGCGGGCCTTCATGCACGCGCATCATCAGCTCGGCGTACGCCTGAACCGGGGCCTGCAGCAGTCGGGCCTGTCCGGGGCGGACTACGAGGTCCTGGCGGTGCTCTCAGGACACGACGGGGGCCGGATGCCCGCGCACGAACTGTGCAACACGCTGGGTTGGGAGAAGAGCCGTGTCTCGCACCAGGTGCGGCGCATGCAGCAGGACGGGCTGATCTGCCGCGAGCCCAACCCCGACGACGCCCGCAGCACCATGGTCTGCCTGCTGCCGGCCGGCCGCGCCGCCATCGAGAAGGCGGCGCCCGGGCACGTGGAGGATGTCCGCCGGAACTTCATCGACCTGCTCACCCCAGCTGAGCTCGACATGCTCGCCGCCCTTAACGAACGAGTCCTGCGCCACCTGGCCAAAGACGACGACAGCCCCGCCGAAGACTAGCCCTCATAGGCCGTGCCGACTCGGCCAAGCACACCAGCGCTAACTCTGGTGCCACTAAGCGGGCAACCAACGGCGCGTCGTCAAAAGCGCTGCACTGCAAAGGCATTCGTCACAGTGACGTATTGCCGGGCGATGGCCGGACGGGAAGGGGAGAGGGGTCCCGGCGGTCGTTCGCTTGTCGGCGCTGCGTGCATCTGGACCGGGTGTGACGCACCTCAACCCGCAAGAGTGACGTGTGTCATAGCTTGGCCTCGTCAGTTAGGGAATCCTAGCCTTTCGTTTGCATACCTATCTATTGGCTGGGAGCAAGATGGCCAACCTTGACTTTGTCTATGACCTGACCCTCGACGAGGCGCGTAGGCGCAGCGCAGTGCTCGAAGCGATAGATGACGATTGGGACCCTGTCGCCGTGCTCGCCGAGGAGGAAGAGGCCTACGACATGCTGTACTCGAACCTGGACGAGGAACAGCAACGGGTCTACGACGAGCTGGTCCGTGCCGGCGTCCTGCCCGAGCGGACGGCTGCTCGTGCTACCGATTGATCCGACCGCCGACCGAGGCCGGCGCGCGTGGTTGCCCTGCCCGCGCTGCGATCACCGCGCCAAATGCGGTGACTGCCGCAGCAGCCGAAACTGCGATACGCATTGGCAATATCTATTGAGCAACAAGGGCACGCTGGTACATCTGCAGTGTGCGGACTGCGGCCATCTGTGGTCCACCGATACGCATCGCCGCACGCGCCCCGCGCGGTGGGGGCGGAAGCCGAGTTGAGTTCGGCCGACGCTGTATTCCAATAACCCTGCGCCGCAGAGCAATTCGTCACAGTGACGTATCTAGGGTTATGGGCGGGGAACGGGGGACCGCCTGTTCCGAGGCCGTCGCAGGTCTTATACCGGCGGCGCGATCGAAGGATCACTGCCTCGATATCGGCAGCGTCGACGATTGGTGCGTGACGTGCGCGTGCTCGACGGCGGCACTGGGCAATGCCGAGTGATGGCCGAGAGTCGGACCAAGTGACGCTCCGAAAGCCAGTGCCACCCTTGATGATTCGTCACAGTGACGTTTTATCCCAGCGTCACTGGGAAGGCGGACGGGGGCAAAACCACCGAACCGAAGCGACGATTGGACAGTCCGCTGTAGCGAGCGATCGCCGGCTGCGACACTCCAGTCATCATCCGCGGAAGGGTCACCCCGTCGATACCCAAACCGCGCCGGCGGTGTGGTCGGCATTGCGCCCAATGCATGAAGCCGCTGCCGGTGAACCCGGCATTGGTTTACGCCGATAAGTGACATTATGTCAATTCGCGATTCATTATCCTGCCCACCTCGACGGCCAGGCGCAGCGCCGAAAGCGTACGCGACGCGGTGATGGCAATGAGCAACTTGCCGCCGCACCTGCGTAGATCGCTGACCTGGGACTAGGGCAACGAGATGGCCTATTACCAGCACATCAGCGCCGCGCTGCCGATGCCCGTGTACTTTTGTCACCCACGCTCACCCTGGCAACGGACGACCAACGAACTGACCAACGGTCTTTTGCACCAATACTTCCCGAAACGTACGTAAGTCGTTGGCATTGCACCGCCCGCGTTGATGACGGCTTTCAGCCGATGGACAATCGGCCCGCGCCAGTCGTCATGACCGAGCCCAGCGGAGCTGGCGCAAGGGGCTGAGTCGAATTCGTTTCGCTATCAAGCAGGTATCTCAAGATGAATTCGTGGGAGGTCGCAAGGTGCATCCGGGTCAGGTCGGCGGCAGCGGTTGCGTCGCCGTGGCTCACCGCCTCGAAGATCTGACGATGCTCGTCGCGCAGGTGCTCGTCATTGCCGAATACGCCGATATGCAGGTAGAGGTATCGGTCGGTGAGCCGGCGCAGTTGCTCGGCGAGGTGCACCATCATCGGCCGGTTCGCGCACGTGTAGATCACGGCATGAAATGCCGAGTTCAGCTCCAGCCATCCGGTGGCCGACGACGCGGCTTCCATCTTGTCGAGCAGTACCGACATTTGCGTGAGTTCTGCTCGGCCAACATTGGGAACCGCGAGACGAGTCAGCATTGGCTCAACCGCTTCGCGCAACTCGTAGAGCTCTTGCAGCTCGCCGACGGATAGCCGACGAACCACCGCGGTCGCTGCTCCCAGGTCAACCAGCCCTTCGCTGGCCAGCGTTTGAAGCGCATCGCGGGCCGGCATCCGGCTAACGCCGTATTCGGTCGCGATCTGTTGTTGCGATAGTCGGGTCCCGGGGGGCAGCTCGCCGCTCAGGAGCCGTTTACGCAGCGCCTTGGCCACCTGGTCTGCTGCCGATTCGCCCACGATGTCCCTCCTCCCTCCAGCGCTTTCACCACCATGCCGCCGGTAATGAGTGTAACCGCGTAATAGATGTAGCCAATTGCTATCGGTTAGGTGCTGCCATATGGTGACCGTATACATACATATGAAATGGTATACGGGACATTGAAGGACGGGGATGGCATTCACTAATGGGGCTGTTGCTCGCGCAACCAAAGAATTCGGGGCACCAACTGGGCTACTGATCGGCGGCGAGGTGGTCGATGGCCGGGCCGCGCCGATCCCGGTGGTCAACCCGGCGACCGGCCAGGTGATCACGGAGGTGGCCGGCGCGGACGAGCTCGACGTCGACTATGCCGTCACTGTCGCGCATGAAGCCTTCCGAGACGGTCCGTGGCGCACGATGGCGATCCACGACCGGGCGCGGCTCATTCACCGGTTCGCGGACGGGCTTGAGGCCAACATCGGTGACTTGTACCGGCTGGAAACGCTTAACAATGGCCGTCCGATCACCGAGACCAAAGCTCAGATCAGCCGCCTCGCGGAGTGGTACCGCTACAACGCCGCGCTCCTGTTGGCCGCGCGGACCTCGGTCATTCCGATGCGCGGTTCCTACCATTCCTACACCATGCGTTTCCCGCTCGGCGTGGTCGCGATCCTGGCGTCGTTCAACCATCCGTTGATGATTGCCTCGAAGAGTTTGGCGCCGGCCTTGGCGACGGGAAATACGGTCGTACTCAAGCCTTCTGAGCAGACGCCGCTGACGGCGCTGACGATCGGCCAGATCGCCCTGGAAGCCGGCATCCCTGCCGGGGTGTTGAATGTCGTTCCTGGATCGGGACCTACCGCCGGTGCGGCTCTGAGCGAACATCCGCTGGTCAAAAAGGTGGTCTTCACCGGAGGCACCCGACCCGGCCGGGCGATCGCCCTGGCGACCGCCCGCCGGTTCGCAAAGGCCACACTCGAACTCGGCGGCAAATCCCCGGTGCTGATCTTTGACGACACCCCGATCGATGTTGCTGCCCGGGGCGCCGCATTCGGAGGCTTCATCGGCGCGGGCCAAACCTGCATCGCCGGAAGCCGGCTACTCATCCAACGCACGATCTATGACGACGTCCTGACCGAACTGGAACGAGTCGCCACGTCGATTCGTCTCGGTGATCCTGCGCAGCCATCGACACAGCTGGGGCCTGTTATCTCCCGACAGGCGCAGCGGCGCATCCTCAGTCATATCAACGGCGCGGTCGACGGCGGTGCTCGATTGGTCACCGGCGGCCACGCCGCCAACGTGCCCGGACTGCCCGGCGGATTCTTCGTCGAACCGACGGTCCTCGCCGACGTCACCAACGACATGCCGATCGCGCGTGAGGAGATCTTCGGCCCCGTCGTCGTCGCCATCCCCTTCGAGGATGAGGCACACGCGATCGCGTTGGCGAATGATTCCGAATTCGGCCTGGGGTCTTCGGTGTGGACACGCGATGTCGCGCGGGCACATCGCGTGGCCGGCCAATTGGAGACCGGGATGGTGTGGATCAACGACCACCACCGACTCGATCCGTCCTCCCCATGGGGTGGAGTCCGTGATAGCGGCATTGGCCGCGAAGGCGGCTGGGAGTCCTTCGACGACTTCACGCACGTGCGTGCGGTCACGGTGCGCACCGCGCCCGACGACGTCGACTGGTACGGCGGCGTGGCGACCGATCGGCTCAACTGATGCCCGGTCTGCACATCGGTGACTGCCGCGCCGGAGTCATCGAGGTGGTGCTCGATCACCCCCCTGAGAACCTCCTGACGATGGAGATGTGCGCCCAGTTCACCAAGCTGCTCCGTGATCCGCCGGCCGATGCCCATGTGTTGCGGTTGCGCGCGATGGGTGCGATGTTCTGCGGCGGGCGGGAACGCGCTGGCGTGACAGCGGGCGACCTGGTCACCGAATCGCGCATAGTGGTGGGTCTTCATCGCGCGATGCGGCAAAGCCCGCTGGTCACGGTTACCGAAGTCCACGGCGACGCCGCAGGTTTCGGGGTGGGACTGATCGCTGCAAGCGATGTCGCCATCGCGGTTGCCGATGCTCGGTTCTGTTTTCCCGAAGTGGGTCTGGACTTGGCCCCGGCGTTGGTCCTCGCCTGGCTACCTGGGGTGATCGGTGAGCGGGAAGCGTTCTGGCTCACCGCAACTGCTGAACGGATGACAGCGGACCGTGCACAGCGGCTTGGACTTGTCAACGAAGTGGTGGACGGACCGAACGAATTACGAAAAGCTGCCGCAGCACGGATCGCGGCGCTAAGGACGCGTAACCCCCGAATCCATACCGACATCAAGTCTTTGCTAAGGGCATTCGATCCGCTCGACGAGGATCGCGCTCTGGAAGCCAGCGTTGATCGTCTCGTCATCGGCGTGCTTCGCCGCGGCGAATCTTCAGATTCGGGCTGCTAGGAATGCTGTCGATCCGGTATCAAATGTGGACGGACGCCGGTAGGCCACTCCGTTTCGATTGCACGCCAGCGCTTTTGGACTCGTATAGTGTGTCCGCAGCTCGTCGAGCCGTGTATTCGATCAGTCGTGTATGGCCTCGTACCTCAGCAGGACCGTGCCGCCCGGGAAGGTGCGGTTTTCCAAAAGCCGCAGCGAGGCCCATGACGGCAGTGTTGGGAAGAACGGGATACCGCCGCCCACGACGGTGGGCGCGACCACGATCCGGTACTCGTCCACCAGTCCGGCCTGCACGATCGGTGCGGCCAGCGTCGCCCCGGCCACCTCCAACCTGCCGTCGGTTTCAGCTTTCAGCTTCGTCACCACCTCGACCGGGTCGCCGCGTTCCAGACGGGAGTTCCAGTCAACGGATTCCAGGGTGCGCGAGAACACGACCTTGGGCATGGCGCGCCAGATGTGGGCGAAGTCGACAATCATCGGGGTGGCGTCCGGGGCATTGTCGGCGGTCGGCCAGTACGCGGACATCAGTTCGTAGAGCCGACGACCGTAGAACGACAGAGCAGTCTCGCGCTCGAAGTCATTCCAGTATTGGTGCAGTTCCTCGCTCGGATCAGCCCAGTCGATATTGCCTTGTGCGTCGGCGATGTACCCGTCCACCGACACGTTGAAGCCATAGATGAGTTTGCCCATGAAGATCAGACTGCACCGGAAGGCGAAACTCATCGCGACACCAACAGTTTTCAGATGTCGAGGCTACGGCGTTGCACCTGGTCACGGTCTGTATCGTGTTCGAGGCCAATCATTCCTTGACGAGATGAGGCCGTCGTCGCGCACACTAGGACGCGCATCCGACGCTTGGAGGACCGATACCGGAATGAGCACGGTCGCCGAATTCGACTTCGTCATTGTGGGAGCAGGCAGCGCAGGCTGCCTGCTCGCCAATCGGCTCAGCGCCAACCCGGATCGCCGTGTGCTCCTCATTGAGGCCGGCGGCAAAGACGACTGGTTCTGGATCAAGATCCCGGTGGGCTATCTGTACACGATCGCCAACCCCCGCACCGACTGGTGCTTCACGACCGAGGCTGACCCCGGCCTGGCCGGCCGCAGCATCCACTACGCGCGCGGACGGGTGATCGGCGGCTGCTCGTCGATCAACGCCATGATCCACATGCGCGGACAGGCCAGCGACTACGACCTGTGGGCGCAGGCCACCGGCGACGAGCGCTGGCTCTGGGGCGGCGTGAACCGTCCCGGCGAGACACTGGCGATCTACAGAAAGTTGGAAAACTTCTTCGGCGGAGCCGACGACTGGCACGGCGCCGGTGGTGAGATCCGCGTCGAGCTACCGCGGGTGCGCTGGAAGATCTTGGACGCCTGGCAGGCCGCCGCCGCCCAGGTGGGCATCTCCCCGATCGATGAATTCAACCTGGGCGACAACGCCGGCTCTGCGTATTTTCACGTCAACCAACGGCGTGGCCGTCGCTGGTCGATGGCCGATGCCTTCTTGCATCCGATTGCCCATCGGCCGAATCTCACCGTCTACACGCAAGCTCAGGCCTTGCGGCTCTTGATGGATGACCAGGTGTACGAGGATCAGCGTCGGGGCGCCTGGACCACGGCGCAGCACCGCGTCGCCGGCGTGCGCCTGCTCAAAGGCGGCCAAATCGTTGATGTCCGGGCACGCCGGGAGGTGATCCTGAGCGCGGGAGCTATTGGGTCGCCGCATCTGATGCAGGTCTCGGGTCTGGGCCCGGCGGGCCTGCTGACCCAGCATCAGGTGCCGGTGGCCGTCGATCTGCCAGGAGTTGGCGAAAACCTCCAAGACCACTTGCAGATTCGAACGATCTATAGGGTCCGGGGCGCCCCGACAGTCAACACGCTGTACCGGAACTGGATCAGCCGTGCCGGCATGGGTCTTCAGTATCTGTTGTTTCGATCGGGGCCCATGACCATGCCGCCTTCAACCCTGGGGGCTTTCGCCAAGAGCGACCCCGCGCTAGCCAGTTCCGATTTGGAGTGGCATGTGCAGCCCCTGTCCTTGCCGAAGTTCGGCGAACCCCTGCACCGCTTCGGAGCCATCACTCCCTCCGTTTGCAATCTGCGACCCACCTCGCGTGGCCATGTGCGCATGGCCAGTGCAGATCCACTGATCAATCCGAAGATTCTCTGCAACTACCTGTCGACCGACGCCGATCGCCAAATAGCGGTGACCGGCCTCCGGATGACCCGGCAGATCATGGCGGCGCCCGCTCTGGCCCGATACCGCCCACAAGAGCTGCTTCCCGGTCCGCAACTGGTAAACGACGAAGATCTGCAGCAGGCGGCCGGTGAACTCGGTACGACCATTTTTCACCCGGTGGGAACCTGCGCGATGGGAGCCTTCGACGCCCGCGGTCTGCCGCGGTCGGCTGCCACGGTGCTCGACACCGACTGCCGCGTGTACCGCGTCGCCGGCCTTCGAGTGGTCGATGCGTCGGCCATGCCCAACATCATTTCCGGCAACACCAACGCGCCGACCATGCTGATCGCCGAGCGCGCCGCGCGGGCGATCGTGGGATAAGTCGTTCCCTCGCATGTCTGTTCGCGGTTGTAGCCGACCGGTCTTCCTTGATATCCATTTGGGATCGGTCCGACTTCACGCTGCGTAGTAAGGCACCAATTCCGGTGTATCGATTGAACTTTGAATGGGCGCGGCGACGTACGTCGTTGTACGGTGAAGTGAATCACCCTGGGCCTCCACCTATGGCCCCGGCCCTGCCGGAGGCTGAGGTGGTTGCAGCCACGGGCAGTAGGCGTCATTTGCAATGATTACGAACCAATCGGCGTTTTCCCAGTTGCCGAACGTCGGGTGGTCACGGAGTACTAATTCGGCGATCTGGCTGCGCAGCATTCCTTGTTGCATCCCTCGGTGAATCCGGCAACATAATCCGCTGGCTGCAGCTGTGATGTGGCGCGATGTCGCTCGTCCCTACACGATGATTGGATAAGCTGCGACCATCGCTGCTGGCTGCAGCGTTTGAGATGGGGACGGTCCGTCATTACGCGGGACGACGCTGCCCTGCTGTGAAGCGACTTGTGTTGTCCCGACCGCTTTCGCCTTGACGCGCTCGCATTCTTTCGCGTAGGTGCCGCACCGTCGGTTGAGTTCCGCGGCCGTGCCAGGGTGACCGCAGAGTCTCTACCGAGTCGTGCCGGCGCGTTTGGCGCTTTCGGTGTTAGCCGCGCGCCGGTGCCTCGATGATCGCAGCTGGCACTCGCCCTCTCCCCCGCAACACCTCGGGAGATCCGCGATTCGTATCGGACGAATACGGCGGAATCGGATATGGGGGTTAGCAGTATTAAATTGGTTATTCGCGACGGCGCGTCTAGCCCATGCGTTCAAGAAGCAGGTTGGCCCCAGCCGTTCTGGTTGATCGATCGCGGCCACGGCGGGCTCGGACCATCACCGCCCGCGGTCACTCCAAAGCGAGCTGCCAGACCACCAGATACTTCCATTGCCCACCGAACCTGATATGCCCAGCCGGGAGCGACACCGTTGACTATGCGGTAAGCCGGAATTCGGCGTAAGTGCTGGGCGTGCTGCAGGGGCACAAATATTGGCAGTCGCGTGGTTTCTACTTACAGCGCGTCCATGCTGCCCCTCAGTGATGAGTGAGTTGCGGGTCAGTTGCGCGCGAACCGTCTTTGCACGTTGGGCCGGCTTCGCAGTTTCTTCGGGTATCCGGGACCCATCTTCATCGTCGTATCTTCCGCTCGCAGCGGCGCTCGACAGGTGGCGCATACAACTTCGGCGTGAGTGTCGTGTCCGCAGCTTTCGTGGTGAAACACCACGGGCGCGCCGTCAGCCCCCGCCAGCCATTGGTCTCCCCACCGGGACATGGCGGCGAGAACGCCGAAGAAGTCTCGCCCCTTCTCGGTGAGTACATAGTCGTAACGGACGGGCTCATGCTGGTAGGCCCGCTTGTGCAACAGTCCTTGCTCCACAAGCCGATTCAGCCGCTCGGTCAAGGTGTTGCGCGCGATCCCCAATTCGCGCTGGAACTCGTCGAACTTCGTGATCCCGTAGATCGCCTCACGCAACACCAGCATCGCCCATCCATCCACCAAGTCGACCGTGCGGGCGATCGAACACGGCCAGTTCGCAAACGATGTCTGTCTCACACCTCGCAATATACCGTCTGATAGTGAAACCTACCAGTTAAAGTACCAATTCTGGGAGCTGGTCCTGACATAAGCAGGCTCGGCAACAGCAGGTTGTGGCACGCGCCGTAACCTCTGGCCCACCGGAACATAGCTCTATATAGACTATTTGGAGGTCTCCCGCGCTGGTTTGGCTGCGGAAGTCCACGGGGTGACTCTACAAGCTCCGGCCACAGACTCGAGGATAAGTTGCTTATTTGAACTAACCACTGTTACAGTGCATTCCGTACATCCTTCGCCTCAACGTCTGACTCAAACAGGCCTCATGGACGCGGTCTGCAGCCACCCTGGACCCGATGTCACCTCGTGACTTCGAGAAGAGGGCGGCATTGCCGCGATCTCCGTGCACGGTTTTCTCGGCGCTCGACACATCTGGGACCCGGTCATCAGGGAAATAGCCGGTCCTGGTCGATTCTTGATTGCGGCCGTTGACCTGGCCGGGCGGGATACCGCCTCGGCGCGCCTGAGGCTCTATCGAGCAACGGAGAAAGGAAGGTCTGAGTAACGTGATTGGACCGCTCACCGGCAAATATTTGGCTAATTCTTACGCGAGCCAGGCGCCGAAGCCCCATGGCGTACCGTATTTGCTTGGCCAACTGGCGATGACACTTTTGCTCGCAGTTACCTGGCTCATCGTCGGCTGGCTTCTTTTTATCCCGTCGTCACGGCATCCGGAACCGTCGCGGGGCACAAACTCGATCCTGTGCTCTCATGACATGGCAAGCGCGACATGTCACGCAAGACCGACCATCCCGCGTCGCCCCTAGCCCGGCATGTTCGCCCTCGACCGCCGCCCATGTCGCCTCGAAACGCCGCTATCAACAACTCATGTCGAACATTTCGCGATCTGACTGCATGAACTTTCAGATCATCCCTGCAAAATGCGCCCCACCAACGCCGTCTCCCCGAGGCTCATCCACTGCCGTTGCCGGCGAAGACCGCACCGAATTCCTCGACCCCATCCGCAAGGAGGCACCACTATGAGCAATCTGGCACTCAACTTAATCGAGGCAACCCGACGCCACGCGGAGGGCATTGCCATGCGCCTCGACGAAGTCGAAATTCCTTACAGCGGGCTCGATTCGGCCAGCGCCCGCTTGGCCGGTCTGCTGGCAGCGCACGGATTGCTTCCCGGTGATCGGGTCGGCGTCATGCTGCCGAACGTTCCCTACTTCGCCGTCGCCTACTACGGCGTGCTGCGGGCGGGCGGTGTTGTCGTGCCCATTAATGTTCTGCTGAAGGATCGCGAGACCACCTTCTACCTGTCGGACTCGCAGGCGAAGTCGATAATCGCCTGGCATGAGTTCGCACCCGCTGCGAGGGCCGCAGCCACAACTACTGGTGCTGAGTGCATCGTGGTGACCCCGGGAGAATTCGAGGAGCTGATCGGCGCGGCCGGACCCCTCGCCGAACCCCTCCCGCGCAAGGATGACGACACCGCGGTGATCCTCTACACGTCGGGTACGACGGGCACGCCGAAAGGCGCAGAGCTCACCCACGCCAACCTGCGTCGCAACGCTGCGACGGCGGCCGCGGCGGTGGACCTGGCGGCCGACGACGTGATCCTGGGCGCCCTGCCGCTGTTCCACGTGTTCGGGCAGACCGGGGCGCTCAACGCCGCGGTTGCGGCCGGCAGCTGCCTGACACTGATCCCGCGTTTCGATCCGGCCAAGGCACTCGAAATCATCGAGCGCGACCACGTCACCGTATTCGAAGGCGTCCCAACGATGTTCGCCGCGATGCTGCACAGCGACAAGCGGTCGGACACGGCGTCGCTGCGGTTGTGCATATCGGGCGGAGCCGCGATGCCGGTCGAGCTGATGCGTGGCTTCGAGGAGGCCTTCGGCTGCATGGTGCTCGAGGCCTACGGCCTCAGCGAAACCTCGCCGCTCGCGTCGTTCAACCATCGCGACAGGGAGCGCAAGCCGGGATCGATCGGCACGCCGGTCACCGGGGTCGAAATGAAATTGGTCAACGTAAGTGAGGACGGTGTCGGCGAGATCGCCATCCGTGGCCACAACGTCATGAAGGGTTACTGGAACCAGCCAGACGCGACCGCCGCGGCGATCGACGGCGACGGCTGGTTCCACACCGGCGACCTGGCGCGCGTCGATGACGACGGCTACTACTTCATCGTCGACCGTTCCAAGGACATGATCATCCGTGC
>NZ_LZKU01000230.1 GCF_001672975.1 Mycobacterium sp. 1465703.0
GCCACCGCGCGGCGTCGATGCGGGACAATCGGCGCATGCAGGTGACTGAGGCTCCCCTCGGCCTACGGGAGCGCAAAAAAATCAAAACCCGCCGCGCCATCCGGCGCGAGGCGTTTCGCCTCATCGAGGAGAACGGCTACGCCGCGACCACCGTCGAGCAGATCGCCGACGCGGCCGACGTGTCGCCGAGCACCTTCTTCCGGTATTTCGGATCCAAGGAATCGCTGCTGCTCGCCGACGACCTCGACCCGCTGATCCTGGAGGCGTTGAAGGCCCAGCCGCGCAACCTGTCTCTGGCACAGGCCTTCCGACGGGCGTATGAGGCCGTCATCGCCCAATTGCCGGACGATCAGCTGGAGTTCGAGAACACCCGGCAGCGGCTGATGTTCTCAATACCCGAGCTCAAGGCGGCGATGTACGACGAGTACTACCGCACCGTGACAGTGGCCGCCGAGGCAATCGCACACCGGATCGGCCGTGCCGCAGACGATTTCGAAGTCCGAGTGTTCGCGGGGGCGCTGACCGGCGCCATGATGGCCGCCTACGACAGTGCGCCGAAGACGGCCGACACGATCTTTCGGGCCCTGGATTTCATGGATGCCGGCATGCCGCTGGGCTGAACGCCTCAACAGCGCGGCGATGCATTTCTGCCGGGGGAACGCGATACTCTCACGCGATGCGACAGGGATGGAATCGACGGGGATTCTTGCAGCTCGCAGGGGCTGCCGGGGTTGCCGCGGTGGGCGGTGCGGCCGCCTTCTCGGAGCTTTTGGCGGCATGCTCGTCACGCAGTTCGGCTCCGGGCGCCACCCCGGGATCGGTGACCGTCACCCACCTGTTCGGTGAAACCGTCATCAAGGAACCACCCAAGCGCGTTGTCAGCGCCGGTTACACCGAGCAGGACGACCTGCTCGCAGTCGGCGTGGTGCCGATCGCGGTGACCAACTGGTTCGGTGACCAACCGTTCGCGGTCTGGCCGTGGGCCGCACCCAAGCTCGGCGGGGCACAGCCGACCGTGCTGAACCTGGACAACGGCATCCCCGTCGATCAAATCGCCGGGCTCAAGCCGGACCTGATCGTGGCCATCAACGCCGGCTTGGACGCCGACACCTATCAGAAGCTGTCCGCCATCGCCCCGACCGTCGCGCAAGCGGACGGCGATGCCTTCTTCGAGCCGTGGAAAGAGCAGGCCACCACCATCGGTCAGGCGGTCTTCCAGGCAGACCAGATGAAGTCGTTGATCGCCGGTGTCGACCAGAAGTTCACCGACATCGGCAAGAAGAATCAGCAATGGACGGGCAAGAAGACGCTGCTGATGCACGGCGCGCTG
>NZ_LZKU01000231.1 GCF_001672975.1 Mycobacterium sp. 1465703.0
GAAGATCGATCTGGCGCTGGGAAAGCTGAAGCTCGAGCCCGGGATGACGTTGTTGGACATCGGTTGTGGCTGGGGCGCCACCATGCGGCGCGCCATCGAGAAATATGACGTCAACGTCGTGGGCCTGACCCTGTCGGAGAACCAGGCCGAGCACGTGCAGAGGTCCTTCGACGAGATGGACACCAGCCGGTCCCGACGGGTGCTGCTGGAGGGCTGGGAGAAGTTCCACGAGCCGGTGGACCGTATCGTGTCGATCGGCGCGTTCGAGCACTTCGGCCGGCAACGCTACGGCCGCTTCTTCAAGATGGCCTACCACGCGCTGCCGCCTGGCGGAGTGATGTTGCTGCACACCATCGTTCGGCCCTCGTTCAAGGATGCCCGGGCCAAGGGTATGAAGCTGACCCATGAGATCGTTCAGTTCTCGCAGTTCATCCTGGCCGAGATTTTCCCCGGGGGTTGGCTCCCGACGCCTCAGACCGTCGGCGCAGGAAGACATTTTCAAGTTCGGTGAAGAAGCGGGCTTCTCGGTCGAACGGGTCCAATTGCTGCAAAAGCACTACGAGCGGACGCTCAATATCTGGGCGGCCAATCTGGAAGCAAATAAGGACAGGGCGATCGCCATCCAGTCCCAAGAGGTCTACGACCGTTACATGCACTACCTGACGGGCTGCGAGAACTTCTTCCGCAGGGGCATCAGCAATGTGGGGCAATTCACATTGGTCAAGTAGAGCGAATCGAGTCAGCCCCGAACGGTGATCCGTTCGGGGCTGATTTGCTATTCGGGGCGGCTACTTTTCCAGCGTGAACTGATTGACGTCGGTGTAGGCCTGACGGAACAGCTTCGCGCAGCCGGTCAGGTACTTCATATAGCGGTTGTA
>NZ_LZKU01000232.1 GCF_001672975.1 Mycobacterium sp. 1465703.0
GCACGGTGTTGATCAGCAGGCCCACCATCGACTCAACGCCGGGCACCTCGGCGCCCCGCCCGGAGACCACCGCGCCGTCAGCGAACTGGCCCGCTCGCAGCACACCACGGTCAGCACCGTGCTGCAGGGCGCCTGGGCGTTGCTGCTGACCTCGCTGACCGGTCAGCATGATGTCGTCTTCGGCGCGGTGGTCTCCGGGCGGGGCGCCGAGGTGCCCGGCGTTGAGTCGATGGTGGGCCTGCTGATCAACACCGTGCCGGTGCGGGCGCAGATCACACCGGCAACCACCACCGCCGAGCTACTCGACCAACTCCAACACGCCCACACCAAAACCCTTGAGCACCAACACCTGCCGCTGACCGACGTGCACCGCATCACCGGTCATGCCCCGCTGTTCGACACGGTCTTGGTCTATGAGAACTACCCCACCGATCCGGCCACGGTCGCGGCCGACCACCAGTGGGCCATAACCGAATTCACCACTCGCGACTACTATCACTACCCGCTGACGATGCAGGCCGGGCCGGGTCGCGAGTTGCAACTTCTAGTTCAATTCCGCACCGACGTGTTCGACGCGGCCGGCATCGACACCCTCATCGAATGGTTCAACCAGGTATTGGTGGCGATGACCACCGATCCCACCCAGCCCGTGTCATCCATGGACCTGTCTGACGGCAGCGTGCGGTCATTGATACGGGCGGCGACCACGGCGGTGTCGGCACCGCCTCACCACCACGCCAGCGAGGCGCATGGCGTCGCGGGAACCATAGTCGAGGATCTCCTCACCGAGATCTACGCCCAAGTGCTGGGAATAGACCATGTCGGAATCGACGAGTCGTTTTTCGACCTGGGCGGCGATTCAATTTCGGCGATGCGGGCGATCGCCGCGATCAACGCAGCCTTGGATATCGACCTCTCGGTCTCTAATCTGTTCGATGCCCCGTCGATTCGAGGCCTTTGTCAGCAGGCGGGCAGGCGCGTCGGCAAGGAGAAATCCCCGCTATAAGCCGGCGATCGCCGGTTACCACATATGTGGCACCAGGCGATAGCGAACCATCTGCGTATACGCGCCGTATCCATCCAATTCTTTTCGCAGAAGCTCTTCTTCGTCGCGGATGCGCAGGGCCAGCATGATCACACCGGGTATGAGGAAGACGAGTCCCCAGTAGGAACCGAGCGCAAGGGGGATGCCAACCACAATGATCATGTTGCCGCTGTACATGGGGTGCCGCACCAGGCCATACAGACCGGTGGAGCTCAGCGTCTGGCCTTCCTCCACCTGGACTGTTGTCGCGGCGTAGCTGTTCTGAACGGCCACCAGCATCACCACGGTCAGTCCGACGACTACCAGAACGTCGCCGACCACGCAGATTGCGGTTGGCACGGCCGACCAGCCAAAGCGATGGTCAAGGCCGCTGAGCGCGACCGTTGCAGCGACCGTCAGGTACCAGCCGACAATAATGACCTTCTGTGCACTTCGGGTCTCCGCTGTGGGTCCGCCACGCGTCCGCCGTTGAAAGACAACGGGATTCTTGCGCAACAGGTAGATGCCCGGAATCGACGTCGTAAAGAAAGGGACCGCCAGAAAAACCCATGCCTGCCAGTAATTGAGAGTGCCGGCTGCCGAAAACACCAACAAGCCGAATACGACAGGGTCAAGCAGACCCGATAGCAATCTTTTGAGAATGGACCGCACCGAGCCTCCTCACCATACGCGTACCGCACGCTAACAGTTCACACTGCGGTGCTAGAAAGCCGGTACTGCCGGCGCCGCTACTGCGGCATTGTTCGCCACCGGTCGCCACAGCGACCACACAGTCCCGACGCTTTGATGAGCCGTCTGGCTATCGGTGGGCCCCACCTTTCCTAGCGGCCACGGCGCGCCGGTAAGCGCCGAGTATTGAATCTCGTTGATTTTTGCGTCAGTATTGCCGTTTTCGCCCTCGTAAGTTTCCCGGATCTGATAACCATCTTGTTATCGGGTTTACGAGTCATTGTTGGTTGTTTCGCACTGTACGTCTGCTCTGCTTGACACGTGTTCGCCTCGACTAAGGGGTGCCTGATGGCGGGTCTCAGGAGAATCGTTTTTGTATTAATTTTGGCATTTGCTGCGATGCTGATGGATGGCTGCGGCGCGGCCTGTGGTGACCCGAGTTGGCTACTGCGGGTAGCGGGCGATTCCATCGGTAACTACACCGCCCCGCCTGAGGTATCGGCCTCGGGCCAGGTCTGCGTCACTCGGTCATTCGGCGACTGAATCGCCTGGGCCCCTGTCGATTGGCGCCCACGGCGAGATTTCGTGCTGGTCCTCTGCGGTTCGATGGAGCTTCGGCACCGCGATGGCAGACGTTGCTGGTAGTAGTTCTGTGTTGTGCGCCGCGGCTGCGAGGAAACAGCGATGAATTCATCGCGTATCCGCTGTGCTCATCTGAAATGAGACAATCGGTCGCAATTGTGCGGATTTAAAGCAGCGAATTCATGCCATTGGCCGGTATTCGCCGGCTCGGCAGTCGGTGCATCAACGAAGTGTATCCGCTGGACTTGCCAGTGTTCTGGTGCCCTCGGTGAGATTCGAACTCACACTGTACGGGTTTTGAATCCGTTTCCTCTGCCAGTTGGGATACGAGGGCGTGCGGCCTCTTACCTTAAGAGGCAGGCCTCCCACCATAGAGGATCAGGAGTGCTCAGCTGTCTCACCGCCCCCGAGGTCGCTGGTCTGAGGCGTGCACGACACAATATGCGTCATGACAGGCCCCACGACCGACACCGACGCCGCTGTGCCGCGCCGGGTCCTGATCGCTGAAGACGAAGCGCTCATCCGAATGGATCTCGCCGAGATGCTCCGAGAGGAGGGTTACCAGATCGTCGGCGAGGCCGGCGACGGACAGGAAGCCGTCGAGTTGGCCGAGCGCCATCAGCCGGATCTGGTGATCATGGATGTGAAGATGCCGCGCCGCGACGGCATCGATGCAGCCTCGGAGATCGCCAGCAAACGCATCGCCCCGATCGTGGTGTTGACCGCGTTCAGCCAGCGCGACCTGGTGGAACGGGCGCGGGACGCCGGCGCGATGGCCTATCTGGTGAAGCCGTTCACCATCAGCGACCTCATCCCGGCTATCGAACTGGCCGTCAGTCGTTTCAGTGAGATCGCCGAGCTGGAACGCGAGGTGGCCTCGCTGTCCGACCGGCTGGAGACGCGCAAGCTCGTGGAGCGCGCGAAAGGGCTGCTGCAAAGTGAACAGGGCATGACCGAGCCGGAGGCCTTCAAGTGGATTCAGCGGGCCGCCATGGACCGCAGGACCACGATGAAGCGGGTCGCCGAAGTCGTCCTGGAAACCCTGGACCCGTCCAAAGACACCTAGCTCCAGGTCGAGGGTTGGCTGACGCCTTAACGGGCCACGATCACCGATGAGCCGTGGCCGAACAGGCCTTGATTGGCGGTGACACCGACAGTGGCGTTCTCCACCTGCCGGCCGGTGGCCTGACCGCGCAGCTGCCAGGTCAGCTCGCAAACCTGAGCGATCGCCTGGGCGGGAATAGCCTCACCGAAGCACGCCAGGCCACCCGACGGGTTGACCGGAACCCGGCCGCCGATGGTGGTGGCGCCGCTGCGCAGCAGCTGCTCGGCTTCGCCTTTGGGGCACAGGCCCAGGTGCTCGTACCAGTCGAGCTCCAGCGCGGTGGACAGGTCGTAGACCTCGGCCAGGCTCACATCCTCGGGTCCGATGCCGGCCTCGGCGTAGGCGGCATCGAGAATCTGATCTTTGAACACCCGTTCCGGGGCAGCCACGGCAGCGGTGGAATCCGTTGCGATGTCCGGTAATTCGGGCAGATGCTGCGGGTAGCGCGGAGTGACGGTGCTGACCGCGCGCACCGACGGAACGCCGTCGAGCGAGCCCAGGTGCTTGCGCGCGAAATCGGCACTGGCCACGATCAGCGCCGCCGCGCCGTCCGAGGTGGCGCAGATGTCGAGCTGCCGCAACGGATCTGCCACCACCGGACTGGCGAACACATCGTCGGCTGATGCTTCCTTACGGTAGCGGGCATTCGGGTTTTGCAGGCCGTGCCGCGAATTCTTCACCTTCACTTGGGCGAAGTCTTCCGACGTCGCTCCGTAGAGGTCCATCCGGCGGCGCGCGAGCAATGCGAAGTACACCGGGTTCATCGCGCCGATGAGATGGAAGCGCTGCCAGTCGGGGTCGTTCTTACGCTCTCCGCCGACCGGGGCGAAGGCACCCTTAGGCGTGGTATCGGCGCCGATCACCAGGGCGACATCGCAGAAGCCGGCAAGGATTTGGGCCCTGGCGCTCTGCAACGCCTGGGAGCCACTGGCGCACGCGGCATAGCTGGAGCTGACCGGCACGCCATTCCAGCCGAGTTTCTGCGCGAAGGTCGACCCGGCGATGAAGCCCGGGTAGCCGTTGCGGATGGTGTCGGCGCCGGCGACCAGCTGGATCTGTTGCCAGTCCAGGCCGGCTTCGGCCAGTGCGGCGCGCGCGGCGACCACACCGTATTCGGTGAAGTCGCGACCCCACTTGCCCCAGGGGTGCATCCCGGCGCCGAGAATGTACAGCGGTTCCGGAGCGCTCATGACGCCACCTTCCAGGCGTGCACCAGGCGCTGCACGCCGTCGTCGTCGGTGAACAGCGGCATCGTGGTCAGCTCCATCGCCATGCCGACCTTCAGATCCGCCGCCAGCGTGCCCTCGACCACCTTGCCCAGCACGATCAGGCCTTCGTCGGCCAACTCCACGGCGGCGATGGCGAACGGCTCGAACGGATCGGGCGCCGGATACGGCGGCGGTGGCGGATACCGGTTTTCGGTGTAGCTCCACAGCGTTCCCCGCGTCGACAACGCGACGGACTCTAGGGCGTCGCTGGCGCAGGCCGGGTTGGGGCAGTTGTTCTCCCGCGGCGGGAAGACATAGGTGCCGCACTCGGGGCATTTACTGCCGATCAGATGGGAATTTCCGGCGTCGTCGGTGGCGAACCATCCATCGATCGCGGGTTGTTGACTGGTGACCTCTGGCACTCGGCCAGACTACCCAGCCCCGACCCAAAACTGAAACGTGTTGCAGTTCTGCCGCCGGCACGGTTGGGGCGCGTAGCTCGTCACACCGGATGCCTAGAGTGAGACCGTGCCCGCGATGAAAACCGCTACCAAGGCCGGCGAGGATCAAACCACCCCGACGCTCATGCTGCTGGACGGCAATTCACTGGCGTTTCGGGCGTTCTATGCGCTGCCCGCCGAGAACTTCAAAACCCGCGGCGGGCTGACCACCAACGCGGTCTACGGCTTCACCGCCATGCTGATCAACTTGCTGCGCGACGAGGCGCCGACCCACATCGCCGCGGCATTCGACGTGTCGCGGCAGACCTTCCGCTCCGAGCGCTACCCGGAGTACAAGGCCAATCGGTCGGCGACGCCCGACGAGTTCCACGGCCAGATCGACATCACCAAGGAAGTCCTGGCGGCATTGGGCATCACGGTGCTCGCCGAGCCGGGGTTCGAGGCCGACGACCTGATCGCGACCCTGGCCACCCAGGCCGAGAACGAGGGTTACCGGGTGCTGGTGGTCACCGGCGACCGCGACTCATTGCAGTTGGTCAGCGAGAACGTGACGGTGCTGTACCCGCGCAAGGGGGTCAGCGAGTTGACCCGCTTCACCCCGGATGCCGTCGTCGAGAAATACGGGCTGACCCCCAAGCAATACCCCGACTTCGCCGCCCTGCGCGGCGACCCCAGCGACAACCTGCCCGGCATCCCCGGCGTGGGGGAGAAGACCGCCTCCAAGTGGATCGGTGAATACGGATCGCTGCAGGCGCTGGTCGACAACGTCGACTCGGTGCGCGGCAAGGTGGGCGACGCGCTGCGTGAACATCTGGCCAGCGTCATCCGCAACCGCGAGCTCACCGATCTGATCAAAGACGTTCCGCTGGCCCAGACTCCGGACACCCTGCGCCTGCAGCCGTGGGACCGCGACCAGATTCACCGGCTCTTCGACGATCTGGAGTTCCGGGTGCTGCGGGACCGGTTGTTCGAAACACTGGCCGCCGTGGAGCCCGAGGTCGACGAGGGCTTCGACGTGCGCGGCCGCGCGCTGGAACCCGGCGAATTGGCGGTGTGGCTGGCCGAGCACAGCTCGGGCAAGCGGTTCGGCCTGGCCGTCGTCGGAACCCACCTGGCCTACGACGCCGACGCCACCGCGCTGGCCATCGTCTCCGCCGACGGCGAGGGCCGCTACATCGACACCGCGACGCTCGATCCCGAAGACGAAGCGGCGCTGGCGTCTTGGCTGGCCGACCCCGGCCCGCCCAAGGCGCTGCACGAAGCCAAGCTGGCGATGCACGACCTCGCCGGACGTGGCTGGACGCTGGCCGGCGTCACCTCCGATACCGCGCTGGCGGCCTACCTGGTGCGCCCGGGGCAGCGCAGCTTCTCACTCGACGATCTTTCGCTGCGCTACCTGCGCCGCGAGCTGCGCGCGGAAAACCCTGAACAGCAACAGCTTTCGCTACTCGACGACACCGAGGGCACCGACGATCAGGCGGTGCAGACGCTGATCCTGCGTGCGGTGGCGGTGCTGGATCTGGCCGACGCACTCGACGAGGAGTTGGCCCGTATCAACTCCACCTCGTTGTTGAGCGGCTTGGAGCTGCCGGTGCAGGCGGTGCTGGCCGGAATGGAAAACGCCGGTATCGCAGTCGATTTGGACTTGCTCAGCGAGTTGCAGAGCGATTTCGCCCACCAGATCCGTGACGCGGCCGAAGCGGCCTACGCGGTGATCGGCAAACAGATCAATCTGGGCTCGCCAAAACAGTTGCAGGCGGTGCTCTTCGACGAATTGGAGATGCCGAAGACCAAGCGCACCAAGACCGGGTACACCACGGATGCGGATGCTCTGCAGTCGCTCTTCGACAAGACCGGCCACCCGTTCCTGCAGCATCTGCTGGCCCACCGCGACGCCACCCGGCTCAAAGTCACCGTCGACGGGTTGCTGAACTCGGTGGCCTCCGACGGGCGCATCCACACCACGTTCAACCAAACCATCGCGGCGACAGGCAGATTGTCATCGACCGAGCCGAATCTGCAGAACATTCCGATCCGCACCGAGGCGGGCCGTCGGATCCGCGACGGGTTCGTCGTCGGCGACGGTTACAGCGAGCTGATGACGGCCGACTACAGCCAGATCGAGATGCGGATCATGGCCCACCTGTCCAAGGACGAAGGCCTGATCGAGGCGTTCAACACCGGGGAAGACCTGCACTCGTTCGTCGCCTCACGGGCATTCGGCGTGCCGATCGAGGAGGTCACCGCCGAGCTGCGCCGCCGGGTCAAGGCGATGTCCTACGGACTGGCCTACGGATTGAGCGCCTACGGACTGTCCGCGCAGCTCAAGATTTCCACCGAAGAAGCCAAAGACCAGATGGAGCAATACTTCGCCCGGTTCGGCGGGGTACGCGACTACCTGATGGACGTAGTGGAACAAGCCCGCAAGGACGGCTACACGTCGACGGTTTTCGGCCGCCGGCGCTATCTTCCCGAACTCGACAGCAGCAACCGTCAGGTCCGCGAGGCCGCCGAGCGGGCGGCGCTCAACGCACCCATTCAGGGCAGCGCGGCCGACATCATCAAGGTGGCGATGCTCGAAGTCGACAAGGCGATCAAAGATGCCGGCCTTTCCTCTCGCATGCTGCTGCAGGTGCATGACGAGTTGCTGTTCGAGGTCGCGCCCGGCGAGCGAGACCGGCTGGAAGCGCTGGTACGCGACAAAATGGGCGGCGCCTACCCGCTCGACGTCCCGCTGGAGGTGTCGGTGGGTTACGGCCGCTCATGGGACGCCGCCGCGCACTAGCGCGGAGGCGTTGGGCACGCTGAGACGCATTGACAGCGAACAGTTGATGAAGCCGGGAGAAATCTTTTATTTCCGCCAGGAGCAATACGCACGCGATGGATTTCGCCGACCGAATTTGACGCGTTCGTCACGCGCGCTTGACCTGGTCAAACATCGTTGTCCACCAAGGCGAAACCGCTGATCCGCGGCGTAGCCGGCGGAGGGACCCACGCTGAAACCGCAGTTCGTGCCGCCCAGCCGCAAATGGCCGACCGCACTGGTTTGGCCAGCGTGTGCCCAGTCGAGTAGCCTCGACAGGTAAATCCAGAATTGTCCCTACGACCCAACCTGTCCGGAGCAACCCAACAATATGCCGAGTCCCGCCGTCACCTCGCCGCAAGTAGCCGTCAACGACATTGGCTCGAGCGAGGATTTTCTCGCCGCAATAGACAAAACGATCAAGTACTTCAACGATGGCGACATCGTCGAAGGCACGATCGTCAAAGTGGACCGGGACGAGGTGCTCCTCGATATCGGCTACAAGACCGAGGGCGTCATCCCCGCCCGCGAGCTCTCCATCAAGCACGATGTCGACCCCAATGAGGTCGTTACCGTCGGTGATGAGGTCGAAGCCCTGGTCCTCACCAAGGAGGACAAAGAGGGCCGTCTCATTCTGTCCAAGAAGCGCGCGCAGTACGAGCGCGCCTGGGGCACCATCGAGGCGCTCAAAGAGAAGGACGAGGCCGTCAAGGGCACCGTCATCGAGGTGGTCAAGGGTGGCCTGATCCTCGACATCGGGTTGCGCGGCTTCCTGCCCGCATCGCTGGTCGAGATGCGCCGGGTGCGCGATCTGCAGCCGTACATCGGCAAGGAGATCGAAGCCAAGATCATCGAGCTGGACAAGAACCGCAACAACGTGGTGCTGAGCCGCCGCGCCTGGCTGGAGCAGACCCAGTCCGAGGTGCGCAGCGAGTTCCTCAACCAGCTGCAGAAGGGCGCCATCCGCAAGGGTGTGGTCTCTTCCATCGTCAACTTCGGTGCATTCGTCGACCTCGGCGGTGTGGACGGTCTGGTGCACGTTTCCGAGCTGTCCTGGAAGCACATCGACCACCCGTCCGAGGTGGTTCAGGTCGGCGACGAGGTAACCGTCGAGGTGCTCGATGTCGACATGGACCGCGAGCGGGTTTCGTTGTCGCTGAAGGCAACTCAGGAAGACCCGTGGCGTCACTTCGCCCGCACCCACGCCATCGGCCAGATCGTGCCCGGCAAGGTCACCAAGCTGGTTCCGTTCGGTGCGTTCGTGCGGGTCGAGGAGGGCATCGAAGGTCTGGTGCACATCTCCGAGCTGGCCGAGCGCCACGTCGAGGTCCCCGACCAGGTGGTTGCCGTCGGCGACGATGCGATGGTCAAGGTCATCGACATCGACCTGGAGCGGCGCCGGATCTCGTTGTCGCTCAAGCAGGCCAACGAGGACTACACCGAGGAGTTCGACCCGGCGAAGTACGGCATGGCCGACAGCTACGACGAGCAGGGTAACTACATCTTCCCCGAGGGCTTCGACGCCGAGACCAACGAATGGCTCGAAGGATTCGAGAAGCAGCGCGCCGAGTGGGAGGCCCGGTACGCCGAGGCCGAGCGCCGGCACAAGATGCACACCGCGCAGATGGAGAAGTTCGCCGCTGCCGAGGCTGCCGGGCACGCCGAGCAGTCGCCGGGTAACGGTGCTCCTCCGGAAAAGGCGGGCGGATCGCTGGCCAGCGATGCCCAATTGGCCGCTCTGCGGGAGAAACTCGCCGGCAACGCGTGATCTTCTGACCACGCGATGTTGCGCATCGGGTTGACCGGTGGCATTGGCGCCGGCAAGTCGGCGCTGTCGTCCACGTTCGAGGGGTACGGCGCCGTCATCGTCGACGGCGACGTCATCGCACGCGAGGTGGTCCAGCCGGGAACCGAGGGTCTGGCCGCGCTGGTCGAGGCGTTCGGAAGCGACATCCTGCTTCCAGACGGATCGCTGGATCGGCCCGCGTTGGCGGCCAAGGCTTTTCGCGATGACGGGGCACGCAAGACGCTGAACGGGATTGTCCACCCGCTGGTGGGCAATCGCCGTTCGGAGATCATCGCCTCGGTGTCCGAGGATTCCGTTGTGGTCGAGGACATTCCGCTGCTGGTGGAGTCGGGGATGGCGCCGCTGTTCCCGCTCGTCATCATCGTGTACGCCGATGCCGAGGTGCGACTGCGGCGGCTCGTCGACCAACGCGGCATGCCCGAGGAAGATGCCCGCGCCCGGATCGCCGCCCAGGCCAGCGACGACCAGCGCCGCGCGGTCGCCGACATCTGGCTGGACAACTCGGGCAGCCCGGCGGAGCTGGTACAGCGGGCTGAGGACCTGTGGCATAACCGCATCGTGCCGTTCGCGCACAACCTGAGCGCGCGTCAGATCGCCCGGGCGCCGGCCCGGTTGGTGCCGCCCGACCGGAGTTGGGCGGACCAGGCGCAACGAATCCTGAACCGCCTGAAAACCAGCTGCGGCCACCGGGCGCTACGCGTCGATCACATCGGCTCGACCGCGGTGCCGGACTTCCCGGCGCGCGACGTCATCGACATTCAGATCACCGTCGAATCCCTAGCCGTCGCAGACGAACTCGTCGAACCGTTGTTGGCCGCCGGTTACCCGCGCATCGAGCACATCTGCGAAGATGTCGCCAAGGACGACGCCCGCAGTACGCTGAGCCGTTACGACCAGGAGAATGATTCGGCGCTGTGGTCCAAGCGGATTCACGCCTCAGCGGATCCCGGCCGGCCCACCAACGTGCATATCCGAGTGGACGGCTGGCCCAATCAGCAGTTCGCCCTGCTGTTCGTGGACTGGCTGACGGCCGATCCCGACGCCCGCGCCGACTATCTGAGTGTCAAGCAAGCCGCCGAAAAGGGCTGCGGCGCAGACGCCGCGGCTTATGTCGAGGCCAAAGAGCCGTGGTTGCTGGACGCCTACCGGCGGGCCTGGGAGTGGGCCGACTCGACGGGCTGGAAGCCCTAGGGCAAGGGCGCGCCGCACTGCAGCGCCCCGTTCATCGGATCGGCGCTTCCGGCCACCGGTCTGACCATCTGGTCGGATTGGACGAAAACGTTGTCGTCGGCGTCGATTTCGCAGTGCACGTTGGCCGCATACGGGAAATGAAGCACCACCCGCAGGCCCGCTTGCGCTGGGTCGGGCAGCACGGTGTGGGCTTCGAATACGTTGCCGGGCATCGAAGGCAGTCCGGTCGTATTGGTCTGCCCGCCGTTGATGAGGAATGTGGCCTGGCTGCCGGTCGTCAGCGCGTCGATCCTGGCCCGATACGTGATGTTGTGCAGATCCGCCCGTGCCGTTGCCGGATAAAGCGGGGCGCCGGCGGCGATGACCGTCACCGCGGCGACCGGAATCCACCTGCTGCCATGGAAGTTCATAGCAGCTGAGATTACGCCCAACGTCGTCGGCTTCTCCAGGCTGTTAGGGGCTACGGCTGGCAGTGCGGACACCAGAACGACGTCCGGCCGCCGATCCGGCCATGTTGAAGGCGGGTGCCACAGCGCGGGCAGTGCGGGTCGGGCTCGTCGCGCGCCCCGGTGAGCCAGCGTGGCAGGGCAGGCACCCGGCCATGGCGCACCGCGGTGCGCAGTACCCGCGTCATCGCCTGATGCAGGTCCGTCAGGTCATCATCGTCCAACTCCGCGACCGAACGGGTGGGCGGTAACCTGGCTTGCCAGCAGATTTCGTCGGCCAGCAGGTTGCCGAGTCCGGCGATCACGGATTGGTCCATCAGCGTCGTCTTCAGCCGACCCTTCCGCCCGGTGAGGGCGGTGCGAAAGTCCCGCAGGCCAAGGCCCAGCGCGTCGGGCCCCTGCGGGCCGGTGATGTGCGCGAGGTCGTCCTCGTCGCCGGCCAGCCACACCCCACGCAGCTTGCGCAGGTCGGCGTAGCGCAGTTCACCGTGGTCGAGCGACACCACCAGCCGCTCATACTTTTCCGGCTCGGTGCCGGCGGCGGCGAAGTACGGATGTCCGGTCATGCCGCTGTGGATGACCAGCGCCGGACCGTCGGTGGGCAATATCAGCCATTTGCCGTGTCGGCGCGGGGTGCTGAAGCGGTGACCGGCCAGCTGCCGGGCGAGCGCGGCGGCGGAGGTGTTGCGCAGGATTCCCGGGTCGTGGACCCGCACATGCTGAATCCGGCGTCGTGGCAATGTGTTCGCCAGCTCTCGCCGGAACCCTTCCACGTCGGGGAGTTCAGGCACGAAGTGTCGCCAGCCGCTTTATCGGACCGGTCAGCGAGCGCGCATGACGAGACATGGTGGCCCACGGATCAGATTGTCCGGCAAGACGTTTGGGGATATCGCGGATGGTGAACCGATCGGCGCGTAACCGCCGGTCGTCCAGTTCCTCCCACTCCAGTGGCGTCGCGACCGGGGCGCCCGCCCGGGCCCGCACCGAATATGGCGCCACCGCCGTCTGGGCGTACGCGTTTCGCATGACGTCGAGATAGAGTCGCCCGTCGCGCTTCTCCTTGCGCGCTTCCACAGTGCGGTGGGTGGGATCGTCGGCAACCACCACTTCGGCGACATCCCGGGCGAATTGGCGCGCGTTGTCGAAGTCGGTGTCGACCCGCAGCGGCACCACGACGTGTAGCCCGCGTGATCCGGTGGTCTGCAGGTAGTGCGCCAGGCCGAGGTCGCGGAGCACCCCGGCCGTCGCGTGCGCGGCCGCTCGTATCACTGCGAAGTCGCCGTCGGACGGGTCGAGGTCGAACACCAGCCGGTCCGGTTTATCGAGATGGTCCTGTCGTGACTGCCACGCGTGCAGCGTGATGGCGTTCTGGTTGGCGAGCCACCGCAACGCCTCCGGGCGGTCGGCCACCGCATGCACCACGGTGCCACCCTCTTTGGCCACCGCGACGCGGCCCATCCAGGGCGGTAGCGCATCGGCGTAATCCTGCTGGATGAACCCGGTTTGAGCGATTCCGCGGGGGAACCGCTGCACGTTGAGCGCCCGACCGCGCAAATGCGGCAGCATGGCGTCGGCCACGTCGGCGTAGTACCTGACCACATCGGCCTTGGTAATTCCATCGGCGGGGAACAGGACCCGGTCGGGGTGGGTGATCTCCACATCGATGCGGGCCATCAGCGTGTCTCCCGTACCACGTCGGCGGGTTCCTTGTCGGTGCGGATGCCGAGGTAGCGCGGGTGGCGCAACCTGCCGTCGCGGGTCCACTCGCTGAATCCGATCTGCACCACCATTTCCGGGCGCACCCAGTGTGCGCCGTTCTCGCGCAGCAGTCCACGCGAGAACGGCGATTCGTCCCGAACCAGAGGCGACAACCGCTCGTGTAAGCGGTGCAGCGTGGCATCGTCGAAACCGGTACCCACCTTGCCGGCATAAACCAGGTCGCGGCCGTCGTAATAACCCAGCAGCAACGCGCCCAACTCGACCCGGCTGCCCTTGGGGCTGGTGTAGCCACCGACCACGAACTCCTGATCGCGCACGCATTTGAACTTCAGCCAGTTCTTCGAGCGGCCGCTGTCGTAGGTCGAGTCGGCCCGCTTGGCAATTACGCCTTCGTCGCCGCGCTCACACGCGGCCCGGTAGGCGCCGATGCCGTCCTCGACCCGGTGCGGGGCAAACCGCAGCGGGCCACCGAACTCGATTGCGTTGCGTAGCAACTTTTTCCGCCACATCAGTGGCGCGTCGACAGTTGACTTGCCATCGAGGTGCAGCACGTCGAAGACGTAGTAGAAGATGCGCACCGGCGAAGCGCGGGCCACCTCGGGGTCGGTGATGCCGAGCCGGCCCTGTAAGCGGGCGAAGCTGGTGCGGCGCCCCTCGAACGCCACCACCTCGCCGTCGATGACGAAGCGAGTGGTGTGCTGGGCGCTGAGTGCGTCCACCAGCTCGGGGTAGGTTCCGTTGAGCGGCTGGCGATTTCGCGACAGCAGCCGTACCCGCTGGCCGTCGCGAAACGCCAGACAGCGCATGCCGTCGAATTTGCGCTCGAAGATCCATTGCGGGTCGGAAAACCGTTTGTCGGTCAGGGTGGCCAGAGCGGGGGCGTGCCAGTCGGGTACTGGTTCGTCGTGCAGCGTGTCGCGCACTATCGCGGGCAGGCCGGCAAACCCCGTCATCGGCATGCACCGGGCATACCCGCCAGTGGATCGAGGTAACCGCTAACGTGAGCGCCAGGTCAGCGCCATGCCGTGGTGCGCCAGCCACCGCGCCAGGTCATAGCCGTTGCAGGCCAAGCCATCGACGGCGGCGACGGCGCGCAGTACCGCCTGCTCGGCGGTCTCGGGTGTCAACAGGCCGTGGCGGACCGCATCCAACAGCTCGTCGACATCGGTGAGCTCGACTCGGGCGCCGGTGCGTACCTCGATGTCCAGGTAGTGGTCTTCGGAATGCCACACCGTGGCACCGGGTCGGTATTCGCCGACATCCAGGTAGTAGTCATGGTCGCGTTCATGCCCGGGGTTGAAGTGAAAGACCGTGGCGCGCAAGCCCAATGACGGCAGCAGCCACGATTCGAGGTAATGGAACTGGACGCGGCCGGGAGTGGGGCGGGCAATGTAGAGCCCCCACGGGTGCACCGCGTACTCGTCGACGGCCCGCACGATGCCCTTTGGATCGGTGTTGGTGCGCGCTTGAAGGTCGAACGTCTCGTGCTTCGGTGGATGGATGGTCTCACCCTACCGGTCCACTCGCCGATTGGTTACCGGCGTAGCCGGATCTTCCAGCGCACGAAGCCTGCGTAGAACAGCGACAATGCGGCCAGCATGCCCATGTCGAGCAACCAGATCTTCGACGTGTGCTGCCAGAAACGATCTTGGGACAGCAGCGAATCGGGCACCACGTGGCGCAAATCCACCGTCGATGCTGCCGCGGCGTAGCCCCAGCGGGCCGGCATCGCCCACGACAGCTGGTTCAAACCGAGCCGGCCGGTCACCGGGACCATACCGCCACACAGCACCAGTTGGGCCATCACCGCCACCACGAACAGCGGCATGATCTGCTCACTGGAGCGGACCAGCGACGAAATAGCCAACCCCAGAATGGCGGACGCCACACACGTCGCCGCCACAGTGGCGAACAGTTCGAGGGTCGCGCCGACGGTCGAGTGGCCGAACAGAACCGCGCCGCGCGTCGGGGTGCCCTTGCCGATCACCACGATCGCCGTGACGATTGCGGACTGCAATATCGCGAACCCGCAGAACACCGCGCTCTTGGCCACCAGGTAGGCGCTGGTGGACAGTCCAACCGCTTGCTCACGCTGGAAGATGGCGCGTTCGCCGACCAAGTCGCGAATTGTCAAGGCGGTGCCCATGAATGCCGCGGCCGGCATCAGCAGGGCCAGTATCTGCGCGGCTTCGTCGGGTGTCCCCGCATTGGGCCCGGGAACATGAAATCCGTTGCTGCCCGGAACCGTCAGGGACAGTGAGCCCAGGATGAACGGCAGCAGCGCCAGAAAGACGAAGTAGGCGCGGTCGGCGATGACCAGCCGGACCTGCCGGCGGGCGATTGTCGAGATTTGCCGCCGGACGCTGGTGTGGACCGGTTCGCCCAGGCTGCTCGGCTCGTCGGTCTTGTCCGGCAGGTACTTCTGCGGCCGCTTCTGAGCCTCGTTCTGTTCCAGGAAGCGGCGGTTGGCTTCTTCGGGATCCGCGCCGACCTGGGTGAAGATCTTCGCCCAGTTGGTGGTGCCCATCGCTCCACCGATCTGGTCGGGCGAGCCACAGTAGGCCGTCTTGCCGCCGGGCGCCATCAGCAGGACCTGGTCGCACACATCCAGGTAGGACAGTGAGTGCGTCACCACCAGCACCACCCGACCGGCATCGGCCAACTGGCGCAACATCGTCATGACCTGCAGATCCAGCGCGGGATCCAAACCCGAGGTCGGTTCGTCGAGGATCAACAGCGACGGCCCGGTCAGCAGTTCGAGTGCCACCGACGCGCGTTTGCGTTGTCCGCCGGACAGTTTGTCGACTCGGGTGTCGGCGTGCTTGGTCAAATCGAGTTCCTCGAGCACCTGAGCGACCACCTTGGCGCGGTCCGCTTTGCTGGTGTCGGGTGGTAGTCGCAGCTCGGCGGCGTACCCCAGCGCCTGATTGATGGTCAGCTGGCGATGCACCACGTCGTCTTGCGGGACGATGCCGATCCTGCTGCGCAGCGACGCATACTCCGCGTGGATGTTGTGGCCCTCGAACGTGACTGAACCCGATGTCGGGGTGGTGTAGCCGGCGATGAGGCGGGCCAGGGTGCTTTTTCCGGCACCCGATCCGCCGATCACCGCCGTCAACGTTCCGGGACGCGCGATCAGCGAGATGTCGTCCAGCAACTGCTTGCCGTTGTCGACGACGTACTTGACGTTGCGTACCTCGAGACCGCCGGTGCGGCTGGCGGCGTCGCTGTATTCGGTCAGGGTGCCGTCGCGGAATAATAGGTCGACGTTGCCGATGGTGACCACGTCGTCTTCGGACAGGATCGCCGATCCGACCCGAGTGCCGTTGACGAACGTGCCGTTGACACTGGTGTCCCGGATCTCGGTGCCCAGCTGGGTGGGTACCAACGTCGCGTGCTGGCGTGACGCCAAGACATCGGAGACGACGATGTCGTTCTCGGCGGCGCGGCCGATGGTCATGGCGCCGGCCGTGCCGGCGGCCGACGACGCGCGCGGCGAGAGCAACTTCACAAAACGGGTCGCCAGGTTGGACACGTCGGCCGTCTTGGTGTCGATCACCGTGAATTCCGCTGCGGGCGTGGCGGAGGCGGGTGGCGGCGCAGCGGTGTCACTCGCACCGGGCGGTGTGACCTGCAGCCTTGCCGGTGAGCCCGGGTCGATGACGGTCAGCTCCTCGGGCGGTGTGCCCCGCGGCGCCGGCATGGGTGGCACGCGCGGCGGCACCGCCGGCTGTCGCGGCGGTGCATTCGGCGGTCTCGCCGGCTGCCGGGGCGGCACCGGGCGCGATGGCGCGCCCTGCGGACCGCCACGGGCCGGGCTTCTGCCCTGGCCGCCGGGCCGGCCCTGCGCAGGCCTCGGCTGGTGCGTCGGACTTGTTTGCTCAGCAAGCGCGGACCAGGCCAGCGTCGGCGGTCCGGAATCGTGACTTGGCCTGGTTCGGGGCGGATGGCCGGCATGACCCTGCTGCGGACCGATTGCGAACGTCAAGCGCGGTCCTTGCGGGTTTCCGAGATGAATGCTCTGACCGTCGTGGACATCGACGACCGGCATCCGGTAGCCGTTCAGGTAGGTCCCGTTCAGCGAGCCGTTGTCGATTGCCAGCCAACGGCCTTGGTCGAACCGCAGGATCAGATGCGCGCGCGAGATCCGCGGATCGGCGATGCGCACATCGGCCTGTACGTCGCGCCCGACGACCACCTCCTGGCCGGCGGCGAAGGATCGTTGGGACCCGTCATGCCGAATTGTCAGGATGGGCGGGGCGGGTCGAGTCACTACTCAAGTATCGGCCCGCGTTGCCAGTGCCCACTATTGGACCCGCCTGTGACTTCGCTTTGTGTCAAGCCGCCCACTCATAGCTCTTTCATAGCCTGCTGAGACGAATCGCCTACTGGTGTGCGGCATTATTCGTTCGAAAGGGGTGCGATCTTCGATTGTGTCCGCGTGCCGAGCACGGCGTGGTGCTGGGCAGACAGCGAGACGGGGTAGAGGGCCCAATCGCGATGCGCATGCCCATGGTGCTGCAATCCGCATCACGGTGCGGCGACACCTGGGTGGTGCCGGAACACGAGGGGGCAAGGCATTGATGGACGAGCACAAGGGAACTACCCGGCGCATCGGCGCCGGGCGACGATTACTGAGCAACCCGCGGCAAGCGCGGGAGGCGTTGCGTGCGGGCTTTCAGTCGTTGCCCGCCATGCCGATCGGGCAGCTGTTCCGCCGGATACCTCCGGTCGATTCGGCCCCACACGTGGAACCCGCGGTGGCGCAACAACACAACGATTCCAGTGGGTCGCGCCTTGCGATCGGCAACGGCGCGGCGTTCGCCGGCTACACGATATTGCGGCAGCTGGGTGCCGGCGGCATGGCCGAGGTCTATCTGGCGCTGCATCCCCGGCTGCCCCGCCGCGATGTGATCAAGGTGCTGGCCGAGGCGGTGACCGCCGATCCCGAGTTTCGCGAAAGGTTCAACCGGGAGGCCGATCTGGCCGCGACGCTGTGGCACCCGCACATCGTCGGTGTGCACGACCGCGGCGAATTCAATGGGCATCTGTGGATTTCGATGGACTATGTCGAGGGCACCGACGCCTCGCGGCTGGTCAAAGAGAGCTACGCCGAGGGCATGCCGATCCACGAGGTGTGCGCCATCGTGCAGGCGGTGGCGGGCGCTCTGGACTATGCCCACGATCGTGGCCTGCTGCACCGTGACGTCAAGCCCGCCAACATCCTGGTCACCCATCCCGAAGAGGGGGAGCGCCGAATCCTGTTGGCGGACTTCGGTGTCGCGCGTCACCTTGGTGACATCAGCGGCATCACCGAGACGAACGTCGCGGTGGGAACGGTGGCGTATGCCGCGCCCGAGCAGCTGACGGGTTCGCCTATCGACGGGCGGGCGGACCAATACGCCTTGGCCGCAACGGCTTTCCATCTGCTTACCGGTGCGCCGCCGTTCCAGCATTCCAACCCCATCGCGGTGATCAGCCAGCACCTGCACGAGGACCCGCCGCGGCTCAGCGATTTCCGCCCCGATCTCGCGGAGCTCGACGAGGTGTTCTGCAAGGCCCTCGCCAAACAGCCCGAGGACAGGTTCGATCGGTGCCGCGCGTTTGCGGCCGCGGTCAGCGAGTCGTTCGACGGCGTCTCCGACGTCGGCCGCGGCGCCCAGCTTGGTACCGCCGTGTCGGCACCGCACCGCCGACACGGGCCCGGTGGCGTCATTGCCGGTCTGAGCCACCGGTTTTCGTCGAAAACGCGTTGGGCGACCGCGCTGCTGTGCGCGGTGCTCATCGCCGTCGCGGCGACCTGGTCGATCCTCTACTCGTTTCAGCCCGAGACGCCGCCGAGTAATCCCGCGCTCGCGTCGAAACCATCCGTCCCTGCACCCAGCGCCGCACCCACCGCGGGCGGACCGGTGCTCAACGGGACCTACAAACTGAACTACGACCAGACCAAGCGCACCACCAACGGCGTTTCCATTCGGCACGGCGGGGCGGCCACCGGCTGGTGGGCATTCCGGTCGGTGTGCACCACCAACGGATGTGCGGCCACCGGCACCCAACTGGACGATGCCACCCACCAGGTGGCCAATACCACCGATGGCGGCCAGACCGACACGCTGCGCTTCGTGAGTGGTTACTGGCAGGGCGCCCCCACCCAGCAGCGGGTGGGCTGCACTCAGCCCAATGGGCAGGTGCGCGCAACTCAGCAGGAAACCATCGCCTGGTCGCTGGCACCGCAAGCCGACGGAACCCTGCGCGGCACCGAGACGGAGACCGTGCTCAGCAACGAGTGCGGCGGCCAGGGGGCGGTGGTGCGGGTGCCGGTGGTGGCCACCCGGACCGGTGATGCGCCCGCGAAGGTGACGCTGGGTGACCCCACCCAGGTCATCAACACCTCGACCGCGGCCGCCCCGACCCCACCGGTGCTGGGCGGGCTGTGCAGCGACATCGGCAAGCTGGCCTACGACCCGACCAACAACGAGCAGATCGTCTGCGAGGCGAGCAGCTGGGCCAAAGCGCCGATCACGATGGGCGTGCACGCCGCAGGCAGCTCGTGCGACCGGCCGAACACCTCGGTGTTCGCCATGAGCACGTCCAGCGATGGCTACCTGCTGCAGTGCGATCCGGTCACCCGGACATGGACCCGGCCGGCCGGATAGCCGACGCGGGTTGGCCTCCCGGGGTATCAATAGGTGACTCTCGAACCCGCTAGCGCAGGTGCTAGCGCTTTTCGGATTCGCTTTATCCTCTCGGACAGGTACCGCTGTGGCCGGTGTGGCCAAGGTGCCAGACGGCGTCATAGCAGCCGCTCCGCGACACTTGTCGGTGATCGGTTCTACCCTGGTGGCATGGCATTCGCCACGGAACATCCGGTAGTAGCGCATTCGGAATATCGCGCGGTCGACGACGTCGTCCGCGTCGGCGGCGACTTCAAGGTGGTCAGTCCGCACGATCCCGCCGGGGACCAGCCCGCTGCCATCGAGGAGCTGGAGCGCCGGGTCAGGGCGGGGGAGCGCGACGTGGTGCTGCTCGGCGCCACCGGCACCGGCAAGTCGGCCACCACGGCCTGGCTCATCGAGCGGCTGCAGCGGCCCACCCTGGTGATGGCGCCCAACAAGACGCTGGCCGCCCAGCTGGCCAACGAGCTGCGGGAAATGTTGCCGCACAACGCGGTTGAGTACTTCGTCTCGTACTACGACTACTACCAGCCGGAGGCCTACATCGCGCAGACCGATACCTACATCGAGAAGGACAGCTCGATCAACGATGACGTGGAGCGCTTAAGGCACTCCGCGACCTCGTCGTTGTTGTCGCGCCGCGACGTGGTTGTGGTGGCGTCGGTGTCGTGCATCTACGGCCTGGGCACGCCGCAGTCGTACCTGGACCGCTCGGTCGAGCTGCGGGTCGGCACCGAGGTGCCCCGGGACGCGTTGTTGCGGCTGCTGGTCGACGTTCAGTACACCCGCAACGACCTGTCGTTCACCCGTGGCTCTTTCCGGGTGCGCGGTGACACCGTGGAGATCATCCCGTCCTACGAAGAGCTGGCGGTGCGTATCGAGTTCTTCGGCGACGAGATCGAGGCGCTGTACTACCTGCACCCGCTGACCGGCGACGTGATCCGCCAGGTCGACTCGCTGCGCATCTTCCCGGCCACCCACTACGTCGCGGGCCCGGAGCGGATGGCCCACGCGATCTCGACCATCGAACAGGAGTTGGCCGAGCGGCTGGCCGAGCTGGAAGGTCAGGGCAAGCTGCTCGAGGCGCAACGGTTGCGGATGCGCACCAACTACGACATCGAGATGATGCGCCAGGTCGGGTTCTGCTCGGGCATCGAGAACTACTCGCGCCACATCGACGGCCGGGGCCCGGGTTCGCCGCCGGCGACCCTACTCGACTACTTCCCGGAAGACTTCCTGCTGGTCATCGACGAATCCCACGTCACCGTCCCGCAGATCGGCGGCATGTACGAGGGCGACATGTCGCGCAAACGCAACCTGGTCGAGTACGGATTCCGGCTCCCGTCGGCGTGCGACAACCGCCCACTGACCTGGGAGGAGTTCGCCGACCGCATCGGGCAGACGATCTACCTGTCGGCCACTCCCGGTCCCTACGAACTCAGCCAGTCCGGTGGCGAGTTCGTTGAACAGGTAATCCGGCCGACCGGCCTGGTGGACCCGAAAGTGGTGGTCAAGCCGACCAAGGGACAGATCGATGACCTGATCGGCGAAATCCGCAAGCGCACCGAGGCCGACCAGCGGGTGCTGGTCACGACGCTGACCAAGAAGATGGCTGAGGATCTCACCGACTACCTGCTCGAGATGGGTATCCGGGTGCGCTATCTGCACTCCGAGGTCGACACGTTGCGGCGGGTGGAGCTGCTGCGCCAGCTGCGGCTGGGCGAGTACGACGTGCTGGTCGGCATCAACCTGTTGCGCGAGGGCCTGGACCTGCCCGAGGTGTCGCTCGTGGCGATCCTCGATGCCGACAAAGAGGGCTTCCTGCGGTCGTCGCGCAGCTTGATCCAAACCATCGGCCGCGCCGCCCGCAACGTCTCCGGCGAAGTGCACATGTACGCCGACACCATCACCGATTCGATGAAAGAGGCCATCGACGAGACCGAACGGCGTCGAGCCAAGCAGATCGCATACAACGAGGCGCACGGGATCGATCCACAGCCGCTGCGCAAGAAGATCGCCGACATTCTCGACCAGGTCTATCGCGAGGCCGACGACAGCGAGACGGTGGAGATCGGCGGGTCGGGACGCAACGCATCCCGTGGTCGGCGCGCGCAGGGCGAGCCGGGGCGTGCGGTCAGCGCCGGGGTGTTCGAGGGCCGCGACACGGCCAGCATGCCGCGCGCCGAACTGGCCGACCTGATCAAAGACCTCACCGCCCAGATGATGGCGGCGGCGCGTGACTTGCAGTTCGAGCTGGCGGCGCGGTTCCGCGACGAGATCGCCGACCTCAAGAAGGAACTGCGCGGGATGGATGCCGCCGGCCTGAAATGAGTTTGCTGGCAACCGATCTGCGGTTCGTGTCTCCGCGCGACCCCATACGGTAGAGGAGTGACCGACGCGGCGACTATCACCGGCGGCTGGCGTGAGCTGCTGGGCGCCCGGTATCTGAGGACTTCCATCCTGCTGGCCGGCGGGGTAGCGCTGTACGCCACAAATGAGTTCCTGACCACCAGCTTGTTGCCCAACACCATCGCAGAAATCGGCGGCAGCCGGCTCTATGCGTGGGTGACGACGCTGTATCTGGTCGGGTCGGTGGTTGCGGCGACAATGGTCAATCCGATGCTGTTGCGCGTCGGTGCACGGTCGTCGTATCTGCTGGGACTTGCCGTGTTCGGCATCGCCAGCCTGGTTTGCGCCGCGGCGCCCACCATGCATGTTTTGATTGCTGGGCGCGCCATGCAGGGGGTGGCGGGGGGCTTGCTGGCCGGCCTGGGCTATGCGGTGATCAACTCCGCGCTGCCCCGCTGGTTGTGGACGCGGGGCTCGGCCCTGGTGTCGGCGATGTGGGGAGTCGCGACCGTGGTCGGACCCACGACCGGCGGTCTGTTCGCGCAATTCGGGATCTGGCGATGGGCTTTTGTCGTGATGGCCGTGCTGACCGCGCTGATGGCCCTGCTGGTACCGGTGGCGCTGGCCCGGGTCGACCCGACGTACGGCATCCCGAGGATGAAAGTGCCGGTGTGGTCGCTGCTGATCATCGGCGTGGCCGCGCTGGCGGTCAGCGTCGCGCAGATTCCGCGCAACACCGTCGCAACCTATGGGCTGCTTGCGGTGGGGATCGCGCTGGTCGGCGTGTTCGTGATCGTCGACTGGCGAATGCACGCGGCCATCCTGCCGCCAAGCGTGTTCTCTCCCGGCCCGCTGAAGTGGATCTACCTGACCATGGGCGTTCTGATGGCCGCCGCGATGGTGAACACCTATGTACCGCTGTTCGGGCAGCGGTTGGCGCATCTGACGCCGATCGCGGCCGGTTTCCTGGGAGCGGCGCTGGCCCTCGGCTGGACGGTCAGCGAGATCGTCAGCGCATCGTTGGAGAACCCGCGGACGATCGGGCGGGTGGTCATGGTGGCGCCGCTGGTGGCCGCGTCAGGCCTGGCGCTGGGTGCGGTGGCCCGCCGTGGCGACGGGTCGTCCTGGACCGCCGCGCTGTGGGCGGTGGCCCTGCTGGTCGCCGGCATCGGGATCGGGATGGCCTGGCCGCACCTGTCGGCTCGCGCGATGGCGTCCGTTGCCGACCCGGCCGAAGGCGGCGCGGCGTCCGCGGCGATCAACACCGTCCAGCTGACCTCTGCGGCGATCGGCGCCGGCTTGGCCGGTGTCGTCGTCAACACGGCCACCGGCGGCGAGGGGATGGCCGCACACCTGCTGTTCACCGTCTTCACCGCATTGAGCGCGGCCGGCGTGGCGGTGTCCTATGCCGCGACCCGTGCCACCCGGCAAGCCCAGCCGGTCGGCACGGGAAGCTGAGCTCAGTCCGGGTCGTCCTCGCCCCGGACCGCGGCAGTCACCGAGTGGACTTGACCACCTGCGAGTAGTGGAACTGCCACCGTTCGACAATGTGAAAGCCCAGGTAGCCCGGGAATCGGTACGCCGGAGCGCGCCCGAACGCGCTTCCCGGCGGCAGCGATTGGCCCTGTTGATGATCGGGCAGCGAGTTGTCTTTATTGGTGATGGTCCAGATTGCCGGACATTTGTTGATTTTGGCCGTCGTCAGCCACACGGCGACGTGCCCATCCCACAGCGTTCCGGCCTTGGGGCCGTAGACGCCGCGCTCGACGTCGATCAGCGACCGGAAGGCGTCCGGCCGGGTGGCCAGCAGCGCGCGGATCGGTCCGGGCCTCCAGGGCACGGTGTTGTCCACCATCAGACAGTCACCGGGGGCGGCGTGCGAGCTGATCAAATCGGCGACCTGACTGTAGTCCCAGCCCTCTTTGGCGTACGGCCAGCGTTGCACGAACAGGTAATTCGGCACCGCGGCGATCGCCAACAACAGCACCACGCCGGCGATGGGCCACGGCCGTCGGGCGAGGGTGACGATGCAGACGGCCAGCACGACGGCCATCGCGGGCGCCGTGAAGATCAGGTAGCGCGGGTAGTAGATCGGCTCGCTGACGGCCGAATAGATGACGACCAGGGCGGTAGGGATGACCATCCACGCCGTGGCGATGATCAGCAACCGGCGCAAATCACCGGCCGGGGCCGGCACGCCGGCCAGCCGGGTCACGCCCGCCGCGACGATCAGCACACCGCTGGCAATGGCGAAGGCGACGCTGTGGTCGAAATACTGGCGCAGGATGATGTCGAATGCGTAGTGCCAGCTGACCGGGTAGATCCAATTGACCTGAAACACCTGATTGTGGGCAAACACCGCAAACGGCGTCATAGCGGCGACCGCAACGGCCGAGCCGGCTGCCCACCACAGCACCGGCGATCTGCGGGCGCCTTTCGGCGTTAACAGCGGCAGCATCGCGCCGTAAACCGGCACCAGCAGCACCAGATTCAGATTGAGCAGTATCGACAGCATCAAGCCGAGCGCATACCAAATCCACCCGCGCGGCCTGCCGCGCCGGACGGTGGCCACGAACAACACCGTCAGCCAGGCCGCCGCGGCGGCCACGAACGCGTATGGGCGCGCTTCCATCCCGCCCCACGTCGTGCGGGGCAGGATCGCGAAAATCGCGCCCGCGCACACCGCTGTGGGCCGCGTCGAGAACTGCTTGGTGAACACCGTGACCCCGGCGGCGGCGGCCCCGATGGCCAGGGCGCTGGGGAACCGCGACCAGAATTCGGTGGGCGGGAACAGCGCGAACCAACCGTGCATCAACAGGTAGTACAGCCCGTGGACGGCGTCGATATGACTCAGCAGCCGCCACAGCTCTGGCAAAGTCCGGCTCGCCGCGGCCGATATTGTGGCCCCTTCGTCGAACCACAGCGACGGCCGACAAGCCCAGGCGGCGCTGAGCACGATGGCGAACAGGGCGATTGCCGACGGGTCGAGGAACCTGTCGCGCGCGCGGCCGGGCGCGGGCTCGGCGCCTACCTCCCCGTCACGCGGCTCGAGGGTGGGCTCGAGGGTCGGCATGGACATGATGCTTGTTACTGTAAGGCGCAGTTCATCAAACGGGTCACAAACCGTATCCGGCGCATTCACCGATGGTGCCCAGCTTCACGAAAAGCCGCGTAATGCAATGCCTTCCACGCCGCCCGAGCGCATTCGATTGTTTTGTCATCGGCGATATTGTCCGTTGGCCCAGTCAGACCCCGCAATTCGGAGGACGCGCCACGTCACGCCGTGTAGCTAATCTTCCTCCTGTGCGTGGAGCAAACGCGCTACTGTCTTGGGTTGGCTGACCAACCGAAACTGGGAGGGTAAATGGGCGCCTATCGGACTGTGGTGGTGGGAACCGATGGCTCGGACTCGTCGATGCGCGCGGTGGAGAAGGCGGCGCAGATCGCCGGAGAGGACGCCAAGCTGATCGTGGCGTCGGCGTATCTGCCCCAGCACGAGGACGCCCGGGCCGCCGACGCCCTGCGGGACGAAAGCTACAAGGTTTCGGGCACCGCGCCGATTTACGCGATTCTGCGCGACGCCAAGGACCGCGCCCACGCCGCCGGGGCGAAAAACATCGACGAGCGGCCCATCGTCGGGGCTCCGGTCGACGCGCTGGTGCACCTCGCCGAGGAGGAACACGCCGATCTACTCGTGGTCGGCAACGTCGGCTTGAGCACAATCGCCGGCCGGCTGCTCGGATCGGTGCCGGCCAACGTCTCGCGCCGGGCCAAGACCGACGTGCTGATCGTGCACACCACCTCCTGACGGCGGCTACCAGCCCCGCTCGCGCCATTCACTCAGATGGGGGCGCTCGGCGCCCAAGGCCGTGTCGTCGCCATGGCCGGGATAGATGACGGTGGAGTCGTCATAGACGTCGAACACCCGGGTGCTGACGTCGTCGATCAGCTGGGTGAAATCGCCGGATTTCCAGGTCTTCCCGACGCCGCCCGGGAACAGGCAGTCGCCGGTGAACAGCTGCGTGACCCCGCCGGTCGCGGGTCCGTCCAGGGCCAGCGCGATCGAGCCGGGGGTGTGCCCGCGCAAGTGGATGACGTCGAACGTCAACTCGCCGATCTGCACGGTGTCACCGTTGGCCAGCAAACGGTCCGGTTTGACCGGCAGCGGCTCCGCGTCGATTTCGTTGGCGGCGGTCGGCGCTCCGGTGGCGGCGGCGACCGCCTCCAGCGCCTGCCAGTGATCGAAGTGCTGATGGCTGGTCACGATCAGCGACACCTTCGGCGCGTTCTGCCGGATCAGGTCGATCAAGATGTCCGCGTCGTTGGCGGCGTCGATCAGCAATGTTTCGCCGGTAGCGGAACATGTGACCAGATATGCGTTGTTGTCCATAGGGCCCACCGACACCTTTAAGATCGTGGCGCCGGGTAGGGTCCGGCGGGCCGCGGTACCGGGGTCGACGTGGCCGGTGTAGTTGTCGTCCACTGCAGTCATGTGCGCTACTCCTTGATCCAGCCGAGTCGGCAGCGTCGTCGTCGGCGCCCGTCACTGGCGGCCACGTTACTGGTCACACGTGGCTTGTCGGTATGGGCACATAGCATGGATTGCGCCGTGCGCAATCCCGGTTCGGGATCGCTTTGCGGCTACGGAGAAGTTGCCAGATAGTTCCGGAGAGGGGCAGCGTTGGCTGACCGTCTGATCATCAAAGGCGCCCGCGAGCATAACCTGCGCGGCGTCGATCTCGACCTGCCCCGCGACGCGCTCATCGTGTTCACCGGGCTGTCGGGTTCGGGTAAGTCATCGCTGGCCTTTGACACGATTTTCGCCGAGGGGCAACGCCGCTACGTGGAGTCCCTGTCGGCCTACGCCCGCCAGTTCCTGGGGCAGATGGACAAGCCGGACGTGGACTTCATCGAGGGGCTGTCCCCGGCTGTGTCCATCGACCAGAAATCCACCAACCGCAACCCGCGATCGACCGTCGGAACCATCACCGAGGTCTACGACTACCTGCGACTGCTTTACGCGCGGGCCGGAACGCCGCACTGCCCGATCTGCGGCGAGCGGATCGCCCGGCAGACCCCCCAGCAAATCGTGGATCAGGTGCTGGCGATGCCGGAGGGCAATCGATTCCTGGTGCTCGCCCCGGTGGTGCGCACCCGCAAGGGCGAGTTCGCCGACCTCTTCGAGAAGCTCAACGCCCAGGGCTACAGCCGGGTGCGGGTCGACGGTGTGGTGCACTCGCTGACCGATCCGCCGAAGCTGAAGAAGCAGGAGAAGCACGACATCGAGGTGGTGGTGGACCGCCTGACCGTCAAGGCATCCGCCAAGCAGCGGCTCACCGATTCGGTGGAGACCGCGCTGAACCTGGCCGACGGCATCGTGGTGCTCGAATTCGTCGATCACGAACACGACGCCCACAACCGCGAACAGCGGTTTTCCGAAAAGCTCGCCTGTCCTAACGGGCACGCGCTGGCGGTCGACGATCTGGAACCGCGGTCGTTCTCGTTCAACTCGCCCTACGGCGCCTGCCCCGAGTGCTCCGGCCTGGGAATCCGCAAGGAAGTCGACCCCGACCTGGTGATTCCCGACCCCGAGCGCACGCTGGCCGAGGGGGCGGTGGCGCCGTGGTCGGCGGGTCACACCGCGGAGTACTTCACCCGCATGATGGCCGGCCTCGGCGACGAGCTGGGCTTCGACGTCGACACCCCGTGGCGCAAGCTGCCGGCCAAGGCCCGCAAGGCAATTCTGGAGGGCTCCGACCACCAGGTGCACGTGCGCTACCGCAACCGGTACGGCCGGACCCGGTCCTACTACGCGGATTTCGAAGGCGTGCTGGCGTTCTTGCAGCGCAAGATGGCGCAAACCGAGTCCGAGCAGATGAAGGAACGCTACGAGGGCTTCATGCGCGACGTGCCCTGCCCGGTGTGTGAGGGCACCCGGCTCAAGCCGGAGATTCTGGCGGTGACGCTGGCCGGCGAATCCGGCGGGGAGAAGGCCGCGAAATCCATCGCCGAAGTCTGCGATCTGTCGATCTCGGATTGCGCGGACTTTCTGAACGGGCTGACCCTCGGGCCTCGCGAGAAGGCGATCGCCGGGCAGGTGCTCAAGGAAATCCAGTCGCGGCTGGGCTTCTTGCTCGACGTCGGGCTGGAGTATCTGTCGCTGTCGCGCGCCGCGGCCACCCTGTCCGGCGGTGAGGCGCAGCGCATTCGGCTGGCCACCCAGATCGGGTCCGGTCTGGTGGGCGTGCTCTACGTCCTCGACGAGCCGTCCATCGGGCTGCATCAGCGCGACAACCGTCGGCTCATCGAAACCCTCACTCGGCTAAGGGGTTTGGGCAACACACTGATCGTCGTCGAACACGACGAGGACACCATCGCGCACGCCGACTGGATCGTCGATATCGGCCCCCGCGCCGGTGAGCACGGTGGCCAGATCGTGCACAGCGGCACCTACAGCGAGCTGCTGGCCAACAAGGACTCGATCACCGGCGCCTACCTGTCCGGCAAGGAGCGCATCGAGTTGCCGGCGAAGCGTCGCCCCGTCGACAAGCGGCGGCTGACCGTCGTCGGTGCTCGCGAGCACAACCTGCGCGGCATCGATGTCTCGTTCCCGCTCGGCGTGCTCACCTCGGTGACCGGCGTGTCCGGCTCCGGCAAGTCGACGCTGGTCAACGACATCCTGGCGGCGGTGCTGGCCAACCGGCTCAACGGTGCCCGGCAGGTTCCGGGCCGTCATACCCGGGTCACCGGGCTGGATCACCTGGACAAGCTGGTGCGGGTGGACCAGTCACCGATCGGTCGCACGCCGCGATCCAACCCGGCCACCTACACCGGCGTTTTCGACAAGATCCGCACGCTGTTCGCCGCCACCACCGAGGCCAAAGTCCGTGGCTATCAACCGGGCCGGTTCTCGTTCAACGTCAAGGGCGGCCGCTGCGAAGCGTGCACCGGTGACGGCACCATCAAGATCGAGATGAACTTCCTGCCCGACGTGTATGTGCCGTGCGAAGTCTGTCACGGCGCCCGGTACAACCGGGAGACGCTCGAGGTGCACTACAAGGGCAAGACCATCTCCGAAGTGCTGGACATGTCGATCGAGGAAGCGGCGGAGTTCTTCGAGCCGATCACCGGTATTCATCGCTACCTGCGCACCCTGGTCGACGTCGGGTTGGGATACGTGCGGCTCGGCCAGCCCGCACCGACGCTGTCCGGTGGCGAGGCGCAGCGCGTCAAATTGGCCGCGGAACTGCAGAAGCGCTCCACCGGGCGCACCGTTTACATCCTGGACGAGCCCACCACGGGTTTGCATTTCGACGACATCCGCAAGCTGCTGAGGGTCATCAACGGCCTTGTGGACAAAGGCAATACGGTCATCGTCATCGAACACAACCTGGACGTGATCAAGACCTCGGACTGGATCATCGACATGGGACCGGAAGGCGGTGCCGAGGGCGGAACCGTTGTCGCGGAAGGCACTCCGGAGGACGTGGCCGCGGTGCCGGAGAGCTACACCGGCAAGTTCCTCGCCGAGGTGATCGGCCGTAACCCGGCGCCATCCAGTGCTGCGCGGAAGTCCGCCACGCGTCGCAAAGTCACTGCCTGACAGGCTATTTCGAGGGCGAGCCGGATGGTCGCCGGTTAGTCTTGCTCCGGGTGCATCGACTCGCGGATCTGGGCCAGCCGCTCGGCCGCCGCGCGCTGCCGTTCCTCGTACTGCGCCTCGACCGATTGGCCCTCGGGTGATTCCGCATCGAGTTCGGCGGCACCTTGTGCCGTCGAGTATCGGCCCTCGATCGTGTCACGCACGGATTCAAAGGTCGGAACGCCGGCGCTGTCGTATTCCGGGCCGGGCCGGTTCGCGCCGGGATTGACTGGTTCGTCGGGCATACCGTAACGCTACTGCGATCAGCGCGGGAACGACTGTTCACGGAAACAAATGCCGCGACGAAGCGGCGTGCTTTCGCAGTTCATTGCCCGCGCAAAGGGGTCTTAATTAGCCGCTTATGCAACAATCCCCTTGGTAATTCGTCGCGATTCGAATTAAGAAACAGGCACACCAAAAAATTGCCCCGAAGGCACGGTAATAGCGGAGGTCACCTATGGAAGCGGCGCAACTCACGGCAACCGAGATTGACCGCCCGTGGTCCGACACGGGGTTCGGCTGGCGCGACCACTCGACGGGATGTTGGGTCACCGCGTCCACCCCCGAGGCGGAGCCGGATCTGTGGCATCAGTATCTGGACGGTGCTCTGAACAGTTATCGGCGGCACGGGCTGGATTGGGTGCTCAACCTCGACCACATTCGCGACGGTACCGACACGGCACTGTTTTTTGCCGCGCTTGATCCGGACGGCCGGGTTGTCGGGGGTACCCGCGTCGTGGGGCCGCTGCGCTCGCCGGACGACTCGCACGCTCTCGAGGAATGGAGAGGCAATCCAGGCCTTCCCCTGCTGCGCCACATGATTTCCAACCGGCTTCCGTTCGGCGTCGTGGAGGTGAAAAGCGCCTGGGTCGACTCTGATCAATACGGACATCGCACACTGTCCACGGTGCTGGCCCGCACGGCACTGCCCATGATGACGCTGTTGGGTGCGCAGTTCGTCATGGCAACCGCGGCGGCGCACGTGCTGGATCAGTGGCAGTCCTCCGGTGGCGTCGTGGCCAACCGCGTCCCGGCGGCGTTATATCCCAACGAAAACTACCGAACAAAGGTGATGTGGTGGGATCGTCGCACCATTGCCACACACGCCGAGCCGGCACAATTCAAGCTGATGTGCGCCGAGAACTCCGAAATCCTCAGTCGCATCTCGGCTTAACAGAAATCAGTGAAGTCACAGTTCCGCTTGTCCGCGAAAGTGTTCTAGGGTCGAGTCGTGTCCGTCGCTGAGTCCTTCCGTGACATTGCAACGTTGCCTTTAGCCCCGAAAAACCCACTTCCGTATCGCGAACGGCTAAAGGCCATCAGGGAATTCCATACCGGCACCAACAAACTTCGCGATGCCGGCGGGCCCGTCACCAGGGTTACCTTAGGGCCCAGGTGGCTGATCCCGCCGATCGTTTTGGCGACATCGCCGCAAGGGATCCGCGACATCGTCAGCGTGCGAGACGGTTCCGTCGACAAGACCAGCACGGTGGCCACCGAGCTTCGACGGCTGCTCGGCGGAAACCTGTTCGTCTTGCCCCACGCCGAGTGGTTGCCGCGTCGACGCACCCTGCAACCGGTGTTCACCCGTCAGCGCGTTCGCCAGTTCGGCGGACACATGGCCGAGGCCGCCGAGCTCGTCTGCGCCGAGTGGTGCGAGGACACCGAGATCGATCTGGATGCGCAGTGCCGCACATTGACCTTGCGGGCGTTGGGTCGCTCGGTCTTGGGTTTAGACCTCGCTGAGCGCTCCGACGCGATCGCCGAGCCGCTGCGGGTGGCGACGAGCTACGCGGTCAAGCGAGCGCTGCGGCCGCTTCGCGCACCACATTGGCTGCCCACACCGGCGCGGCGGCGCGCCCGCGTCGCGGCCGGGGTGATTCGCGAGCTGGCAGACGAAATTCTGCAGGCGTGTCGTGCCGACCCCCACCGGGAGGCTCCGCTGGTACGCGCGCTGATCGCCGCCACCGACCCGGAAACCGGGCGGTCGTTGTCGGACGCCGAGATCCGCGACGAGATGATTATTTTCCTGTTCGCCGGCCACGACACCACGGCGACGACTCTGACCTACGCGCTGTGGGCATTGGGTCGTCATCCGGACCTGCAGGATCGCGTCGCGGCCGAAGCCGCCGGCATCGGAGATCGCCGGCTTACTCCCGACGACGTTGCGCGGCTGGGATTTACGGTCCAGGTACTGCAGGAGGCGCTGCGGCTGTGTCCACCGGGACCGACCGGAACCCGGATGGCGACCCGCGACGTCGAGGTTGCCGGCTACCGCGTCAAAGCCGGCACCATGCTGGCATTCGGAAGGATGGCGGCACAGACCGATCCGCGCTTATGGGACGACACGCTGCGATTCGATCCGGAACGATTCGACCCCGGGCGCGCTGAGGGTCGCGACCGCTGGCAATACCTTCCTTTCGGCGGCGGACCGCGCTCATGTATCGGGGACCACTTTGCGATGTTGGAAGCCACCCTCGCGTTGGCGACCATCGTCCGCCGAGTCCGGATCGAGTCTCTGTCGGATGATTTCCCACTGGCCGTGCCCTTCACGATGGTCGCGGCGGCTCCGATCAGGGCCCGGATACGGTTGCGTCGCTGACCTTCCTGCTGTGCTAGGTCCCCAGCTGTGCTGAACCTGGTTTCCGCCGCGGCGTTTGGCGGCATACATCGCCATGTCGGCGACGATGATGAGCTCGTCGACCAGCCGCCATGCCACCTCGGTTTCGGTCAGAAGGTGCAGTTCGGTGCTGGCGGTGCCGATGCTCGCCGTCACCTCCGGGGACAGCTGGGCCAGCGCGGTGCAAAGCTCCGCGGTGAGGGGTCCCACGTCGGGGCTGTCGGAGGTCAGCGCGACCAAGAATTCCTCGCCGCCGGCACGGCAGATGACCGCGTCGGCGGGGGTGTGCCCGCGCAGCACGTCCGCCACGGTCCGCAGAACCTGGTCACCGGCCGAATGGCCGTAGGTGTCGTTGATGCGTTTGAAGTTGTCCAGGTCGGTCATCGCCAACACCAGGTGGGTGTGCGTCGGTGGGGGATTCGCCACCCGGCTACTGACCGCCTCGGTGAACGCCCGCCGGTTCAGCAGGCCGGTCAGCGCGTCCTGCTCGGAGCGGTCAGCGTAGGTTTTCATGGCCTGCGAGGTGCCCCAAATGCCAACGGGGAGGAAGAAATTCAGGAAAGCGTTGAGCCAGAACGCAGAGGCCGCGGCTGCCGCATTGGCCTCGTGGGCCAGCCGCAGCACCGCTACGGTGGCGACCACGACGGCAGCGGCCCCGTTGAAGACCAGAAGTTTGGGGCTGTGCAAAAACGCGATGTAACAGCCGGTGATGGCCAACCCGGTACACGTCAGGGCGGCGAGGCCCGCCGTGGGCTGGACCAGGCTCCACCCGCCGACACACACAATCGCGGCCATGACGCCAACCTGCGACTGGCGACGCGTGGGCCAGCGGGTCAGCCACAACAGGGTCACACCCAGGGTGAAGGTGACGCCAACCACGCCGGTGGCCACCTCTACGGCGCTGGGCTGTTGTTGGGTCGGCAATATGGTGAGCGGTACCAACGCCGATGATCCGGTGATGCCGGCCAAGATCATCCGTGCTGGACGCAGCGTTCCGGATTGGCGCAGGAACATGGTCATCCACTCGTAGTGGTCGGGTTGGCTCCACCACGCTTTGAGCCGTGACATCACTCGGCGAAACCCTTCCCTGTGGTTTTTGAGCCACCCGCGGCCGCTTGTGCTGTGTATGCGGATGCTACTCCCGGGTAACGAGTTGCAAGGGCGTGTTTGGCAAGTCCGGGGTTGACGGCCGGCAGGTCGCCGCGAATGCCATGATTGCGGCCATGGCTTCTCGACACATGCGATTTCGGTTGTTCTATCGGGTCGGCTTCACGCCTTGGGAGGGCCATCAGATCGCGCAGGGCCTGCGGGATCTGATCGAGGGAACGCCGGACACGCCGGCATTGCCGCAAGCGTCTGCCCTGGACGTGGGATGCGGAACCGGTGATTGCGCCATCTATCTTGCTCAGCGGGGCTGGCAAGTCACCGGGGTCGACTACGTCGCAAAGCCGCTCGAAAAGGCGCGGGCCAAGGCCCGCACCGCCAATGTTGAGGTCGATTTCGTCCGTGCTGACGTCACCCAGTTGAGTCAGTCGGGAATCGGTACGGGCTTTGGCTTGATCGTCGATAACGGGTGCATTCACAACATGAGTGGCGCCGATCGTGAGGCATACGTCCGTGAGGTCAGCGCCGTGGCGGCGCCGGACGCGCGGCTTTTCATCGTCGCTTTCCCTCCAGGTGGGCGGTTCGGCGTGCCTGGTATTGATCACGCCGAGATCGAACGACGATTCGCTCCGGGCTGGACGCTGTTGTCCAGCGGCAACGAGCGGGAGCTCGACGACAAGACCGCGACGTACTACTACCTGTTTCAGCGCCGCAGTTAAGACCGATCAGCGGGCGTGTCGTTTCGTGGTCGACACCACGTCGTCGCTTGGGGAAAGCTCCACGTCGGAGAAGTCCATCGGGATAACGCGTTCGGTCAACAGTGCTTCCATCGCCGCGCTGTCCAGCGGGCGGGACAGCAGAAAGCCTTGTGCGCGATGGCAACCGAGGCTGAGCAGCGTCTTGGCCGCGGCCACTGTTTCGACGCCTTCGGCGACGACCTCGAGCCCGAAGGCCTCGGCCAGGGCCATCGTGGAACGCACGATCGCCAGGTCGCCGGCGTCGGTGTCGAGGCTACGAACAAAACCCTTGTCGATCTTGAGCCCGTCGACGGGAAGCGATTTCAGATAGGTCAGCACGCTGTACCCGGTGCCGAAGTCGTCGATAGCGATCTGCACTCCGATGTCCTTCAGGCCGAACAGCGTTTTACGTGTGGCGTCGATATCTTGCACCACCACACTTTCGGTGATCTCCAGGCAGACGGTGCTTGGATCGAGACCAAACTCGTCGAGAGTCGCCGCGACTGTGGCGACGATACCGTCCGTGACCAACTGCACCGGGGATACGTTGACACGTAACACGGTGCCGTGCCCAACGCCGCGTGATTGCCAGAGCCCGAACTGTGCGCACGCCGAACGCATCACCAGACGGCCGAGTTTGGCTCCCAAGTTGATCGATTCCACGACTTGGATGAACGAATCGGGCATCAGCAACCCCAGAGTTGGGTGCTGCCAACGGATTAACGCCTCGGTACCGAGAATGCAGCCGGTGTTCATGTCGAATTCCGGCAAGTAATGCAGCACCAGGGCGCCACTTCCGTTGTCGATCATCCCTTCCAGGTGCAGTTCGATGTCGTTGCGGATCATGTCCGTTATCGACATCTCCGGATTAAAGGTCGCCAGCTTGTTGCCGCCGGACCCCTTGGCCGCCCGGGTGGCCTGATCGACTCGGCGCAGCAGGTCCGACGTGCTCTCGTGTCCGGGTAGGCCGGCCGCGACACCGATACTGACGGTGCGACTCAGCAGCTCGCCGTCAATCGCGATTTGCTGGTGAACCCGTTTGTGCAGCGACCGAGCGAACGCTTCAGCGGCGTCGACGTCCATCGCCCCAGTCGGCACGACGACGAACTCGTCACCGCCGAACCGGGCGATCTCGGACGGGACGTTCTCGGTGACCTCGCGCAGCATTACGGCGAAGGCCTCGATGAACCGGTCACCGGCGTCCTGTCCGAGGCGATCATTGATGACCTTGAAGCGGTCCAGGGCCAGGAACACCACCGCAACCGGCCCCGGGCGTCCCGGAGCCAGCCGGTCGTCGAGGTGGGCGATGAGCGCCCGGCGGTTCAGCAGCCCGGTGAGCTCGTCATGCTCGGCCAGATAGTGGATTTGCTGTTGGGCGACCACGCGGGCCTGCAGCTGCGCGAACAGCGCCGCGATCGCCTGCAGCGCATTGAGCTCTTCGGGTAGCCATTCGCGGTCGCCGACTTTGCCGAAGGCCAGCGTGCCGGTCGTCACATCGCCAGACAGCAGCGGCACAGCGGCCAGCGACACGGCGCCCCACCCGGTGCCCTCGTCGATATTGCGTTGATAATCGGCATTCGCCGGCTCGGGACGCACCACTTCGGGCACTTTGAGGTGCTCGGCCTGGGCGAACACCGAGTCGGCGTCGGCGAAATAGACCACGCCGATCGGGTCGGGATCGGCGTTGCGTGGCGGCCACTCGGCAACCAGCACCGTGGCATGGATGGTGTGATCGTTGTGGCGCAGGAAACTGAAGTCCACAGCTAATTCGCGGACCAGGTCGCCGAGCACCCGTTGACTGATCGCGGCAGCGTCGGCCGCGGTAGCCGCCATCAACTCTGCAGCAGCAGCGGTGACCAGGTAGTCCAGAGTGCCTGACATTGGTCTTACCGTAACCGCAACTGCCGGGCTTCGCGGACATTGGCTAGCGCGTCGCGCATCTGCGCGGGAAACGGACTGAGCATCCATGCGTGCTGGGCCAGCAAAAAACCGCTCATCTACCTCACCCGAGCCCGGTCAAAACTGCGGCGGCTTGGTACCGATGCCGGCGGCCCGGCACTGAACCGCAGGATCAGCACCGCGGAATGTTCGGACGGTATGCCGGCCAAACCTCGGAAGTCGCGTTGCAACTGGGCCAGCTCATCGGCGAACTGGGCTGACAGATCGTCAAATTCGGCCTGGTTGTGCGCGTACAGGAAGACCGGCGAGACCGGCTGCACAGATATCCCTCGCTGCTGCGCAATGATCCAGACCAGCTCAACGGCCGCTCCTCCCTTGGCGTAGTCGCGAAGGCCTTGCCCAGGCACGCTCACCGTAGCCAGCGCAGAGCTGGCTAATATCCGGTCGCGGGCGTCTTCACCGAGCGCGCTGCCGGCGTTCCATTGGGCCAGCCGGGTCATCACGTCGGTTCGCCGCAGGATATCGAGCATCGCCAGTTCGCCGGTGTCCAGTTCCAGGCTTCGCACATCGATGCCGGTGTCGGGGTCGTCGTCACCAGGCCAGCGCAACTCCGAGACCATCTCTTTGTGCAGGCGTGGCGTCAGGTAGCGGGTACGGTCGGATGCGGCCAGAATGCCTGCCGCATAGGCGATCTCGTCTCTATCGGTGATCAGGTGCAGCTGCCCGCCTTCCTGTTTCGCCGCGCCGCAGAGCATCTCGATGGTGGCGGTGTCGATTGGTCGGGGGCTGCCGTGGTGGCGGTTGGTTTCACGCTCCAGCATTGGTTGATACAGGTCAGCCAGGCCTGGGTCGGTGCCGTCGCTCAATTTCAGGGTGGCGGTCAACGGCGAGCCGTTGACGTGGTCGTCAAGGCTGACGGGGCCCAGAACATGGTGGGCCGCCGCGGCGATCCTGGCGTTTAAGAGAGCGGCGCCCACCGCGACAGCGCTGCCCCGGAAGCCGACGTCCATTGTCGACGTGTGTTGCGCGGCAATGTCAATGGTGATCTCGGTGGGTCCGGCTTGGACATGCCAGGGCTGTACGTTTCCCCCGGAGGGAGCGCGGATCGCCGCGGCGGCGATGATTCCGGCTGTCCCCGGTAATTCCGGCGGCTCGTACGGGTCTGCCGGCACGGGACGGTGCTGGGCCATGTCGGGTTCATCGAGTTGGTTGAGCGCCCAGCCGATATCGATGCGAGTGCGGCCCGAGCGAAGCTCCTCGCCGAGCCCAATCCTGCGCACGCCCTCGGCCAACGCCGACGCCCCCAGCACCACATCCGAGGCCACTTGTGGCCACGTCGAAAGTGTGTGGTCGATCTCTATGAGTGAGGCAGCCGTTCGGGGCGAAAGCCGTTCGGCCTCAAGGTGACGCAGGATATGGGGAACTTTGTCGCGGCTACTCATGCCAGGCAGCAATCCGACGTCGAGGTCGCCGAGCAGGCCATGCAGAATCGGGCGCTGAGGCTGCTGATCGAAACGCTCCACATCGATCAGTCCGCGGTCGCTGGTGGCCATCAATACCGGAATCCGGCGCGTGCGGGCGCCTTCCCGCAATACCGCCTTCATGTCCAGTGAGTCGCATTCTTCGATGACGATGTCGAGCCCGTCCAGAAACGCGTCGACGGTGTCGAATGTGAGCCCGGCGTCGAAGACTTCGACCGACAGGTAAGGGTCGAGCTCGGCGATCCGGCGCGCCGCCACACACGCCTTGTTGACGCCGAGGTCGAATACGCTGGCCGGCACCCGATTCAGATTCGACAGCTCGAGGTGATCGAAGTCAGCCAACCGAAGACGGCCACCCAATCCCTGTGCTGCCAGGGTGTGCGCGATGACATGGCCGACGCTCAGGCCGGCCACACCGATGCGCAGTGTGCCGAGCTGGTCTTGTTCCGCCGGGGTGATGTTGTTGCGATTGCGATCCAGGCGCACGGCGCGATACCCGCCCGGGCCCAGCACCGAAACGACGGCGCGCCGCCACGGGTAGTAGGCCCAGCGGGCCGGCTCTGCCAGAAGGTCAGGATGCGGGGTGGGCCGAAGGCTACGCAGGTTGGCCGTCTGTGCGTCGAGCCGGTCGATGAACTCGATGCTGGGATCGGCTCGTAGCCGCCGCAGCAGCGCATCGTCGTCCGCCTTGTCGGCGTCGAGAATCTGCGCGGTGTAGGCGATTACGCCAGGCTCATCCATGGTGCTTCGTGTATAGCACCTGGGCGGCACGCCGGACCGGGTTTGACCCGGTTTGAGTGGAGCGATCTGAGCGCTAGGGTGTCGCTTCGTCGAGGAATTGGCCATGCCGTATCAGGTTGGTGACGGCGGCGTCCCAGCGTCTTAACTGTGGCTCGGTGAAGAACGACTTTCCCAGGTGTAGCTCGATGTAGGGATGCAGAATGATGGCGCCGACCCGAAGAATCAACGGGTTGAGTGCAGCCCAATCGGGATCGACGTCGGGCCGGGTCTTGCCCTGTCGGACGAAATGGTCGCGCTGGGCTGTGCTGATGCCCAGGATTCCGGCGAAGATGACCGATCCGATTGCGCTGCCCTCGGCCAGTGAGCGGCCGAGATAGGTCATCACATCAGGACGTTCGGCCATCACCGAGGTCAAACGGCGACCGGCTTCTTCGAGCCCGTCGGAGGGCGCCTGAGGCAGCGCCGTCGGTTCTAACGCCTCACTGACCACCTGCAGCACGTACTGATCGACTGCGGCAGTGAGTTTGGCCTTGGTGTGAAAATGGTGCTGCACAAGCCCGATCGACACCTCGGCGGCCTGGGCGACCGCCCGCAGCGATGTGGCGGCAATGCCGTCTGCGGCGAAGCGGCTCAGGGCCGCGTCGCGAATCCGCTCCTTGGCTGTGGGTTCGGCCGGCGGGGGCGGTTCGTAGGAGAACACGCTGGGGAATCCCATGGCTAGACGATACATCCGAATGGTGCGGCGATACGCACCTATCGAAATACCATACGTCCGTATCGTTTTGCCGACGAATCAGCGCCTCAGCTCGCGAAAGTGGGGCAGCGGCAAGCGAATGCACAGTTCGTCTGGCACCGGCATTACATGCCCTCTTCGACACTACTTCAGGCGACGCCGCGGCTATCTGCGCGGGGTATTGGAGTGTTCGGCCGGGACCACCACCCGCGTGCCGGCGGCGGGCGCGGACGCGGTAGGCAACGGCGTCCGCGCAATTCCCGGAGTTCCCAACGCTCCGGCCAGCCAGGGCAGCGAGGCCGCGAACGCACGGTCGGCGAACGGCCAGTCATGCTTGCCGGGCTGCGGTACCACCGCGCAGTCGATTCCGTTGGAGCGGCCGAGCGCACACAGCGAATAGGCAGCGGCGGTCTGATTGCCCGGGTTGGCGGCCGCCTCGCGTCCGGCGAGACGGATGGCGCCGGTGTCGGTCAGCTGTAGGTCACGGCGCGGCGTCGGCGGTCCGTCGGACGAAATCGCGAACCAGCCGGCCACGTCGCGATATGGCCCGTGCCGGTTGATCACGGTGGTCGGGTCGAATGTCGCCCAGGCATCGGCATTTCCGCCGAACAGCCGGGCGATGGTCTGGGTCTTGTTGCCGGCGTTGGGAAAGAAATCACCGGCGACGTCGACGAACGCGCTGAACAAATCGGGATGCATGACGGTCAAATCGACGGCACAGGTGCCGCCCATCGACCACCCCGCGACTCCCCAACTGGACCTGTGCGGGCTGACCCCGAACGTCGAAACCATGAACGGCACTACGTCTTTGGTCAGGTGATCGGCCGCATTACCACGAACGCCGTTGACGCATTCGGTGTCGTTGTTGAATGCGCCGCCGGAGTCCACGAACACCAGCACCGGCGCCTTCCCGTCGTGCGCGGCGGCGAAGTCGTCGATGGTCTTGACCGCGTTGCCCGCCCGTGTCCAGTCCGCCGGTGTGTTGAATTGCCCACCGATCATCATCACGGTCGGCAACGACGGGGGCGGGCTGCTGGCGAACCATTCGGGCGGCAGGTAGACCAGCTCGCCGCGGTGTTTGAAGTGCGATCCGTCCGAGGGGATCGCCACCGGCACCACGGTGCCGTGCGGTGGCCGGCTTCCCTTGGCGGCCATCGCGGTAATCGTGGCCTGGTCGGCCTGATCGGGCAGCGGACCCGAGGTCAGCTGACTCCACGCGGACTGCACGGTGGGGAAGTAGCCGACCCAGAGGTTGAGCACCAGCGCCGCGCTGAGCAAGCACAGCGGTACGGCCAGCACGGCGGCACCACGCCGCCAGTGCCGCGCGGTGCGCCAACCCAGCACCAGCACCGCCGCCGCCATGCCGGTCAGTGTGATCCACAGCCACAGCGCCACCGGGGCAGGTTCATCGGAGAGCCCGCGGTCGACGATGTACCAGTGCGTGAGGTAGGCCGCCACCCCGCCGACCAGCGCGGCCACCGGCATCCACACCGTGCGCCAGCGGCGCGATCGCCAGCCAACGGCCGACGTCAGCACAATCGCCGCGAGTACCTGGACCGTCACTGGCACCCAGCCGTGCATCAGCGAGGTGTGGCTACTTGCCAAGAACTGCACCGCAGCGCTGTCCGTCGGGGGTGTCACGTGACTCATTGTGATCTATTGGTAATCGGCCTGGAACATATTCACCCATTGTTCGCCCTGGGCTCGCGCAGCGTTCGAGGCCCCCGCTAATGCGGTTTGGCCAGCGGGAATGGCAGCGTCTCGCGGATGCTGCGGCCCGTTATGAGCATGACGAGCCTATCGATGCCCATTCCCAGCCCGCCGGTGGGCGGCATCGCGTATTCCATCGCTTGCAGGAAGTCCTCGTCGAGCTCCATGGCTTCAGGATCCCCGCCGGCGGCCAACAGCGATTGCTCCTGCAGACGGCGGCGCTGCTCGACCGGATCGGTGAGCTCGCTGTAGGCCGTCGCCAGCTCGACGCCCCAGGCCACCAGGTCCCAGCGCTCGGCGACGCCGGGTTCGGTGCGGTGCGGCCGGGTCAGCGGCGACACCGAGGTCGGAAAGTCGATGTAGAAGGTCGGCTCCTCGGTACGGTCCTCGACCAGGTGCTCGTACAGTTCGAGCACCACCGCGCCGGCATCCCACTGGGCTCGATAGGGGATGTGCGCGGCGTCGGACAGCTTGCGCAAGACGGACAGTGATGTGGTGGGGTCGATGTGCTCGCCGAGCGCTTCGGACACGGCGTCATAGACGGTCTTGACCGCCCAGACTCCGGAGATGTCGACCGGTTCCAGCCGGCCGTCGGGCGCGTCGGTGCCGTGCCGCAACACAATCTGTTCGCCGTGGGCAGCCTGGGCGGCGTTCTGGATCAGCTCGCGGCATCCGTCGATCCACATCTTGTAGTCGGCGTGGGCCTGATAGGCCTCCAGCAAGGTGAACTCGGGGTTGTGGCTGAAGTCGACTCCTTCGTTGCGGAAGGCCCGGCCCAATTCGAAGACGCGTTCCACGCCGCCGACGCACAGCCGTTTCAGGTAGAGCTCCGGCGCGATGCGCAGGAAAAGGTCCATGTCGTAGGTGTTGATGTGGGTGACGAAGGGCCGGGCGGTGGCCCCGCCGTGGATCTGCTGCAGGATCGGGGTCTCGACTTCGATGAATCCTTTGCCGAACAGCGTCTGCCTGACCGACCGCAGTACGTCGCTGCGTGCCTTGATCAGTTCACGTGACTCGGGGTTGACGGCCAGGTCGACGTAGCGGGTCCGCACCCGCGCCTCCGGGTCGGTCAGCCCCTTCCACTTGTTCGGCAGCGGCCGCAAGCACTTACCGATCATCCGCCAGTCGGCGACGATCAGGGAGCGGGCCCCCTTCTTGCTGAAGCCCATGTGCCCGGACACCTCGATCAGGTCGCCCAGGTCGATGGCTGCGGTGAAGTCTGCGGTCCGCCCGTTCTGCAGTTGCGAATTGTCCAGCAGCACTTGCAATTCCCCCGACCAGTCACGCAGCTGGGCGAACAGCACCCCGCCGTAGTCGCGGATCCGCAACACCCGGCCGGCGACGGTGATGTTCTCCTGGTCGTCCGCGTCGAGCGCCTTGGCGACGCTGTGGCTGGGCGGAGATCCCACCGGATAGGCGTCGACACCGTTGCGCTGCAATGTCTTCAGCTTGGCCAGACGCACCCGCACCTGTTCGGGCAGCCGGAATCTCGCCTCTTCTTCGTCGGCGGATTGCTGACGTTGCTGCAGTCCGCTGACGTCTGGTGCGCTCCCGTCGTGATGTAGCAGTCCGGACTCGGCCAGCCGGGCCGGCACGGCCGGGTGATGACCGGTGTGCGGCCTGCGCCGGCCGAACGGCAGTACCAGGAACCCCTCGGCCAGTGCCGAGGCGACACCGACCCGGGGCACCAGCCGGGCGTCCTCGTAACAGGCGAAGCGCGGCACCCAATCGGGTTGGTATTTCATGTTCGAGCGGTACAGCGTTTCCAGCTGCCACCACCGCGAGAAGAACATCAACAGCCCCCGCCACAGCCGGGCAACGGGACCGGCGCCCAGTTGAGCACCCTGTTCGAAGGCCGACCGGAACATCGCGAAGTTCAGCGAAATACGGGTTATACCAAGGCTTTCGGCGTTGAGCGCAAGCTCGCTGACCATCAGCTCGATGGTGCCGTTGGGGGACTGCGGCGAGCGGCGCATCAAGTCCAGGGAGACCCCGGTGGTGCCCCACGGAACCAGCGACAGCATCGCGACGACGGCGTCGCTTCGGTCCATCGCCTCGACCAGCAGGCAGTCCCCGTCGGCAGGGTCACCGAGCCGGCCGAGCGCCATGGAAAAGCCGCGTTCGGTTTGGGTATCGCGCCAGGCGTCCGCGCGGGAGATGGTGTCGGCCATCTCGTCGGCGCCGATGTCGCGGTGCCGCCGGATTCGCACGGTCAGCCCGGCCCGGCGGGCTCGGGTCACGGCCTGGCGGACCCCGCGCATGTCCGGACCGGACAGCTTGAAATCCGAGGTCCGCAGAATGGCTTCGTCGCCGAGTTCGAGCGCGTTGAGCCCGCTTTCCCGATATGCCCGTGCGCCCTGGGTGCTGGCGCCCATCACCCCGGGAGCCCACCCGTAGCTCTGGCACAGGTTCAGCCAGGCGTCGACGGCCTGCGGCCAGGCCCGCGGATCGCCGATGGGGTCGCCGCTGGCCAGGCAGACACCGATCTCGACGCGGTAGGTGATCGCGGCGCGCCCACTTTGGGCGAAGACCACCGACTTGTCGCGGCGGGTGGCGAAGTAGCCCAGTGAGTCGTTCTTGCCGTATAGCTCGAGCAGTCCGCGGATGGCCGATTCGTCCTCACCGGTCAGCGCGTTCTCGGCACGCTGGGACTGGAACAGCACGATCGTGGCCAGGATCAGCGCGAGTGCCCCGAACAACCCGAAGATCGCGTTGAGGAACACGTGCGGACGGCCGCTGAACAAATCCGGATCCGCCAGCGCGAATCCGACCACCCGGTTGGCCACATACGGCAGACGATCCTGGCGGGCAAGCGTCCCGGGGAACAACTCGACCAGACCCCAGGACACCAGGATCCCCACCACGTCCCCGGCGACCAGCACCGCGGCCGCTTTGACCAGTGCGCCCTTGCGGACCTTGGCCCAGAACTCGCGGTAGGCCAGCACCAGCAGGACGATCGCGACGATATGTACCGCGAACCCGAGGTTCTCGCCGAAGATCTCGGCGGCGGTGTTGTCACCCGCGGCGATGTCCGCGGCGTTCAGCGCCGCGGCAAGAATCATGTTGGCCAACAACAGCAGCCAGGCGATGCGCTTGCGCGCGGTCAGCGCCGCGGCCAGCAGGGCCAGCACGAACGACCACGCGATGCTGGTGTCGGGAAAGTTGAACAGATAGTCGTTGATGAACTCGCGCGGCACTCTGATCAGGTACCTGACCAGCGGGGACACACTGCCCAGCAGTGAGACGGTGGCGATGACGCCCACGGTCCACCCGGCCGCCGCCGGGACCCAGCGATACCGCGAGTCCGACCGGCCGCGAGGCCCCGAACGGGACCCCGAACGAGGAGATGCGAGTGTCACAGACCGCGAGGATATGCCCTGAATCGGTGAAAAGCTTGTCGAAGCGCTAAGTGTGGCGGCCACTAGTTTGGGCAATTGAGGCCGCGCGAATGGCCGTCGCGGCCCGGTCGCCCGGCCGAAGTGCTAAAAGCCACCTCAAGGCTGCTAAACTAGCGCCTGCGACCATCCCGGCGAATGCCAGGAACAGTTAAGTGGAGTCCCACTCCCACCGCGAGCCGATGAGATCTCTGTGCGGATCTTGCCAAGGTTCAGCGGTCCGGTCACAGACATCGCGTATGTCTGTTCCGCGAATGACGCGGGCGGCTCCAGCCGTGATCGGTCGGCATTGGGCCCTGCTTGTGCAGGGCTTTTTTGCTAGTGGTGTGGTGTCTCCGCCGCTGATTCCCGGACCGACCCAGGCAACTGGTCGTCAGGACAGAGAAGCCAACAAGGGAGGCCCCATCAGCACTGAGACCCGCGTCAACGAGCGCATTCGCGTACCTGAAGTCCGATTGATAGGCCCAGGGGGAGAGCAGGTAGGCATCGTGCGCATCGAAGACGCACTGCGCGTCGCTGCGGACGCCGATCTCGACCTTGTCGAAGTTGCCCCGAACGCCAGACCACCGGTCTGCAAGATCATGGACTACGGCAAGTTCAAATACGAAGCGGCGCAAAAGGCGCGCGAATCCCGCCGAAACCAGCAGCAGACCGTCGTCAAAGAACAGAAGCTGCGACCGAAGATCGACGATCACGACTATGAGACCAAAAAGGGCCACGTCATCCGCTTCCTGGAAGCGGGATCGAAGGTGAAGGTCACCATCATGTTCCGCGGACGCGAGCAGTCCCGGCCCGAGTTGGGCTATCGATTGCTGCAGCGACTGGGAGCGGATGTCGCCGAATACGGCTTCGTGGAAACGTCCGCCAAGCAGGACGGCCGCAACATGACGATGGTACTGGCACCGCATCGCGGCGCGAAGACTCGCGCCAAGGCGCGGCACCCGGAAGGACCCGGGGGTGGCGCGGCATCGGATCCCGATGCGGCCCCCGACGCCGAACCTTCGGCGAACTGACTTAACGCGGAACTACCGAGAGCTCGAGTGTTCGCAGAAGACTCGAGCACTTCATAGAACAGAGGAAGCATGCCCAAAGCCAAGACCCACAGTGGGGCGTCAAAACGGTTCCGGCGCACCGGAACCGGCAAGATCGTCCGCCAGCAGACCAATCGCCGGCACCTGCTCGAGCACAAGCCGTCGAAGCGAACCCGGCGCCTCGACGGCCGCGTCACGGTGTCGGCCAACGACACCAAGCGAGTAAACAGCCTGCTGAACGGCTGACCACCGCGCCGGCCAGACCCGCATCGCGAGCTGGCACGGCGACCTGACCCACACATTTTGAACGAGAGTAGGAACATCCCATGGCACGCGTGAAGCGGGCGGTCAACGCCCACAAGAAGAGGCGCAGCATCCTGAAGGCCTCGAAGGGCTATCGCGGCCAGCGATCCCGGCTCTACCGCAAGGCCAAAGAGCAGCAGCTCCATTCGCTGAACTACGCCTACCGCGACCGTCGGGCGCGCAAGGGCGAATTCCGCAAACTGTGGATCTCGCGCATCAACGCGGCGGCGCGCGCCAACGACATCACCTACAACCGGCTGATCCAGGGCCTCAAGGCCGCTGGTGTGGAGGTCGACCGCAAGAACCTGGCCGACATCGCGATCGCCGACCCGGCCGCCTTCACGGCGCTGGTCGACATCGCCCGGGCCGCACTGCCCGAGGACGTCAACGCACCCTCGGATTCGGGGGAAGCGGCCTAACCGGCGGCGGGTGCGGACCGCCAGGTGCTGACCGAACGTTCGGCCAGGGTCGCCGCGGCGGTCAAACTGCACCGCCACGTCGGCCGTCGGCGGGCCAGCCGGCTCCTCGCCGAAGGACCTAACCTCATCGAGGCCGCCGCCCGCCGAGGCCTGGTCCGCGAGCTATTCGTCACCGACGTCGCCCGGCAGCGGCATGCTTCGCTGCTGGCGACGTTGGATTCCGCGCGCTGCCCGGTCCACCCGATTACCGAGCGCGCGGCGAAAGCGCTTTCGGACACCGTCACCCCGGCGGGCCTGATCGCGGTATGCGAACTGCCGGCCACCCGACTCGAGGACGTGCTGGCCGGTTCACCTCGGCTGGTCGCGATCGCCGTCGGAATCAGCGAACCGGGCAATGCCGGCACCCTCATCCGCCTCGCCGACGCGATGGGCGCGGCCGGGGTGATCCTCGGCGGTCACAGCGTCGACCCGTACAACGGCAAATGCCTGCGCGCTTCGGCCGGCAGCATCTTCTCGGTCCCGGTGGTCGTCGCGCCGGACGCGCTCGCCGCCGTCGACGCGGTGCGCGCAGCGGGCCCGCAGCTGCTGGCCACCACGGTGGACGGTGAGACGCGGCTGGACGAGGCAACCGAACTGCTCGGCGCACCCACGGCGTGGTTGTTCGGGCCCGAATCACATGGCCTGCCAGGCGAAATCGCGGCGGCGGCCGACCACCGCATCCGCATCCCGATGGCCGGCGGCGCGGAGAGCCTGAATGTGGCCTCCGCCGCGGCCATCTGCCTGTATCAGAGCGCGCGGGCGCTCAGCCTGCCTACGCGGCCTTAGCCGGCCGTTTCGGGCGGCCCCGCCCGGCGCGCAGGCCGGCCAACGACAACGTCGTGTGCACCAGGGAGCCGGCGCGTTCCATCAGAACCCGGGCGGGTTGCAGCGCGGGGTCGAACGGCGACTTTGGTCCTGGTGGGAAGTAGTGCATCGGCAGCCCGCGGCGATCGCGCGGCGGCGCCATGAACGGCGGGGCCTCGACCAGCGGCGCGTCGCTAGGTAGCCGTCCCTCGGCGCGACGGTAGGCGGCCAGCGCCCGCGGGTGCAGCCGGATTTCGTCGGGCACGGCCAGAAAAGCCAGTTCGACGACCTTGCCGAACAAGCGCAACAGCACCTCGTCGCCCGGTGTCCAGTGCAGTCCCGCCTTCTCGCGGACTGCGGGCTCGAAGAGTCCCGCGGCGATCCAGCGCTGACCGGCGACCAGCGGCTTGAAGAGCTGGTCCCAGACGGGCGTGGGCATCAACACGAATTTCGGCTTCGGGATGCGCATCTGGAAGATGTCCAGCGTCGCCCGGTTGATTTCGAGCGTCTCGCGGCCGGTCCGCTCCCAGTACTCCTGGAATTCTTCCCACGATTCGGGCACCGGCCGCATGCTCATCCCATACATCCGGTACCACTGCACGTGCTCGTCGAACAGTTGCCGTTTCTCGGCCTCGGTCAAACCGCCGCAGAAGTACTCGGCCACCTTGACGATCAGCATGAAGAACGTGGCGTGCGCCCAGTAGAAGGTCTCCGGGTTGAGCGCGTGATAGCGCCGCCCGTCGGCGTCGGTTCCCTTGATGGTGTGGTGATAGCCGGTGATCTGCCGGCCGGTCTCCGATGCCCGGTCGCCGTCATAGACCACGCCCATGATCGGGTAGACCGACCGAGCCACCCGCTGCAGCGGCTCGCGCAGCAGGATGGAATGTTCCTCGACGGCCGCGCCGAGTTCGGGATACATGTTCTGGATCGCGCCGATCCACACACCCATCATCCCGGTGCGCAGGTCACCAAAATACTTCCAGGTCAGGGAATCTGGTCCGAGCGGATCGGCGGATTCAGTCCCGCACGCATTCACAGTGCCAGTCATCGCTGCCTCCTGCTCCGATTGCGCTCACGATAACTTTGACAACGGGTGTTGTCTACGATTTCGGCGTGGTGTTCGCAGGTGTGTTATCGAGCTTCCACGTCGGTGTGGCAACACGGTGACCAGTCTGTTCGGCTGCGAGGTGTGACGCAGATGGCAGAACTGTCCCCGGCTGTCGTTGCCCGCTTCTGGCGAAAACAAATAACCTGGCCAGGTGGAACTCCCGCGTCGCGATCCGGACCCGGGCGAGCCCGAAGAACACCCGGTGCAAACCGCTCCGCGACGTTCTCCACTGTCGGTGCACAACGCGACCCAATGGCTGGACAGCCGCAACCGCAGCCCCGGGGCGGTTGCCCTCATTCGGCGTGCGCGCCGGCTGCTGCCAGGCGACCCCGAGTTCGGCGACCCACTGTCCACGGCGGGCGATGGAGGCCCCCGTGCGGCGGCCCGCGCGGCCGACCGGCTGCTGGGCGACCGCGACGCGGTGTCTCGTGAGGTCAGCCTCGGGGTGCTGCAGGTGTGGCAGGCGCTCACCGAGGGGGTGTCCCGTCGCCCGGCCAATCCCGAGGTGACGCTGGTCTTCACCGACCTGGTCGGCTTCTCGGCGTGGTCCCTGCAAGCCGGCGACGACGCAGCGCTGGCGCTGCTCCGGCAGGTGGCGCGGGCCCTCGAGCCACCCTTGCTCGATGCGGGAGGACACATCGTCAAGCGGATGGGCGACGGTCTCATGGCGGTGTTCGGCGATCCGATGGTCGCCGTGCGGGCCGTGCTGGCCGCCAAGCAGGCGCTGAAATCGGTCGAGGTGGAGGGCTACACACCCCGCATGCGGGTGGGCATCCACACCGGGCGCCCGCAGCGGCTGGCCGCCGATTGGCTCGGCGTCGATGTGAATATCGCCGCACGAGTTATGGAAAGAGCCACCAAGGGTGGAATCATGGTGTCGAGTTCAACGTTAGATCTCATACCGCAAAGCGAGTTGGACGCGTTGGGCGTCGAGGCCAAACGCACCAGGAAGCCGGTTTTCGGGGCGAAGCCCACCGGTGTTCCGGCAGATTTGGCGATATATCGCCTCAAGACTCTTAAGGAGTTGTCAGGCCCTGATGACGCAGCCGAGACGAAATCGCAGCCATAATGGATGGCAATGCTAGGGGGCATCATTTCCCGGCTCGCCCGGATCCGATTCACAGTGGGGTATGCGGCGCTGCTGCTTGCCATCAGCTGCGCCATCCTGGTCCTCGGCCCACACGCGCATGACGTCATCGTTCAGCGCGCCAGCACCAACGTGCACAACCTGTCCCACGGCCATGTGGGAACGCTGCTGGGCAGCGCCCTGGTCGTCGACGCCGGTCCGCTCTACTTCTGGCTCCCGTTCCTGACCTGCTTGCTGGCGCTGGCCGAACTGCATTTGCGCACCATCCGGCTGGTGGTGGCCTTCGTGGTCGGCCACATCGGCGCCACGCTGCTGGTGGCCGCCGCGCTGGCCGCGTCGGTCGAGTTCGGCTGGCTGCCCTTGTCGATCACCCGGGCCAGCGATGTCGGCATGAGCTATGGCGCGCTGGCCGTGCTCGGCGCCATGACTGCGGTGATTCCTTCCCGCTGGCGGGCCGCCTGGGTCGGCTGGTGGGTGTCGGCGGGCATCGCGTCGGCGATCGTCGGCGGCGACTTCACCGACGCCGGCCACACCGTCGCCGTGATCCTGGGCGTGCTGGTCTCGGCCCGATTCCGGCAGCCGATCCACTGGACGCCGGCGCGGTACCTGATGCTGGCGGCCTCCTCGGGCTTCGGCTTCCTGATGCTCGCCCACCACTGGGGGACCATGGCGGCCACCCCGGTGTTCGGTCTGCTGGGTGCTGTTGTCGCCTACCGGGTGGCGAAGTGCGCCCGTGACCGTGGCGCGGCTGCGCTGACCGTTGAGGGTGCCGACCCGCTGACCGGTCCGCAGCCAGTCGTCGCCGGCTGAGCCGCGCCGCGGCGGTCGGCGGCCTTGCGCGGCCACCCGGCCTCTCAACTACCAAGCGCCCGCCGGACGCCACGCGTCCGATCACTATGATCAGCACTCGACCCGTGCCGCGCGGAAGCACCATCGATGCGGGCAACCCCGAACAGCCTCGTCAGCAAGGAGAGTGTCGCCGCGTGGGTGATCAACCCGTCGATCTGTCGCCCGAAGCCCTGGCCGCAGCGGTCAGCGCTGCCCGGGAGGCCTTCACGCTGGCCGGCGACCTCGACACCTTGGCGCGGGTCAAGACCGAACACCTCGGCGACCGGTCGCCGCTGGCGCTGGCGCGCCAAGCGCTGGGCAGCGTCCCCAAGGACGAGCGTGCCGACGCCGGTAAGCGGGTCAACGCCGCCCGTACCGAAGCTCAGCACGGTTACGACGAACGACTCGCGGTCCTGCGCGCCGAACGCGACGCCGCGGTGCTGGTCGCCGAAGGCATCGACGTCACGTTGCCGTCGACCCGGCAACCTGCCGGCGCCCGGCACCCGATCACCATCCTGGCCGAACACATCGCCGACACCTTCATCGCCATGGGCTGGGAACTGGTGGAGGGCCCCGAGGTCGAGACCGAGCAGTTCAACTTCGACGCGCTCAATTTCCCGGCCGACCACCCCGCGCGCAGCGAACAGGACACCTTCTACATCGCGCCCGAGGATTCCCGGCAGCTGCTGCGGACCCATACCTCGCCGGTGCAGGTGCGTACCCTGCTGGCCCGCGAACTGCCCGTCTACATCGTTTCGATCGGCCGCACGTTTCGCACCGACGAACTCGACGCCACCCACACGCCGGTGTTCCACCAAGTCGAGGGCCTGGCGGTGGACCGCGGCCTGACGATGGCGCACCTGCGCGGAACACTGGATGCGTTCGCCCGAGCCGAGTTCGGCCCGCAGGCGCGCACCCGGATCCGCCCGCATTTCTTTCCGTTCACCGAACCGTCCGCCGAGGTCGACGTCTGGTTCGTCGGCAAGAAGGGTGGCGCCGGCTGGGTGGAGTGGGGCGGCTGCGGAATGGTGCATCCGAACGTGTTGCGGGCGGCGGGAATTGACCCGAACATCTACTCCGGCTTCGCATTCGGCATGGGTCTGGAACGAACTCTGCAGTTCCGCAACGGCATTCCCGACATGCGCGACATGGTCGAGGGCGACATCCGCTTCTCGCTGCCGTTCGGGGTGGGTGCCTGATGCGGGTTCCGTACAGCTGGCTACGTGAGATCGTGGCGGCCGGCGCCCCGGACTGGGACGTCGCCCCCGCCGAGCTCGAGCAGACGCTGATCCGCATCGGCCACGAGGTCGAAGAGGTCGCCGCCCTTGGCCCGGTCGACGGCCCGCTGACCGTGGGCCGGGTCACCGGCATCGAAGAGCTGACCGGTTTCAAGAAACCGATCCGGTTCTGCCACGTCGACGTGGGTGACCAAGAAGACCGCGAAATCGTCTGCGGCGCAACCAATTTCGATGTGGGAGACCTCGTCGTCGCGGCGCTGCCCGGCACCACCTTGCCCGGCGACTTCACAATCGCCTCCCGCAAGACCTACGGCCGCACCTCCGACGGAATGATCTGCTCGGCAGCAGAACTCGGTTTGGGTGTCGACCACTCCGGAATCCTGGTACTGCCGCCGGGCACCGCCGACCCCGGAGCCCGCGGCACAGCGGTATTGGGACTCGACGACGTCGTCTTCCACCTGGCGATCACGCCCGACCGCGGTTACGGCATGTCGTTGCGCGGGTTGGCCCGCGAGATCGCCTGCGGCTACGACCTGGACTTCGTCGATCCCGCCAGTAGCCAGGTGGTCAAGCCGCTGCCGGTCAACGGCGAGGCCTGGCCGCTGACGGTGCAGCCCGACACCGGCGTGCGGCGATTCGCGCTGCGACCGGTGACCGGCATAGATCCCGGTGCCGTGTCACCGTGGTGGCTGCAGCGCCGGCTGTTGTTATCCGGCATCCGGCCGACATCGCCGGCGGTCGACGTGACCAACTACGTGATGCTCGAGCTCGGTCACCCCATGCACGCCCACGACCGCAACCGCATCACCGGCGGCTTCGTCGTGCGATTCGCCCGGCCCGGCGAAACCGTGGTCACCCTCGACGACATCGAGCGCAAGCTCGAGCCGGTCGACGTCCTCATCGTCGACGACACCGCGACCACCGCCATCGGCGGCGTGATGGGCGCGGCCAGCACCGAGGTGCGCGCCGACTCGACCGATGTGCTGCTGGAAGCCGCGGTCTGGGACCCGGCCGCCGTCTCGCGCACCCAGCGCAGACTCCACCTGCCCAGCGAAGCCGCCCGCCGCTACGAGCGGGGCGTGGATCCATCGATCTCGGTGGCCGCGCTGGACCGGTGCGCCGCACTGCTCGCCGACATCGCCGGTGGCGTCGTGGCGGAGGGTCTGACCGATTGGCGCGGCGACCCGCCACGCGACGACTGGGCGCTACCCCCGATCGAGATCGCCGCGGACCTGCCGGATCGCGTCGCCGGGGTGAGCTACGCCCCGGGCACGACCGCCAAGCGGCTCCGCCAAATCGGCGCCGACGTCGCGGACCGGGGCGACACCTTGACGGTGACGCCACCCAGCTGGCGACCCGACCTGGTGCAACCCGCCGACCTCGTCGAAGAGGTGCTGCGACTCGAGGGGCTGGAAGTCATCCCGTCTGTGTTGCCCTCGGCACCGGCGGGCCGCGGCCTGTCCGCCGGGCAGCAGCGTCGCCGCGCCATCGGCAAGTCACTGGCCCTGTCCGGTTATGTCGAGATTTTGCCGACCCCGTTCTTGCCCGCGGGCGTGTTCGACCTGTGGGGATTGCCTGACGACGACCCGCGCCGCACCACCACCAACGTGCTCAATCCACTGGAGGCAGACCGTCCGCAGCTGGCTACCACCCTGCTGCCCGCCCTGCTGGAAGCCTTGGTGCGCAACGTATCTCGCGGCCTCGTCGACGTTTCACTGTATGCCCTGGCACAGGTGGTCCAGCCGACCGCGGAAACCCGCGCGGTGCAGCTGATCCCCGTCGACCGCCGGCCCACCGACGCCGAGATCGCCGTGCTCGACGCGTCGTTACCGCGACAACCCGAGCACGTCGCCGCGGTGCTGACCGGCCTGCGTGAACACCGCGGGCCCTGGGGTCCCGGCCGTCGCGCCGAAGCCGCCGACGCGTTCGAGGCGGTGCGAATCATCGCCCGCGCCAGCGGAATCGATGTGCGGTTACGCGCGGCGCAGTACCTGCCGTGGCATCCGGGGCGCTGCGCCGAAGTGCTGGTCGGGGACACTTCGGTGGGTTACGCCGGCCAGTTGCATCCCGCCGTGATCGAGCGCTCCGGGCTGCCCAAGGGCACCTGCGCCCTCGAGCTCAACCTCGACGCGATGCCCATCACGTCGGCGTTGCCCGCCCCCCGGGTGTCGCCGTTCCCGGCGGTGTTCCAGGACGTCAGCCTGGTGGTGCCCGCGCAGGTACCGGCTCAGGCGGTGGCCGACGCCGTCCGCGAAGGCGCGGGGGAGTTGCTGGAAGACATTCAATTGTTCGACGTCTTCACCGGCCCGCAGATCGGTGAGGACCGCAAATCGCTGACCTTCGCGCTGCGGTTCCGGGCGCCGGACCGCACGCTGACCGAGGACGACGCCACCGCGGCTCGTGACGCCGCGGTGCGCCGTGCCGCCGAGGCGGTCGGTGCGGAGTTGCGCGGATAGTGGAATGGATTTGCAAAGCACTGCATAACCATGCAGAATCGGCGGAATGGCCGACGGAATGAAGGTGGCGATTGCCGGTGCCAGCGGCTACGCGGGCGGTGAAGTCCTACGCCTGTTGCTCGGCCATCCGGCCTATGCCCACGGGCGCCTCACGATCGGCGCGGTGACAGCCGCGGCCAGCGCCGGCAGCCTGCTGGGTGAGCACCACCCGCATCTGACGCCGCTGGCCCAGCGCGTGGTCGAGCCGACCGAGCTCGCCGTACTGGCCGGCCACGACGTGGTGTTCCTGGCGCTGCCGCACGGTCATTCGGCCGCGCTGGCCGAACAGCTCGGCCCCGACACCCTGGTCATCGACTGCGGCGCCGACTTCCGGCTCACCGACCCCGCCGCCTGGGAGCGGTTCTACGGATCCCCGCACGCCGGCAGCTGGCCCTACGGGCTGCCGGAACTCCCTGGAGCGCGCGAGCGGCTGCGCGGCGCCCGCCGCATCGCGGTTCCGGGCTGCTATCCGACCGCGGCGCTGCTGGCATTGCTGCCCGCGGTGGCCGAGGACCTGATCGAGCCCGCCGTCACCGTGGTCGCCGTCAGCGGCACCTCGGGGGCCGGCCGCGCCGCCAAGACCGACCTGCTGGGCGCCGAGGTCATCGGATCGGCACGGGCCTACAACATCGCCGGGGCGCACCGGCACACCCCCGAGATCGCTCAGGGCCTGGGGGCCGTCACCGACCGCGATGTCACGGTGTCGTTCACCCCGGTGCTCATCCCGACCTCGCGCGGCATCCTGGCCACCTGCACCGCACGCACCCGTTCGCCGCTGGCGCAGCTCCGGGAGGCCTACGAAAAGGCTTATCATGCAGAGCCTTTCATCTACTTGATGCCGGAGGGGCAGCTGCCCCGCACCGGAGCCGTGATCGGCAGCAACGCGGCGCACATCGCCGTCGCGGTGGATGAGGCGGCCGAGACGTTCGTCGCGATCGCCGCGATCGACAACCTGGTCAAGGGAACCGCCGGCGCCGCTGTGCAGTCGATGAATTTGGCGCTGGGATGGCCGGAGACGGAAGGCCTTTCGGTGGTCGGGGTGGCGCCGTGACGTCCACCGCGACGGCGCGGCTGCTGCGCGAACAGGGCGTCACCGCACCGGCCGGATTCCGGGCGGCCGGCATCGCCGCCGGGATCAAGGCCTCGGGTAACCGGGATCTGGCGCTGGTCTTCAACGAGGGGCCCGACTATGCGGCGGCCGGAGTGTTCACCCGCAACAAGATCAAAGCCGCGCCGGTGCTGTGGAGCCAACAGGTGCTGACCACCGGCGCGCTGCGCGCGGTGATCTTGAACTCCGGCGGCGCCAACGCCTGCACCGGCCCGGGCGGGTTCCAGGACACTCATGCCACCGCCGAAGCCGTCGCTGCCGCACTGTCGGACTGGGGAACCGTGACCGGGGCCGTCGAGGTGGCGGTGTGCTCCACCGGGTTGATCGGTGACCGGTTGCCGATGGACAAGGTGCTGGCCGGGGTGCGCGCCGTCGTGCATGAGATGGCCGGCGGCCTGTCCGGTGGCGACGAGGCCGCTCAGGCGATCATGACCACCGACACCGTGCCCAAACAGATTGCGCTGCACCATCCGGAAAACTGGACGGTCGGTGGGATGGCCAAGGGTGCCGGCATGCTGGCGCCGTCGCTGGCGACGATGTTGAGCGTGCTCACCACCGACGCGGCCGTCGATGCGGCGGCGCTGGACTCCGCGCTGCGCTACGCCACCGCCCGCACCTTCGACCGGCTCGACATCGACGGCGCGTGCTCGACCAATGACACTGTGCTGCTGCTGGCTTCGGGCGCCAGCGGGATCACGCCCAGCCAGGCCGAACTCGACGATGCCGTGCTGCGGGTGTGTGACGACCTGTGCGCTCAGCTGCAAGCCGACGCCGAGGGCGTCACCAAGCGCGTCAACGTCATCGTGCAAGGGGCGGCCTCCGAGGACGACGCGCTGGCCGCCGCCCGGACGATCGCTCGCGACAGCCTGGTCAAGACGGCGGTTTTCGGCTCGGACCCAAACTGGGGCCGGGTGCTCGCCGCCGTCGGCATGGCGCCGATCGCCCTGGATCCCGATCGGATCACGGTGTCGTTCAATGGTTTTGCCGTCTTCGCCGGTGGGGCGGGGATGCCGGGTGCGCGCGAGGTGGATCTCTCCGGAGCCGACATCGACATCACGGTCGATCTGCAGCTCGGCGATGGCCGGGCCGCCATCCGGACCACCGACCTGTCCCACGGTTACGTCGAAGAGAATTCGGCCTACAGCTCATGAGCTCTGCCACCGAAGCCCTGCCCACCGACGTCAAAGCGCAGGTGCTCGCCGAGGCCCTGCCCTGGCTCAAGCAACTGCACGGCAAGATCGTCGTCATCAAGTACGGCGGCAACGCCATGACCGACGACACGTTGCGGCACGCCTTCGCCGCCGACATGGCGTTTCTGCGTAACTGCGGTATCCATCCCGTCGTCGTGCACGGCGGCGGCCCACAGATCACCGCCATGCTGCGCCGGCTCGGCATCGCGGGCGACTTCAAGGGCGGATTCCGGGTCACCACACCGGAAGTGCTCGACGTGGCGCGAATGGTGCTGTTCGGCCAAGTCGGCCGCGAACTGGTCAACCTGATCAACGCACACGGACCCTATGCCGTGGGCATCACCGGCGAGGACGCCCAGTTGTTCACCGCGGTGCGGCGCAGCGTCACGGTGGACGGCGTGGCCACCGACATCGGCCTGGTAGGAGACGTGGAACGGGTGAACACCGCCGCAGTACTGGATTTGATTGCCGCACGGCGGATTCCGGTGGTGTCGACGCTGGCGCCGGACGCCGAAGGCGTGGTGCACAACATCAACGCCGACACTGCCGCGGCGGCGCTGGCCGAGGCGCTGCACGCCGAGAAGCTGTTGATGCTCACCGATGTCGAAGGCCTGTACACGAGCTGGCCGAACCGCGACTCGCTGGTCAGCGAAATCGACACCGCCACATTGTCACAACTGCTACCCACGCTGGAGGCGGGCATGATTCCCAAAGTCGAAGCCTGTCTGCGGGCAGTGAACGCTGGGGTGCCGAGTGCGCACGTCATCGACGGGCGGGTCGAACACTGCGTGCTGGTCGAGCTTTTCACCGACGAAGGCACCGGCACCAAGGTGGTGAGCGCGTGACGAACACCGATGCCGTCAAGCAGCGGTGGGAAGCCGTGATGATGAACAACTACGGCACCCCGACGATGGCCCTGGCCAGCGGCGACGGCGCCGTGGTCACCGACGTGGACGGGAAGGCCTATCTGGACCTGCTCGGCGGCATCGCGGTCAACGTATTGGGTCATCGCCACCCCGCGATCATCGACGCCGTCACCCGGCAGATGACGACGCTGGGCCACACCTCCAACCTGTATGCGACCGAACCGAGCCTGGCACTGGCCGAAGAACTGGTGAACCTGTTGGGCACCGATGCTCCGGCGCGGGCCTTCTTCTGCAACTCCGGAACCGAGGCCAACGAGGTGGCGTTCAAGCTGTCGCGGCTCACCGGACGCACCAAACTGGTTGCCGCACAAGAGGCGTTCCACGGCCGGACCATGGGGTCGCTCGCGCTGACCGGTCAGCCGAGCAAGCAGGCGCCGTTCGCGCCGCTGCCTGGCGACGTCACGCATGTGCCCTACGGTGACACCGACGCGCTGGCCGCCGCCGTCGACGACGCAACCGCCGCGGTGTTTTTGGAGCCGATCATGGGGGAGAGCGGTGTCGTGGTCCCGTCCGAGGGTTATCTGGTCGCGGCACGCGATATCACCTCGCGGCACGGTGCGCTGTTGGTGCTGGATGAGGTGCAGACCGGGATGGGCCGCACCGGAACGTTTTTCGCCCACCAGCAGGACGGCATCACCCCGGACGTGGTGACCCTGGCCAAAGGGCTCGGCGGCGGCCTGCCCATCGGCGCGTGCCTGGCCATCGGACCGGCCGCCGACCTGATGACCCCCGGCCTGCACGGCAGCACCTTCGGCGGCAACCCGATCTGTGCCGCCGCGGCGCTCGCTGTGTTGCGGGTGCTTTCCGAGCAGAACCTGATTCGGCACGCCGAGGTGCTGGGCAAGTCATTGCGCCACGGCATCGAGGCGCTTGCCCACCCGCTGGTCGACCACGTCCGCGGCCGCGGACTGCTGTGCGGCGTGGTGCTCACTGCGCCGCGGGCCAAGGACGCCGAGGCGGCGGCACGCCGGGCCGGGTTCCTGGTGAACGCGGCCGCACCCGACGTCATCCGGCTGGCGCCGCCGCTGATCGTCACCGAGGCCCAGCTCGACGGGTTCGTCGCCGCGCTGCCGGCCATCCTCGACGACGCCGCTGGAGCCGCAGCATGACGCGCCACTTTTTGCGCGACGACGACCTGTCGCCGACCGAGCAGGCCGAGGTGCTGCAGCTGGCCGCGGAACTGAAGAAGGACCCGTTCAGCGCCCGCCCGCTGGAGGGCCCGCGCGGGGTCGCTGTCCTCTTCGACAAGAACTCCACCCGCACCCGGTTCTCGTTCGAGGTGGGCATCGCCCAGCTCGGCGGGCACGCCGTCGTCGTCGACGCCCGCAGCACTCAGCTGGGGCGCGACGAAACCCTGCAGGACACCGCGCGGGTGCTGTCCCGCTATGTCGAGGCCATCGTCTGGCGGACCTTCGGACAGCAGCGCCTCGAAGCGATGGCGTCGGCCGCAACTGTGCCGGTGGTCAACGCCCTCTCCGACGAGTTCCATCCCTGCCAGGTGCTCGCCGACCTGCAGACCATCGCCGAGCACAAGGGGTCGCTGGCCGGTTTACGGATGACCTACCTCGGCGACGGCGCCAACAACATGGCGCATTCGCTGATGCTGGGCGGGGTCACGGCCGGCATTCACGTCACCGTCGCCGCGCCGGAGGGCTTCGCGCCCGACCCGTCGTTCGTGGCCGCGGCCCAGCGCCGCGCCGAAGACACCGGCGCCTCGGTCATGGTCACCACCGACGCGGACGCGGCCGCACGCGGGGCCGACGTCCTGGTCACCGACACCTGGACGTCGATGGGGCAGGAAGGTGACGGGCTGGATCGCCGCACCCCGTTTAAGCCTTTCCAGATCGACGCTCGCCTGCTGGCGTTGGCCGACTCGGAAGCCGTTGTGCTGCACTGCCTTCCGGCTCACCGCGGCGACGAGATCACCGACGAGGTGATGGACGGGCCGGCCAGCGTGGTCTGGGACGAGGCCGAAAACCGGTTGCACGCCCAAAAAGCGCTGCTGGTCTGGCTGCTGGAGCGATCGCGATGACCCGCTCGAAGACCACACCCGAAACCACCCGGGCCGGCCGGCAGGCCCGCATCGTGGCGATCCTGTCGTCAGCCGAGGTGCGCAGCCAAAGCGAACTGGCGGCGCTGCTGGCCGACGAGGGCATCGACGTCACCCAGGCCACCTTGTCGCGGGATCTGGAAGAACTGGGCGCGGTGAAGCTGCGCGGCGCCGACGGCGGCGTCGGTGTCTACATGGTTCCCGAAGACGGCCACCCGGTGCGCGGGGTCTCCGGCGGCACCGCCCGGCTGTCCCGGCTGCTGGGCGAGTTGCTGGTGTCGGCCGACGCCAGCGCCAACCTCGCGGTGCTGCGCACCCCGCCCGGCGCCGCGGATTACTTGGCCAGTGCCATCGACCGCGCGGCGCTACCGTACGTCGTCGGCACCATCGCCGGCGATGACACCGTCTTCGTGGCCGCTCGAGAGCCGATGACCGGCGCCGAGCTGGCCAGCACTCTGGAACAACTCACGTAAGCGCTTCAACCTGAAGGAGATTGGTTCATGTCAGAACGCGTCATCCTGGCGTATTCCGGCGGTCTGGACACCTCGGTGGCCATCAGCTGGATCGGCAAGGAGACCGGCCGTGAGGTCGTAGCGGTGGCGATCGACCTCGGCCAGGGCGGCGAAGACATGGAAGTCATTCGCCAGCGGGCCCTGGATTGCGGTGCGGTGGAAGCCGTCGTCGTCGATGCCCGCGACGAGTTCGCCGAGGAATATTGCCTGCCCACCATCCTGAACAACGCCCTCTACATGGACCGCTACCCGCTGGTGTCGGCGATCAGCAGGCCGCTGATCGTCAAGCATCTGGTGGCGGCGGCCCGCCAGCACGGAGGCAGCATCGTCGCGCACGGCTGCACCGGCAAAGGCAACGACCAGGTCCGGTTCGAGGTCGGATTCGGTTCGCTGGCACCCGATCTCGAGGTGCTGGCGCCGGTCCGCGATTACGCGTGGACGCGGGAGAAGGCGATCGCGTTCGCCGAAGAAAACGCCATCCCGATCAACGTGACGAAACGCTCGCCGTTCTCCATCGACCAGAACGTGTGGGGCCGTGCGGTGGAAACCGGTTTCCTGGAACACCTTTGGAACGCCCCTACTAAGGACGTATACGCGTACACCGAGGACCCCACCCTGAACTGGAGCACCCCCGACGAGGTGATCGTCGGATTCGAGCGCGGCGTGCCGGTGACGATCGACGGCAAGCGCGTCTCGGTGCTGCAGGCCATCGAGGAGCTCAACACCCGCGCCGGCGCCCAGGGCGTCGGCCGTCTCGACGTCGTCGAGGACCGGCTGGTGGGCATCAAGAGCCGCGAGATCTACGAGGCGCCCGGCGCCATGGTGCTCATCACCGCGCACACCGAGCTCGAACACGTCACGCTGGAGCGGGAGCTGGGCCGGTTCAAGCGGCACACCGACCAGCGTTGGGCCGAGCTGGTGTACGACGGGCTGTGGTATTCACCGCTCAAGGGTGCGCTGGAGAGCTTCGTCGCCAACACGCAGGAGCACGTGACGGGTGAAGTACGAATGGTGTTGCACGGCGGGCACATTGCGGTCAACGGCCGGCGCAGCTCGGAATCCCTGTACGACTTCAACCTGGCCACCTACGACGAGGGCGACAGCTTCGATCAGTCGGCGGCAAAGGGTTTCGTCTACGTGCACGGGTTGTCGTCCAAGATCGCGTCCCGCCGGGACCAGACTGCTAAGGGTCCGGCCGAAGCGTGAGCACTCGCGAGGGGTCATTGTGGGGCGGCCGGTTCGCCGACGGCCCGTCGGATGCGCTCGCCGCCCTGAGCAAGTCCACCCACTTCGACTGGGTGCTGGCCCCTTACGACATCGTCGCCTCGCGGGCCCACACCGTGATCCTGTTCCGGGCCGGGCTGCTGAACGAAGAGCAGCGCGACGGGCTGCTGGCCGGCCTGGATCAGCTGGCCGAGGACGTCGCCGACGGCAGCTTCTCGCCGCTGGTCACCGATGAGGATGTGCACGGGGCGCTGGAACGCGGACTGATCGACCGGGTCGGACCCGACCTGGGTGGGCGGCTGCGGGCCGGCCGGTCGCGCAACGATCAGGTGGCCACCCTGTTCCGGATGTGGCTGCGTGACGCGGTGCGCCGAGTGGCCGCCGGGGCGCTGGACGTGGTCGGTGCGCTGGCCGCGCAGGCGGCCGCTCACCCGCGCGCGATCATGCCGGGCAAAACCCACCTGCAATCCGCCCAGCCGGTGCTGCTGGCCCACCATCTGCTGGCGCACGCCCACCCGCTGCTGCGCGACGTCGACCGGATCGTCGACTTCGACCGGCGCGCCGGGGTGTCGCCGTACGGCTCCGGGGCGCTGGCCGGGTCGTCGCTGGGTCTGGATCCCGACGCGATCGCCGCGGAGCTGGGTTTCACCAGCGCGGCCGACAACTCCATCGACGCGACCGCATCCCGGGATTTCGCGGCGGAGGCCGCCTTCGTCCTTGCCATGATCGGGGTCGACCTGTCCCGGCTGGCCGAGGACGTCATTCTGTGGAGCTCGACGGAATTCGGTTACGTGACGCTGCACGACTCCTGGTCGACGGGCAGCTCGATCATGCCGCAGAAAAAGAACCCAGACATCGCCGAGCTGGCGCGCGGCAAGTCCGGGCGACTGATCGGGAACCTGACCGGCCTGCTGGCCACGCTGAAGGCTCAACCGCTCGCCTACAACCGTGACCTGCAGGAAGACAAGGAGCCGGTGTTCGATTCGGTGGCCCAGCTGGAGCTGGTGCTGCCGGCGATGGCCGGGCTGGTGGGCAGCCTGACGTTCGATGTCGAGCGGATGGCCGCGCTGGCGCCGGCCGGCTACACGCTGGCCACCGATATCGCCGAATGGCTGGTGCGCCAGGGCGTGCCGTTCCGGTCGGCGCATGAGGCCGCCGGGGCGGCGGTGCGCGCCGCCGAGCAGCGTGCCGTCGGACTCGACGAGCTGACCGACGACGAGCTGGCCGCCATCAGTCCCGAACTCACGCCGGAGGTTCGTGAGGTGTTGACGATCGAGGGCTCGGTGTCCTCGCGGGACGCGCGTGGCGGCACCGCGCCGGTTCGGGTCGCCGAGCAGATCGAAACCGTCTTGGCCAGCGCCGATCGGCTCAAAAACCAGCTCGGCGGCGGCGGTTGAGATGATCTTGGTTTCCCTGACGACCGGTGCCGGGCGGACTAGACTTCGTGCTCAAGCCGATCCGGTTGAACGATTCGCGCCGGGTCCTCGTCACCAAGGGGTGGGAGAACAATGAGCGTCGTCGCCGGCGTCTTCGGTGCGTTACCGCCGCACCGATACTCGCAGCGCGAACTCACCGACTTCTTCGTCAGCATTCCCGAGTTCGAGGGCTACGAAGACATCGTTCGGCAGCTGCATGCCAGCGCCAAAGTGGGCAGCCGTCATCTGGTCCTGCCGCTCGAGCAATACCCCGCGCTAACCGACTTCGGGATGGCGAACCGGATCTTCACCGAGCACGCCGTGAAGCTGAGCTGCGAGGCGTTGTCCGGCGCGCTCGACGAGGCGGGACTGCGGCCGCAGGACGTGGACGTGCTCATCACCACCACTGTCACCGGCCTGGCGGTGCCCTCGGTGGACGCCCGGATCGCCGCGCGGCTCGGCCTGCGTGACGATGTGCGGCGGGTGCCGCTGTTCGGGCTCGGCTGCGTGGCCGGGGCCGCGGGGGTGGCCCGGGTGAACGACTATCTGCGCGGTGCGCCGGACGCCGTGGCCGCGCTGGTCTCCGTCGAGCTCTGTTCGCTGACTTACCCCGGATACAAGCCGTCGCTGGCCGGTCTGGTCGGCAGCGCACTGTTCGCCGACGGGGCGGCGGCGGTAGTGGCGGTCGGCGAGCGGCGGGCCGAACAAATGGTCGCCGGCGGGCCCAGCATCGTGGATTCGCGCAGCCATCTGTATCCCGATTCGCTGCGCACCATGGGGTTCGACGTGGGCGCCACCGGCTTCGAGCTGGTGCTGTCCAAGGACGTCGCGGCGGTCGTGGAGCAATACATCGAAGACGATGTCACCCAGTTCCTCGGGGCGCACGGCTTGACCACGAGCGACATCGGTGCGTATGTCAGCCATCCCGGCGGCCCCAAGGTCATCGAGGCGATCAACGCGGCGCTCAGCCTGCCGCCGGAGGCGCTCGAACTCACCTGGCGTTCACTTGGCGAGATCGGCAACCTGTCCTCGGCGTCGGTGTTGCACGTGCTGCGCGACACCATGGCCAAGCCGCCGCCGAGCGACAGCCCCGGTCTGATGCTCGCGATGGGTCCAGGATTCTGTTCCGAACTGGTGTTGTTGCGTTGGCATTGATCCTCTCCCGCGGAAGTATCGCTGTGAGTGACACGAGAGCTCGCCTCCGATGAGCGGCAACACCGATGAGCTGATCAAAGCTCTCCGTCAATCGCTGAAAGAAAACGAGCGGCTCAAACGGGAGAACCGCCAGTATCTGGCTGCCGCAACCGAACCGGTGGCGGTGGTGGGAATGGGTTGCCGGTACCCGGGCGGAGTGAATTCGCCAGAGGCGTTGTGGCAGATGGTGGTTGAGGGCCGCGATGTGGTCTCCGACTTTCCCGGGGACCGCGGCTGGGACCTCTCTGGGCTGTTCGACGCCGATCCCGACGCGGTGGGCAAGTCGTACGCGCGGTGCGGCGGGTTCCTTTCGGATGTCGCCGATTTCGATGCCGCGTTCTTCGGGATCGCCCCCAGCGAGGCGCTGGCGATGGATCCGCAACAGCGCCTGCTGCTCGAAGTGTCCTGGGAGGCGTTGGAGCGGGCCGGAATTGACCCCGCCGGCCTGCGCGGCTCGGCGACCGGGGTGTTCGCCGGGATATTTCACGGCTCCTACGGGGGCCAGGGCCGGGTACCGGGGCACTTGGAGCGCTATGGGCTGCGCGGTTCGACACTGAGTGTGGCATCGGGTCGGGTGGCCTATTCGCTGGGGTTCGAAGGCCCCGCGGTTTCGGTTGACACGGCGTGTTCGTCGTCGTTGGTGGCCCTGCATCTGGCGGCGCAGTCGTTGCGTGCCGGCGAGTGTGACCTGGCGTTGGCCGGCGGTGTGACGGTGATGGCCACACCGGCGATGTTCATCGAGTTCAGCAGGCAGCGGGCGCTGGCCGCCGATGGTCGATGCAAGGCGTACGCCGGTGCCGCTGACGGCACCGGCTTCTCCGAAGGCGTCGGTGTGCTGGTGGTGGAACGTCTGGCCGACGCCCGGCGGCTGGGGCATCCGGTGCTGGCCGTGGTGCGCGGTTCGGCGGTCAATCAGGACGGCGCGTCCAACGGGCTGGCGACGCCCAACGGGCCGTCGCAGCAACGGGTGATCCGGGCGGCGCTGGCCAACGCGCGGTTGGGCACCGCCGACGTCGATCTGGTCGAGGGCCACGGCACGGGCACCACACTGGGCGATCCCATTGAGGCTCAAGCGGTTTTAGCGACCTACGGCCAGGACCGGCCGGCGGATGAACCGCTGTGGCTGGGATCGATCAAATCGAACATGGGTCATACCTCAGCCGCCGCCGGCGCCGGCGGAGTGATCAAGATGGTGCAGGCGATTCGGCACGGGGTGATGCCCAAGACATTGCACGTGGATGAGCCGACGCCGCACGTGGATTGGACGGCCGGGGCGGTGTCGCTGCTCACCGAACAGCGGCCCTGGCCGACCGTGGACCGGCCGCGGCGCGGGGGAGTGTCGTCCTTTGGCATCAGCGGCACCAACGCACACGTCATCGTTGAGCAGTACTCGCCCGAGCTGGAAAACGTAGCGCCCTCAGGTGATGACGTGGTGGTGCCGTGGGTGCTCTCGGCCCGGTCGGCTGAGGCGCTGGCCAATCAGGCAGCCCGGCTGTTGGCGCACGTGAAGGCCGATCCGGGTGTGCGGGTGCTGGACGTGGGCTGGTCGCTGATCTCGACGCGGTCGCGCTTCGAGCACCGGGCTGTGGTCGTGGGAGCCGACGGCGCACAGTTGTTACGTGGCGTGGCGGCCTTGGCGGCCGGTGAGCAGGGCGCCGGCCTGGTGGTCGGTCGCGCGCAGCCGGTGGGCAAGACCGTGTTCGTTTTTCCCGGCCAGGGTTCGCAGTGGGCCGGCATGGGGGCCCAATTGCTGGACAGTGCACCGGTGTTCGCCGAACAGCTACAGCGCTGTGACAAGGCATTGGCCGAATACGTCGAGTGGTCGCTGATCGACGTCATCCGGGGTGTGCCGGGCGCCCCTGGGTTGGACCGGGTGGACGTGGTGCAGCCGGCGCTGTGGGCGGTGATGGTGTCGCTGGCCGAATTGTGGCGTTCGGTGGGCGTGATTCCCGATGCGGTGATCGGTCATTCGCAGGGCGAGATCGCGGCGGCGTATGTGGCCGGGGCATTGTCGCTGGAAGATGCCGCCCGGGTGGTGGCGCTGCGCAGCCGGCTGCTGGTTGAATTGTCCGGTCGTGGCGGCATGGTCTCGTTGGCCTGCGGTCTACCGCGCGCCGAGCAGCTCATTGCCGACTGGGGTGAACGACTGAATATCGCTACGGTCAACGGTGTTTCGGCGGTGGTGGTCTCTGGCGAAGTGGACGCGCTGACGGAACTGATGCGGCGGTGCGAAACCGAGAGCATTCGCGCCCGCAAGATCGACGTCGACTATGCATCGCATTCCGCCCAGGTGGACGCGATCCGGGAGTCCCTCGCCGACGCCCTACATGGCTTGGCACCGCGATCGTCGGCGGTGGCCTTCTTCTCCACGGTCACCGGTGAGCTGATCGACACCGCAGCGCTCAACGCCGACTACTGGTTCCAAAGCATCCGGCAAACAGTGCAATTCGAGCGGGCGGTACGCAGCGCGGGTGATGCGGGTTATCGGGCGTTCATCGAGTCCAGTCCGCATCCGGTGTTGACGGCGGCCATCGAAGAGACCATGCCCGATGGCGCTCAGGCCTGCATCATCCCGTCGCTGGGCCGCGATGACGGTGGTCTGAACCGCTTCTGGCTCTCGGCCGCCCAGGCGCACGTCGCCGGTGTGGCGGTGGACTGGCGCGCCGCGCTGGCCGGCCTCGGGGGCCGGCGCGTCGATCTGCCGACGTACGGGTTTGTCCGCCAGCACTTTTGGCTTGCAGGCGGATCAACGGGATCGCAGGACGTGGCGACCCTGGGGCTGGCTGGGGCCGAGCACGGGTTACTCGGTGCGGTGGTGCCGCGGCCCGACTCCGGCGGTGTGGTGCTGACGGGCCGGTTGTCGACAGCCGCCCACCCGTGGTTGGCCGATCATGCGGTGGGCGAGACGGTGTTGTTCCCGGGAGCGGGTTTCGTCGAGTTGGCCATCCGCGCCGGCGATGAGGTCGGTTGCGGGACGCTCGAAGAGCTGACCTTGTCGGCGCCGTTGCTGCTGCCCGCGGGGGAGGCGGTGCGGGTGCAGCTGGTGGTCGGCGCCGCCGATGAGTCGGGACGCCGCCAGCTGTCGGTGTATTCCACTGGTGCGCAACCGGATTCGGAGTGGGTGTTGCATGCCGAGGGCCTGTTGCGGCCAGGCGCCGCGGCACCGGCCGCCGACTTCTCGATCTGGCCGCCGGTCGGGGCGACCGCGGTAGACGTCACCGACGCCTATCCGCGGCTGGCGCAGCGCGGCTACCGGTACGGCGGCGCGTTCCAAGGTCTGCGGGCGATGTGGCAGCGCGGCGACGAGACCTTCGCCGAGATCGCGGTACCCGACACCGCCGCTGCCCAGGACGGCGGCTACGGGGTGCATCCGGTGCTATTGGACGCCGCACTGCACGCGATCGGCGTTGCCGCCGAACAAAATCAGACAGTGTTGCCGTTCTCCTGGCAGGGCGTGTCGCTACATGCCTCGGGTGCGACGCGGGCGCGGGTCCGGATCGCGCCGGCCGGCGCCGGATCGGTGTCGGTGGATCTGGCCGACGGGTCGGGGCTGCCGGTGCTCTCGGTGCGGTCGTTGGCCATGCGCCCGGTGACGCCCGCGCAGTTGACGGCGGCGGCTTCCGCGCAGCGATCGCATGCCGAGGGATTGCTCGACGTGACGTGGTCGCCGATCGCACTTGGCAGTGACGAGACGACTGCCGACGCCACGCTGTGGGAACTGGGCGAACACGGTGGCGACGTGGTGAAGTCGGTGCACGCGGCGGCCACCGAGGTGCTGGCCGTGCTGCAATCCTGGCTGGGCGATGACAACGCCGGGATGCTGGCCGTACAGACTCGTGGGGCCGTCGCCCTTGCCGGCGAAGACATTTCGGACTTGGCGGGTGCGGCGGTGTGGGGTCTGGTGCGGTCGGCGCAAGCCGAGCACCCGGGCCGCATCACCCTGATCGACACCGACGGCACTGTCGACGTCAACGCGGTGATCCGGGCTGGGGAACCGCAAGTGGTGGTACGCCAGGCCGTGGCGTACGCGGCACGACTGCGTCCGGTGGCAGCGGGGTCGGTGCTCGGATTGCCTTCCGCGGGCTGGCGATTGGATGCCGGCGGCGAGGGCACCTTGCAGGACCTGGTGGTAAGCCCCTGCCCGCGAACGGAATTGACCGCGGGACAGGTGCGGGTGGCGGTGGCCGCGGTCGGGGTCAACTTCCGCGATGTCCTGGTGGCCCTGGGGATGTACCCCGGCGGCGGCCAACTGGGAGCGGAGGGCTCCGGTGTGGTCGTCGAGGTGGGGCCGGACGTGACCGGTGTGGCAGTCGGTGACGCGGTGATGGGGTTGCTCGGGGTGGTCGGTTCCGAGGCGGTGGTGGATCAGCGGGTGGTGACGCCCGTGCCGGCCGGGCTGTCGCTGGTTGCGGCGGCAGGCGTGCCGGTGGTGTTCCTGACGGCGCTGTACGGGCTGTCGGTGCTGGGCGGGCTGCACGCCGGCGAGCGGGTATTGGTGCACACCGCCACCGGTGGAGTGGGTATGGCCGCGAGAAGGCCCGCGAATTTCGCCTCGAACTCCGTTGTGCGGGAGTCGCCGATATGGTCATCGTCGAAACCCATCGCGCGCAAGGTATTCCACTTGCCGCGGCTGGCGGTGACGAACACATCGGCACCCCAATGCCGCGCCAGTTGCACCGCGGCCATACCCACTCCACCGGTGGCGGTGTGCACCAATACCCGCTCGCCGGCGTGCAGCCCGCCCAGCACCGACA
>NZ_LZKU01000233.1 GCF_001672975.1 Mycobacterium sp. 1465703.0
TCAGCGACGGCGCCGGCCGATCACTGAGCCCGGGATCGCTGGCGCGCCCCCCAACTCAACCTCCGCCCACGGTGGCGTCCTGTCCGGGACCTACCGGCGAGCGCGCCAACTGGTGGTGGTACACACCCTTCCAACCCCAACCACCACCAACGCACAACTAGCCCGCCCACCGGGGCCACTCACGCCGACACCGGATCTGCACTCAAACTACTTGGGGCACAAGGGGTTAAGGCGCTAGCTCGCCGCCCGTTGCGCCGCCACGAACAGGTTGCCGGGCACGTAGTCGCGAACTTCCTCCGGTGCGCTGCGCCCATAGCCGGCCATCAGTTCGTCGGCCGGTGTCACCGTCACATCCCAGCCGTGCCGGCCGAACCACTCGCCGACGTCTTCGCGTTCCTCGAAATACCAGAGTTCGTCGGTCCGGGGCACCTCGCGGTCCGGATCCACGTCGGCCATCAGTGCGCGGATCCGGTCCATCCGCTCACGTCGCTTGGCGCGGCCCTGCGGGTCGAGGAACTTCGGGCCCAATGCCTCCACGGCGACCCGGCTGCCGGGAGCGGTCAGCCCCTGAATGCGTTCGAACAGTAGCTCTTGCGCGGCCGCCGGCAGATACGGCATCAGCCCCTCGGCCGACCAGACGCTGGGTGCAGATGCGTCGAAACCGGCCTGCCGCAACGCAGCCGGCCAATCGTGGCGCAGGTCCACCGGCACCGCGATCCGGTTGCAGGCGGGCTCCCCGCCGTGCTCGGCCAACGTGGACGCCTTGAAGTCCAGCACCCGGGTCTGGTCCAACTCGTAGACCGTGGTGCCCGTCGGCCATGGCAGCCGCCAGGATCGCGCGTCCAGGCCGGCCGCCAGGATCACCGCCTGACGGATGCCCGCACCGGTGGCATCGAGAAAGAACTTGTCGAAAAACGCTGTGCGCGAAGCCATGTAGCCGACCATCGACTGCATCTGCAGCGGCAACGTCGGCTCGGCCTCGACGATCTCGGCGGGTAACTGCCCAGCGGAGTGCCAGTTCCACACGCCGTCACCGGCTGCATCGAGAAACACCTGTGCGAACGGGTCTGTGATCAAGGGGTTTTCGCTGCGGGTCTCCGCGGCGCGTGCCGATGCCACACCGAGCGCGGTCGCCCCCACGCTTTCGGTGATCTCCCAGCTGTCGTTGTCGGTTCTCGCCACAATCAGTTCCTTCCCGTCCGCTCCGCCGCCACGAACAGCGTTTGCGGCGCGGCATCGTCGATGTCTTGGGGTGGTCTGCGGTCGTAATAGGCCATCAGCTGCGGTGCTGGGGTGACCGTCACGTCCCAGCCATGACGGCCGAGCCAGTCACCGACGTCTTCACGTTCCTCGAAATACCACAGGTCTTGCACGTCAGGAATGTCGCGGTCCGGATCCAGTTTCGCCATCAGATCGCGCACTCGCTGCATGGTTTGGCGTTGCCTGTCGTGTGCTGTCTCGTCGAGAAAGTCGGGGCCGGGCGCTTCCACGGCGATCCGGCTGCCTTGCGTGCCGAGCGCCTGTATACGTTCGAACAGCAGATCCTGGGCGGCCGCCGGTAGAAACGGCAACAGCCCTTCAGCTGACCACGCGCTGGGCGCCGAGGCGTCAAATCCGGCCTGCTGCAATGCCGACGGCCAGTCGTGGCGCAGGTCGACCGGAACGCTGACCAGCTCGCAGGTTGGCGCAGCGCCCTCGTCGCGCAGTGTCGACGCCTTGAAGTCCAGCACCTGCGGCTGGTCCAACTCGTAGACCGTGGTGCCATCGGGCCAGGGCAACCGCCACGCCCGGGAGTCCAGCCCCGCCGCCAGGATCACCACTTGCCGCACGCCTGCGCCGGTGGCGTCGAGGAAGAACTTGTCGAAGAACGCCGTCCGGGTGGCCATGTAGTCGACCATCCCCTGCATCCGCGGCTTGAGGTCCGGTTCCATCTCGGCGATCTGAGCGGGCAGATTGGGCGCCGCGAACCAGTCCCACATGCCTTCTCCGGCGGCTTGCAGGAACACCCGCGCGAACGGGTCGCTGATCAGCGGATTCGCACTTTCGGTTTCCGCGGCGCGAGCCGCCGCCACCCCGAGCGCGGTCGCCCCGACACTCTCGGTGATCTCCCAGCTGTCGTTCTCCGTCCTGGCCACGTCGGTGTCCTCCCCAATTCGCTAGCACAGCTACCTAGCCGACCCTACGCGCGCCGGATGTGTGGGAGCTGTCAACGAACCGGGTATTTGAGTTAACTTGTCGGCGGGCCATTCAGCGGGCCGAGACCACGGTGTCAAGCGGTGCCGAGCGAATCCAAAGGATCGTTAATACATGCGAGTCGACGGGCGCGACATCATCGTTTCCGGCAGCTTGCTGCAGCCGCTGGCCCGGCGCACCAATGACATCCTGCGGCTGGTGCTGGCCGTGCTGTTCTTGGCGCTGGTGATCACCGGTTCGGTGATCACCCGTCCGCAGTGGATAGCGCTGGAGAAATCCATCTCGGAGATCGTCGGCGTCTTGTCGCCCACCCAATCCGATGCGGTGTACCTGATCTACGGACTGGCGATCGTGGCATTGCCCTTCGTGATTCTCATCGGCTTGATCGTCGCCGGGCAATGGAAACTGCTGGGTGCCTATGCCGCCGCGGGGTTGAGCGCGATCGTTTTGTTGTCGATCAGCGGCACCGGCCTTGCCGCGCCGCGGTGGCACTTCGACGCCCTCGACCGGCTGACCACGCTGCCGGCCCAGTTGCTCGACGACCCGCGCTGGATCGGAATGCTGGCCGCGGTGCTGACGGTTTCAGGTCCGTGGCTGCCGTCGCGCTGGCGGCGTTGGTGGTGGGCGCTGCTGCTGGCCTTCGTGCCCATCCACCTGGTGGTCAGCGCCATCGTTCCGGCGCGGTCGTTGGTCGGCCTGGCGGTGGGTTGGGTCGTCGGCGCGCTGGTAGTGCTCGTCGTCGGCACGCCGGCGCTCGAAGTGCCACTGGATGCCACGGTGCGTGCCCTGGCCAAGGGCGGCTTCGCAGTCTCGCGGCTCACTGTGGTCCGGCCGGCCGGTCGCGGCCCGCTGATTCTTTCGGCAGACGGTGAACACCTCGGTGAAACGGCGCTGATCGAGTTGTACGGGCCGCATCAACGCAGTGGCGGGGCGCTGCGTCAGCTGTGGGGAAAGCTGAAGCTGCGCGACGCCGAGACGGCCCCCCTGGTGACATCCATGCGCCGGGCTGTGGAGCATCGCGCGTTGATGTCGGTCGCCATCGGTGACGCGGGCCTGTCCAACACCGCGACGGTCGCCGTCGCCCCGCTGGACCGGGGGTGGATGCTGTACTCGCACCGGCCCGCTCGGGGCACGCCCATCGACGAATGCGCCAAGACGACTCCCGTTGGCCGGCTGTGGGAGTCGCTGCGAGTTCTCAACGACCACCAGATCGCCCATGGCGACCTGCGCAGCCACCACATCACGGTGGAGGACGACACCGTGCTGTTCGGTGGATTCGGCAACTCCGAATACGGCGCAACCGATGCCCAGCTTCAATCCGACATCGCGCACCTGCTGGTCACCACCGCCGCCCTGTACGACCCGAAGTCCGCGGTGGCCGCGGCAATCGATGCGTTCGGCAAGGACACCATCCTGAGCGCATCCCGTCGTCTCACGAAAGTTGCTGTGCCGCGGTCTATTCGGCGGTCGGTGCCCGATGCCGGTGCCGTCATCTCCGGCGCGCGGGCGGAGGTCAAGCGCCAAACCGGCGCCGATCAGATCAAACCCCAGACCATCACCAGATTCACCCGCAGCCAGCTCGTCCAGCTGGTGCTCTTCGGTGCGCTGGTCTATGTCGCGTACCCCTTCATCAGCACTGCACCGACGTTCTTCTCCCAACTGAGGACCGCGAACTGGTGGTGGGCGCTGCTGGGCCTGCTGGTGTCGGCGCTGACCTACGTGGGGGCCGCCGCCGCGTTGTGGGCCTGCGCCGACGGCATGGTGAACTTCTGGACGTTGTCAATCGCCCAGGTGGCCAACACTTTTGCCGCAACCACCACTCCGGCCGGTGTCGGCGGGCTGGCGCTGAGCACACGGTTCTTGCAAAAGAGTGGCCTGACGGCGATGCGCGCAACCGCGGCGGTAGCGCTGCAGCAGTCGGTACAGGTGATCGCCCATCTCGCGCTGCTGGTGTTGTTCAGTGCCGCCGCCGGCGCGTCGATGAACCTGCGGCATTTCGTCCCGAGCGCGACATTGCTGTACCTGATCGCCGGGATCGCACTGGGCATCGTCGGCACATTCTTGTTCGTGCCCACGCTGCGCAAGTGGCTGGCGACCGAGGTGCGCCCGAAGCTGAACGAGGTGGTGACCGACCTGGGCAAGCTCGCCCGCGAACCGCGGCGGCTGGCCCTGATCCTGCTGGGTTGTGCGGGCACCACCCTGGGTGCGGCACTTGCGCTGTGGGCCAGCATCGAAGCATTCGGCGGGGGAACGACTTTCGTGGCCGTCACGGTGGTCACCATGGTGGGCGGAACACTGGCGTCGGCCGCTCCCACCCCCGGTGGTGTCGGGGCGGTCGAAGCGGCGCTGATCGGCGGCCTGGCCGCGTTCGGCGTTCCGGCGGCCGTCGGGGTGCCGTCGGTCCTGCTGTATCGGATGCTGACCTGTTGGCTGCCGGTCTTCGTCGGCTGGCCGGTGATGCGGTGGTTGACCAGCAACGAGATGGTCTGAGGGCTAGTCCTCGGAGTCGGTCTGGGTGACCACGAAAACGGTTGAGCTGCGCACGCTTTGGCCCGCAGTGGTGGTCAGCGACACCAGATAGTAATCCTCGGGCACTGACTGGGTGACCGTGATGGGAACGGTGATGCTGGCCGATCCGTCGGTGGCGAAGCGGCCGGACGTCGGCTTGACGCTGATCCCGGCGTCGGAGGAGGTGCCGGCAACGGTGTAGCCGTCGACGCCGTCGGCCATGCGTTGTGCATCGAGGGTCACGGTGCCCGTGTGCCCGGGCGCGATGGTGACGATTGGTTGAGAAACGTTGACGGCCAACGCCGAACCACCCGCCCCGAACGACGGTGGCGCATCGGCTTCGGCTGTGCCCCAATGCTTGTCGGGGTAGGCGGCAAGGGAGAACGCCAGCGCGCCACCGGTGCGGATAATCGACTCGGGCAGCGAGGTACGCTCGGTCGGCTGGCCGTCGAGCTTCAGGCCGCTGATGTATTTGAGGTGATGCGGTCCGGAGGCGCCGGGCGCGGCGATCCGGATGGATTTGCCTGCCGGCAACGTGATTTCGATGCGGTCGAAAAGTGGTGCGCCCACGGTGAGGATCGGTGTTCCCGGGGTGGCCGGATACAGGCCCAGCGCCGCCCACACGTACCAGCTGGCCAGCGCGCCCAGGTCGTCGTTGCCCGGCTCACCGTCGGCGGTCGGGACGAAGAGCCCGCGCACCCGATCGACGGTGCGCTGCGTCTTCCACGGTTGACCGATGTAGTTGTACAGCCACGGCACACCGAAACTCGGCTCGTTGCCGGCCCACAGATAGGGCTGGTTGGGACCGACGTTGAGCTTCTCGGTGAAGTGATCGAGCCGGTCGGCCACCGCCGCACGGCCGCCCAGCGCGGTCACCAGCCCCGCGACATTGTGCGGCACCGACCAGACGTACTGCTCGGCGTTGCCCTCGTCGTAGCCGATCTGGCCGAAGTCTTCCGGAACCACCACAACCCCCGGACCGGACCGGAAGAAGCCGGTCCAGCTGCGCGGCAACACGTATCGGTTGGTCGGGTTGAACAGGTTCTGCCAAAACTGCGCCCGTTTCTGAAATTCGGCGGCGGTCGCGGTGTCGCCCAGCGAGTCGGCGAATCGGGAAATGGCGAAGTCGTCGACCGACCACTCCAGGGTGATCGACGCGTCGGCGATCCAGCCATTGCGACCGAACTCCAAGGTGAACGGCGCGTAGCCCAGTCGCAGGTAAGTGTCGATGCCCCGGCGCTCCACATAACCGGCCAGGCCCGCGCCGCCTTTGGTCGCCCCGTCCACCATGTAACGCAGCGCCGTTTTGACGTCGAAGTCGTTGGCGCCGAACATGTTCAGATTGACGATGAGCGGTGTCACGCTATCACCGCTCATCTCGCCGGTCGCGGCGTTGGCGAACGCCCAGCGGGGCAGTGCGCCACTCTGCTCGGCATCGTTTACCAGCGATTGGGCCATGTCGCTGGCCCGTTCGGGGAACAACAATGCCTGCAACGCGGCCAGGCAGCGGTAGGTGTCCCAGTCGGAGAAGTTGGCGTACTGCGTATGGCCGGCCGCCACGGTGTGGATATAGCCGTCGAACCCGACGTAGCGCCCGTCGGCGTCGTTGAACATGTTGGGGTGCAGCAGCGATCGATACAGTGAGGTGTAGAACGTGGTCAGGTCGTCGACGTTTCTGCCGGCCACCGTCACGCGCGACAATGCGGCGCTCCATTCCCTCGACGCGGCGGCGCGAACGTCGTCGAAACCCGACGTGTCCTCGGCCGCCAAGTTCGCTCGCGCCCCGTCAATGCCTACGTAGGAGATCGCGGTGCGCACCTCGAGCGCCGAGCCGGCCGGAAACTCGACGTAACCGCCGCTGTACGGCGCATTCGCGCTGCGCGCGCCGGCATACACCGCACTGCCATCCCAGGATCCGTACGAGGTGAAGGGCTGACTGAACTTCATCGCGAAATACACCGTGTAAGCGTTGGGCTTGTCGCAGAATCCCCCGCTGGTGGCCCACCCGGTGATGGTGGTGTTGTCCTCCCCGATCTGAATGGTGGCGCGGGAGTTGCCGGCCAACGACGAACCCGATCGCACCTGGAGCAGCGCCGGCCGGCCGTTGTGCGGGTAGCTGAAGCGGCCGACACCCGTGTGCGCGGTGGCGGTGAGTTCGGCTTTCACCCCGGTACCGGGAAACCGCACCGTGTAATAGCCGGGCACACCCTGTTCGGTGTCGTCGTGGGCAATTTGTTCGGCGGCGTTCCATGGTTGCATGCCGATCCCGCCGGTGACCGGCAGCATTGAGATGTCCCCGAACGCAGCGCATCCCACCGAAGCATGGGTCATGCTGAACCCGGTCGAGCGCGGGTTGTCGTAGTTGTAGCCGGCGTAGTTGCCGGCCGTATCCGGCGAGTACTGCACCATCCCGAACGGGACCGTGGCGCCCGGGAAGTTGTTGATCTCTCCCACCGTCTCGCCGCCGGTCCCGGTGCCGATGAGCGTCACAACGTGATCTACCGGGTTGGCCACGAACACCGGCGGCCCGTCGTAGCCCTTCGGCGGGGCCGCCGCAATGAAGACCATGAAGACGGCCAACGCCGCGATGACCGCAATGAGGGCCCGCCGCGACCGCATACCTGTCTATTACTGGATAACGACCGACCGGCGGTGTATTCCGGTGGGCGTTTTCGCCGTCGAATCGGATAACGGTCGGCGACCGACCGGATGCCACCACAAAGTTCAAAGATGCTGGCAAACTTGACGACTATTTCGGTTACTGTCATTTCGCCGCGGCCGTCCCAGGTAACAGCCCAGTTTCGGGGAGATTGGATTAGTGAAATATTTGACTCTGGCAACCGCGGTGCTGATTTGGTGCTCGCGGGTTGCGGCCACGACCACAATTCAGGCGATAAAACCTCGGCGCCCACCCTCGGCGGTTTCCAGGCCTGGCAGGTGAGCGGCACGTACCAGCGGGGCGGGATCACCGCCTGGGCTCGGCCGCACCGCAACGCTAGGCGTGCGGCCCGGTTGGCTCTACGGTGAACGCATGACAGAGCAGTCATATGCGGTGGACGCCGGACATCCACCGTCGACGCTGATGCGTGTGGTCAACCCGGTGATGGGATTTCTGCTGCGCAGTCCGCTGGCAGGTCTGGCGCGCAAGCAGTTCATGGTATTGAGTTTCACCGGGCGCAAGACCGGACGCCCGTACTCAATCCCGTTGAGCGCCCACATGATTGACGGCGAGCTTTACGCGCTGACCGGCAGCCCGTGGAAGCAGAACTTCCGCAACGGCGGACCCGTCCAGGTCGTTTACGACGGTAAGACGACGCCGATGCGCGGTGAGCTCATCCGCGACCGGGCCGTCGTCTCCGATCTGCTGGTGCGCTGCGCCGAGTCCTACGGCGTCCAACGCGCCCAACGCGTGATCGGCCTGAAGTTTCGCGATCAGCGCATACCGACACGCGATGAGTTCGCCGAGGCGGTGGGCCGACTGCATCTGGGCGCGGTCCGGCTCAGCCCGGCCGGCTAGCGCGCTCAGGTGGTTTCGTCGCCACCGGGTGCACGCAAATGTGCGGTGCGCAACCGCTTGTCGAAGTGCGACCGCGCGGTGATGACCTCTTTGCCCAGCGCCGAGAAGTCCTCGGCAATCCGTTGGGCGAGCAGTCCGAGCCTGATGTTTCCCGATTGGGACAGGGATTTGAGCATGTTGAACGCGGCGTCCTCGTCGATGCCGTAGATCAGCATCAACATTCCTTTGGTGCGGTCGATTACGCCGCGCCGCCCGGCGATCTCGGCGACCTTCGCGCTGATGGAGTCTTCGCGACTGCGCGCGGGCGAAGGCGTGATCTCGATGTAGAAGCCGTGGGTCCCAATGACGTTCCCACTGTCATCGCAGAATTGGTCGCCCACCACCATGACGTGGTGAATCATCCCGCCGGTGTCTACGATGCGATGCCGAGTCGAAAACGCCTGACGGCGCTTGATCATGTCGTTGATGCCGTCGGCCACTTCGGGACGATCTGCCGGGTGCTTGTGCGACAGCACCAGCTCTGTGGTGGGCGTCACGGTACCGGGTGCATAGCCGTGCATGCGCTGCACTTGATCGGACCACACCCAGCGTCGGCCTTCGAAGTAGAAGCGGAACCAGCCCACGCGTTGCGGCGTCGCGCCGGCCAAGCCCCGCTCGATCGCTGCGGCCTGGCCGTCTAGTTCCCAAGCCACGGCGGACTTTTCACGTCGAGGGCGATGAAGCGGGCGGCAGAGACCGGTAGCGGTCTCGCGGGGATCGCTACTGGCCGGGCGGGAAAACCGGTGCTGCAGATGCAGGAATGAGGTACCCCCATTGCCGTTACGTTACATTTTTCGACCAGTGGTCACGGCGGAATCAATAAAATTGCCGGGCCGGTAAGTTCTGCCGATCAGAGCCGCTGGAGCAGTTTTTCGATCAAAGCGAGCAACTTGGCGTGGTGGGACCCGGCCCAATAGATCCGGCCGCAGTCCGTGCAGCGGCTGAAGTCGTCGTAGTACTCGCGGGTCAACGGCTCCAGCCGGTCGATCACCTCGTCTTTGGTCACCGGAGCCAGGGTTCCGTTGCAGCGCATGCACCGGGTAAGCGGCGCCAGCCGCTGCCGAAGGTCAAGCCGGCGGATGACAGCGATTGCCTGCTCCTCAGGGTCGTCGGAGCGCACGAACAGACCGTGGGTGATGGTGCGCCGCTTCAGCAGACCGCGATCCCGGGTCAGCAAGATGCGCCGCTGCTCGGTACTGATGTCGGCCAGGGTCTTGTCATCGGCGTCGTTCGACCACCACACGTCGAACCCGAACAGCCGAAGCAGCCAGGCCAGCCGTCCGAGGTTGACGTCGACGACGAACCGCGGGTTGCGCAACGGCACCGACCGCAGGGCGGTTGGCCCGATGTCGAGCGCCTCGAACATCGGATAGGCGGCGATCCGGTCACCGAAGTCCGGGCGGTAACCGAAGCCTTGGACCGACCCGTTCACCAGGATCAGGTCGACCTCGGTGTGCGGAATTCCCATCGCCTCCAACACGTCTTTGACGGTCTGGTGCGGCCGGAACGGGCGACGCACCGTGCGCCCACGCGACGGTGCCGCCAGGAAGTCATTGAGTTCGGCGTATACCCGAACCTCGACGAAACCGGCGGGCTCGCTCACTCACACAAACCCTGCGCCTGCGGCGGCGCGGGTCCGGGTGACGACGGGCTGCTCGAAGCCCGCGTCGATCACGGCCCGCTGCACCGCCTCGCCGACCTGGTCCGCGCGATCGAGCGGCACCAGCGCGATCACACACCCGCCGAATCCGCCGCCGGTCATCCGCGCGCCCAGCGCACCGGCGCGCACCACGGCGTCGGCGATCAGGTCGATGCGTTCGGTGGTGATGCCGAAATCGTCGCGCATCGAGGCATGCGAGGCGGTGAAAATCCGTCCGGCTTCGGGGTAGTCCGAATCACGCAGCGCCGCAACGCAGTCGAAAACCCGCTGATTTTCGGTGAGCACGTGGCGGGCCCGACGGGCGTCGACGGGGTCGCGCACCGCGGCCAACACGGCCGGCCCTTGACGGTCCGCGTTGTCCTGCACTTCACGCAGCGATTTCGCCGACAGGTCGGCGGCCGCCCGCTCGCATGACGCGCGCCGGGCGGCGTAGTCGCCGTCGGCGTGAGTGTGCCGCTCCCGAGAGTCGATGAGCAACAATGCAACACCGGCGGCGTCCGGGTCGAAAACCACCGGCGTGACGGTGAGGTCGGCGAAGTCGATCAGCACCGCCGTCGCCTCCCGGCCGTAGAGCGAGGCCAGCTGATCGAGCAAACCTGTTGGTGCGCCGACATACTCGTTTTCGGCGCGCTGGGCCAGTCGGGCCTGTTCGGCGGGATCGATGCGAACACCGGCGGCCGAGGCGATCGAGCCCAGCGCCGCGCATTCCAGCGCCGCCGAGGACGACAGACCCGAACCCATCTGCACGTCGCTGGTGATCGACATGGTGCCGCCGGGCACCGGGTGGCCGCCTTGGCGCAGTGCCCACATCACCCCGGCCACATAGGCCGCCCAACCGGTCACCTCACCGGGAACGGTGCCGATCGGCACGCGCACCGGGGCGTCCGCGCGGTCGCTGATCACGGTGATCGCATCGGCATCGGTGGGCGTGAACGTCGCCACGGTGCGTTGCGGTAATGCGATGGGCAGCGCGAAACCCAAATTGTAGTCGGTGTGTTCGCCGATCAGATTGATGCGTCCCGGCGCCGCGTAGCGGATCGACGCGGTCATTGGGCGAGGTCCCGCAACAGCTGGGCCACACTCTCGGGGGTGACGTCGCCGATGAAGGCATCCATCGCCGATTCGGAGGCCGCCAGGTACTTGAGCTTGGTGGCGCTGCGCCGGATGGACATCAATTCGACGTGGAAATAACCTTCGGCCTGCGCCTCGGTGCCGTCGTATTGATGCAGCGCCGAAATGTAGGGCAGCGGTGAGGAATACATCCGGTCGAAACGACCGAGCACGTCGAGGTAGACGCGCACGAACTCATCCAGCTCGTCCTCGCCGAGTTCGGTCAGGTTGCGCACGAACCTGTTCGGGTAGATGTGCACTTCGACCGGCCAGCGCGCCGCGAACGGCACGAATGCGGTGAACAACTCGTTGCGGGCGATGACGCGGCTGCCATCGGCCACCTCGCCCGCCAGCAGATCACCGAACAGGTTGCTGCCGTGCAGTTTTCGATGCCGGCGCGCCTGCTCGAGCATGGTGGCGGTGCGCGGCGTCAGATAGGGATAGCCGTAGATTTGACCGTGCGGATGGGTCAGCGTCACCCCGATTTCCTCGCCGCGATTCTCAAAGCAGAACACCTGCTCGATCCCCGGCCTGGCCATCAGGTCGGCGGTGCGGTGCCGCCACGCCTCGACGACCAGCCGGGCATGCGCGGGCGCCAGCTGGGCGACCGACCCATTGTGGTCGGCGGAGAAACAGATCACTTCGCAACGGCCGTGTCCGGGCGCGGTCACAAAGCCGTCGTCGGCGGGCACCGGCGCCGGCACGGGCAACGACGGTTGCGCGCCGGACAAGCTGGGGAATCTGTTCTCGAACACCACGACGTCGTAGTCGGGCGCGGGCACCTCGCTGGTCAGCCCCGTCGGGCCCGGGCACAGCGGGCACGCCTCCGGCGGCGGCTTGTAGGTACGGTCCTGGCGCAGCGCCGCGATGATCACCCACTGCCCGGTGGACCGGTCGAACCGCAACTGCGACTTCGCGGCGGCATCAGTGGCACGCGCCGGTAGCGGCCGACGGTCTTCGACCGGCGCTGGATGATGTCCTGGCAGCGAGAAGAACAGCAGGTCACGACCGTCAGCCAGCTTCGCTCGCGTCGGCCCCGTCACGATGTCGAAGACTAGCTTGGTCGCTGCGGCACGGTTCGGGTAACCATTGTTGGGCAACTGCAAGAGAGGCGGTCATCGGAATAACTGTCCTTTACGAACGCGCCCGTAACTGGCTGATCGGCTCGGATCCTGGCCTGCTTCGGCTGATGATGGCGACGCGAACGACGGCCGCGCTTGGCCTATCACTGCTGGCGCTGTACCTCCTGACCAGGGCGACGGGACAACCCTTGACCGTTGCCCTGCTGGGCGTCGTCATCACCATGGTGGCGTCACGCTCGGTCAACGAACCCGACCCTCGCCAGCAGCGGATCACCATGGCGCTGCTGCCCCTGCCGGCCGCGGTGTCCATCACCGCCGCCACGGTGCTGGCGCCGCACCTGATCGCCAGCGACGTCGTCTTCGTGATCGTCGTGTTCACCGCGGCCTACATCCGCCGCTTCGGGGCACGGGGCAGGGCGCTGGGCATGGTCGCATTCATGTCCTACTTCTTCACGCTGTATCTGCGGGCCGGCGTCGCTGAGCTGCCCTGGATGATCGGGGCGGTCGTGGTGGGGGCGGTGTGCACGTTCGTGATGACCGCCTACCTGATGCCAGATCGACCCGAGCAGGTGCTGCGCGCCACCATTCGGGCGTTGCGGGCCCGGATGGCGATCGTCATCGACACCACCGCCGAAGCGGTACGGACGGGCCGCCTTGATGAGCGACGCCGCCGGCGCATGCGGGCCCGCACCATCCGGCTCAACGAGACCGCCTTGATGGTGCAAAGCCAGATCGAAGACAAGGCCGACCCCGGCACGCTGTGGCCCGGCGTCACCGCCGAACAACTGGCCCCGTGGCTGCTGGATGCCGAGCTGGCCATCGAATGGGTGGCCACCGCCGGTCGGCGCGCGACCGTGCTCGCCTGCGAGGACCCGGATTCCATCCCGGTATCCACCCGGGCCGCACTCGCCGACGCGCTCGCCCGGCTGGCGCGAGCGATCCGCCTTCCCGAACCCGAAGGGCTACGCCGGGCCGCCGACCGGGCGCGGCGCCTGCTCGACGAGCAGGCCGGCTCGGCTTCGAAGGCCGGAGTTCCGGCGCTCGATGACGCCGGGAGCACTGCCGTACGCCGCCTCGTGCTGGCGATAATCAACGCCGCGACAGCAACTTCCGACGTGCGGGCGGTCATCGACCGGGTAACCACCGGCCGACCGCTTGACGACGCCGATAGCGGGCGCCCGCCGGCGCCCGAGGACGCCGGGTCCGAGGAGGCCACCGAGGACGACCAGACCACCGGGTTGTTGCCGACCACCCGGCAAGCCATCCAGGTCTCGATCGCCGCTTCGTTGGCCATCGTCGTCGGCGAACTGGTATCGCCGGCGCGCTGGTATTGGGCGGTGATCGCCGCGTTCGTCATCTTCGCCGGCACCAACTCCTGGGGCGAAACCTTGACCAAGGGCTGGCAACGCCTACTCGGCACCCTGCTCGGCGTGCCGTGCGGCGTGCTGGTCGCCACCCTGCTCACCGGTCACAAGACCGCCGCGCTCGCCGGAATCTTCGTGTGCCTGTTCTGCGCCTTCTACTTCATGACGGTCACCTACAGCCTGATGACGTTCTGGATCACCACCATGCTGGCGTTGCTCTACGGCCTGCTCGGCCAATTCTCGTTCGGGGTGCTGATGATGCGGATCGAAGAGACCGCGATCGGTGCCGTGATCGGAT